>NZDS01000084.1 GCA_002690215.1 Rhodospirillaceae bacterium | reverse complement strand
GTGGTAACTTCGGTCATAGGACGGCTCCCTCCTGGCGGTTAACAGCAACTGCACTTTGGCACATCGTGATGCCGGTGGCGGGAGCCGTCCACAGCATCACAAGCAGGCCCAAATGCTGAACCGGTCGAGGAAATCGGTGGCCGGGAAGGTCCTGAGCCGACCCGTTACGGAGATTGGGAAAACAAGGGAATCGTCAGCGATTTTTGATTTCGGGGCTCGGCTCGACAGCGCCGTGCAGGCCATGACCCGATGAGAAATGCGGCTTAACCCAGCAAGAAATCCCGGTTAAAGCAGGCCGCGGGCGGCCAGGTTTTTCATCAACGCTCCGGCGCCGAAGGTCCAGGGTGCAATCTGGTCGCTGCGGCCGACGCGGTTGATCAGGGCGCCGAATTCGGGAGCCGAGATGGTCACCACGTCGCCCAATTTGTGGCTGAAGCCGGCACCGACCTCATCGCGGTCGTCGACCGGTGCGAACATGGTGCCGGTGAACAGCACCAGCCCGTCCGGGTATTGGTGGTTCGAACCGATGGTCTGGGCCACCAGATCGGACGGATCGCGGCTGATCTCGGAGAGCGAGCTTTTTTCCCGCAGGCTGTATCCGTCCTCACCCGTCACCTCGAGGCCGACGGTGCAGTTGCGCACCTGGTCGAGACCGAAGCCCTCGTCAAAGAGGCGAATGAAGGGACCCAGGGCGCAAGAGCCGTTGTTGTCCTTGGCCCGGCCCAGCAAGAGCGCGCTGCGGCCTTCGAAGTCGCGCAGGTTGACGTCGTTGCCCAAGGTCGCGCCGACGATGCGGCCGTCGGCACTGACCACCATGGCGATCTCCGGCTCGGGATTGTTCCAGACCGAATCCGGGTGCAGCCCGACGGTTTCACCCAGACCCAGCGCCGACATCGGCTGGGCCTTGGAGAAGACTTCGGCGTAGGGGCCGATGCCGACTTCCAGGTAGGGCGACCACAGCCCCTTTTCGATCAGCACCTGTTTGACGCTCTCGGCTTCGGCGCTGCCCGGCGTGACAGTCGAGAGATCGGCGCCGATCTCGGCCACCAGGGACTGGCGGATGGCCGCCGCCTCGGCCGGATCGCCCTCGGCACGTTCCTCGATGACACGCTCCAGCATGCTTTTGACGAAGGTCACGCCACAAGCCTTAATGGCCTGCAGATCTACCGGCGCCAGCAGCCAAGGCTGGGATTCGTTGCGGCTCCGGGCATCGCTGTTGGNCAGCAATTCCGCGATTCCGCAAAGGCGCTCGCCCGCCGCCGCCAGAGCCTGGGAATCAGGCGCGTTCAAGAGATCCGCCATGGTCGGTGCTTGAGCCGTGAGGTCGTAGACGCCATCTTCGCCGACAGCCACGATGGCCGGGCCGGCCGGCGAGCCCGGCAGCCAGACCCGCCCCACCAGTGTCGCCGGCTGGTTCGGGAGAACGCGCTGCGGGGTGAGATCAAGGTCCATGGTGTCTTGTCTAGTTTTGCCTCAGTCCTTGCGGGCGCTGGCCAGTCCGAGGCCGATCAGTGCCTCCTCGATCTCGTCCAGGATGGCCGGATCGTCGATGGTCGCCGGCGCCTTGTATTCCTGGTTGTCGGCGATCTTCTGCATGGTGCCGCGCAGGATCTTGCCCGAACGCGTCTTGGGCAGGCGTTCGACGATGGCGGCCTGCTTGAAGGCGGCCACCGGGCCGATCTTCTCGCGCATCAAGGCGACGGCCTCGCCGACGATATCGCCCTCGGGCCGGGATACACCGGCCTTGAGCACCAGAAAGCCGACCGGTGATTGGCCCTTGAGCTGATCCTCGACGCCGACCACGGCGCATTCGGCGACGTCGGGGTGGGCCGCCAGCACTTCTTCCATGCCGCCGGTCGAGAGGCGGTGGCCGGCGACGTTGATGATGTCGTCGGTGCGGCTCATGATGTAGAGGTAACCGTCCTCGTCCTGATAGCCGGCATCGGCGGTTTTGTAGAAGCCTGGGAACTCCTCCAGGTAGCTCTCGACGTAGCGGGTGTCGTTTTGCCAAAGCGTTGGCAGGGTGCCCGGCGGCAACGGCAACTTGCAGCAGATGGCGCCGATATCGCCGCGCGGCACCGGTTTGGCATCGGCGTCCACGACCTGCACGTCCCAGCCCGGCACGGCCTTGGTAGGCGAGCCCGGTCTTACCGGGAATACGTGCAATCCGAGGCAATTGGAAGCAATGGGCCAGCCCGTCTCGGTCTGCCACCAATGGTCGATGACCGGGCGCTCAAGGTGGGTCTGAGCCCAGGCCAGGGTATCGGGATCGGTGCGTTCGCCGGCCAGAAAGAGGGTCTTGAAGTTGCTCATGTCGTACTGCTTCAGCAACGCCGCCTCGGGATCCTCGCGCTTGATGGCGCGGAAGGCGGTGGGGGCCGTGAACATCACCGAGACCTTGTGATCGGCGATGACGCGCCAGAAGGCACCGGCATCGGGTGTGCCCACGGGTTTGCCCTCGTAGACCACGGTGGTGCAGCCGTGCAGCAGCGGCGCGTAGACGATGTAAGAGTGGCCGACCACCCAGCCCACGTCCGAGGCGGCCCAGTAAACCTCGCCGGGATCGACGTCGTAGATCGCCTTCATGGACCACTTCAGCGCCACCGCATGGCCGCCGTTGTCCCGCACCACACCCTTGGGCTCGCCGGTGGTGCCGGACGTGTAGAGGATATAGAGCGGATCGGTGGCGGCCAGCGGCACGCAGTCGTGGGGCGTAGCGCCTTGCATGGCCTCGGCCCAGTCGAGGTCGCGGCCGCTTGTTAGCCCACCCGGCGCCTGAGGGCGTTCGAGGATGATGCAGTGGTCGGGCTTGTGGCTGGCCTGTTCGATGGCGCCATTCAAGAGCGGCAGGTACTCGATGACGCGCCCGCCTTCTATGCCGCACGTGGCCGAGACCATGGCTTTCGGTTTGGCATCGTCGATGCGTATTGCCAGCTCGTTGGCGGCAAAGCCGCCGAAGACCACCGAATGGACCGCCCCCAGCCTGGCGCAGCCCAGCATGGCCACCAGGGTTTCGGGCACCATGGGCATGTAGATCACGACGCGGTCACCCTTGGCGACCCCCTGGGCGGCCAGCACCCCGGCAAAGCGAGCTACCTGATCCTGAAGCTCGGCGTAGGTCATGGTTCGGACGGTGTCACCGGTGACGGGGCTGTCGTAGATCACCGCTGCCTGGTCGCCACGGCCGGCTTCGACGTGGCGGTCGACGGCGTTGTAGCAAGTGTTGAGCTCACCGCCGGCAAACCAGCGGTAGAAGGGCGGGTTGCTGTCGTCCAGCACTTTGTCCCAACGGCGGGTCCAGTGGATGTCCTCCGCGGCGGCACCCCAGAACGCATCGGGATCGTCGAGCGATTGGGCATGGGCCTCATCGTAAGGATTGCTCATTTTCGTCCTCCAGGATTCTTGCCCTGCGGCTTTTGTCCCCTATCCCTCAGGGCCGCCGCTTGAAGGCAACTCACACGATTTCGGTCGCCGCGGCAAGATCGAATTCGCGGGGCCGGGGACGGCAGCTTGACAATGCTGGCGCCATGCGCTCAATCGGAGCCGGCAAGAAAGCGTTCGGGGGCGCGGGTGGCGACAGGAAGCAGCAACCAGGAAAGGCCGCAAAGTGGTCGTTGATCCCTGGTTCTATGCCTTCGCAGTGCCTGCGATCCTATTGATCGGCATCTCCAAGGGCGGCTTCGGTGCCGGCCTGGGCATTCTTACGGTGCCGGCGCTGGCGCTGGTCATTCCGCCGCTGCAGGCGGCCGGGATATTGCTGCCCATTCTTTGTTTGATGGACCTCTTCGGGCTGTGGGCCTACCGCCGCCAGTGGGACCGTGCCAACATGCGCATCATGGTTCCGGCGGTGCTGCTGGGCATCGCCATTGGCACCGCCACGGCCGGCTTGCTGGACGAGCGCGACATCCGCCTTATTGTCGGCAGCATCGCTGTGCTGTTTGCCCTCGATTACTGGCTGCGCCGTGGCGAGAGCCGGGCGGCGGCCGGGCGCTCGGTGCTGAAGGGCGGCTTCTGGTCGGTGGTGGCCGGCTTCACCAGCTTCGTCAGCCACGCCGGTGGGCCGCCGATTTCGGTCTATCTGCTGCCCCAGAAGCTCGACAAAACGACGTACGTGGGCACCACGGTAGTACTCTTCGCCATAGTCAACTACGTCAAGCTGGTGCCCTATGCTTGGCTCGGGCAGTTGGCGCCGGGCAACCTGCTGACCTCGCTGGTGCTGGCGCCGCTGGCGCCACTGGGCATGGGGTTGGGCATCTGGCTACACAACCGGGTCTCGCCACGCTTCTTTTATCAGGCCTGCTACGTGCTCATATTCGTGGTCGGGGCCAAGCTGGCGTGGGACGGAGCAACCAGTTAGCCCGCATTTCTCACCGGGTCATGGCCTACGCGGCGCTGTCGCGCCGACAGGGTAGGAACACTGCGTAGCGCGATGTGGGACATCGGGCAAGCAGCGTGACGCACCCTGTCGGTGCGACAGCGTCGCCCGAAGGGTCGCGCCCAGGTGCGCGCCCGCTACGGAAAAGTCCGAAGGGCGTAGTCCCACTACGCTCTTCGGCCTTTTCCTTGCGGATCACATCACCTGGGCGCGACGCAGGCCGTGACCCGATGAGAAATGCGGGCTACAACACAACAATATCGATAAGAATTGCCTGTCTGGGAGAAGGCATATGTCCAGCCCCTATGACCGCGATCTCGACCAGGTCGCCGCCAACTACCAGGTGCTCAGCCCGCTCACTTTCATCGAGCGTAGCGCCGCCGTCTATCCCCAGCGCACCGCCGTTGTTCACGGCGATTTGCGCCGGACCTGGGCGGAGACATATGTGCGCTGCCGCCAGCTCGCTTCGGTGCTGGCACGGCATGGCATCGGCGAGGGCGACACCGTGGCGGTGATGGGGGCCAACACGCCGGAGCTTTATGAATGCCACTTCGGCGTGCCCATGACCGGTGGCGTGCTCAATGCCCTCAACATCCGCCTGGATGCCGAGGCCATTGCCTTCATCCTCGACCATGGCGAAGCCAAGGTGCTGATTACCGACAGCGAGTTTTCCGACACCATCAAGGCGGCGTTGGGGCAATGCCAGGTCGAGCCGCTGGTCATCGACATCGACGATGCCTTGCGCGAGCCTGGCATCGGCGGTGAGCTTTTGGGCGAGATGGATTACGAATCCTTCATCGCCGCCGGCGATCCTGAATTCGTTTGGTCCTTTCCCGACGACGAATGGCGGGCGATTTCGCTCAACTACACATCCGGCACCACCGGCAACCCCAAGGGCGTCGTCTATCACCACCGCGGCGCTTACCTCAACGCCATGGGCAACGCCGTTTGCTGGAGCATGCCGCAGCACCCCACCTATCTCTGGACGCTGCCCATGTTCCACTGCAACGGCTGGTGTTTCCCTTGGACTCTGGCGGCGCTGGCCGGCACCAGCGTCTGCCTGCGCAAGGTCACGGCGGCCGGCATCTTCGCTGCCATAGATCGCGACCGCGTCGATCACTTCTGCGGCGCGCCCGTCGTGCTCAACTTCATCATAAACGCCACGCCCAAGGAGCGCTGCACTTTCGACCACCAAGTCAAAGTAATGACAGCGGCGGCGCCACCGCCACCGGCGGTGCTGGAGCGCATGGCGGACGAAGGCTTCGACGTGACCCACGTCTACGGCCTGACCGAGACCTACGGCCCGGCCGTGGTCTGTGCCTGGCAGGACGAATGGAACGAGCTGGGGCCGAGCGAGCAGGCCAGCCTGAAATCGCGCCAGGGCGTGCGCTATCATGTGCTGCACGGCCTCAGTGTGCGCGACCCCAAAACCATGGCGGCCGTGCCGCCCGACGGCGAGACCATGGGCGAGGTCATGTTCCAGGGCAACATCGTCATGAAGGGCTACTTCAAGAACCCGCAAGCCACGGAAGAAGCGTTGTCCGGTGATTGGTTCCACTCGGGAGACCTGGGGGTCCTGCAGTCCGACGGCTACATCCAACTGCGCGACCGTTCCAAGGACATCATCATCTCGGGCGGCGAGAACATCTCCTCGATCGAAGTGGAATCGGTGCTTTACCGACACCCCGCGGTGCTCGAGGCCGCGGTGGTGGCCAAGGCCGACGAAAAATGGGGCGAGACGCCTTGCGCCTTCGTCGAACTGAAGACCGACGCCGGCTCGGTCGAGGCCCAGGAGATCATCGATTATTGCCGTGAAAACCTGGCGCATTACAAGTGCCCGCGCTACGTCGTCTTCGGGCCGCTGCCCAAGACCTCGACCGGTAAGGTGAAGAAGTTCGAGCTGCGGGATCAAACGACGGCCGTCTGAATCTGGAAGGTCCGCGCCAGCGCCCTATTTCCCTTGACCACGTCATGAACAAGACCGGGGGAGAGCCATGAATCTGACCGGCATCAACCATCTCGCCTTCATCACCGGCGACATGGAAAAGACCATCCGCTTTTATCGCGATTTGCTTGGCATGGAGCTGACGGCCGGCATCGGCCATCCCGGCTTCCGGCACTATTTCTTCACCTGCGGCAGCGCTCAGGTGGCGTTTTTCGAGTACCAGGGCGCCAGCCCCATGGAACTCAAGAACCATGGCAGCCCGACCCGGACGCCATTGGGCTTCGATCACGTCTCCTTCACCATCCCAAGCCGCAAGGAACTCTTCCAACTCAAGGACCGCCTGACGGCGGCCGGCTTCGAGGTCAGCGGTGCCGTCGACCACGGCATCATCTGGTCGATCTACTTCTTCGATCCCAACAACATCCCCCTCGAGGTGAGCTGGGACTGCATGGAGATCACCAAAACCCCGGCCATGGACGAGGCCGTTCCCATGGAGATCGTCGCCGAAGGGGCGGATGCGCAACCCGGCCACTGGCCCGAGCCCACGGAGTGGACGCCCGAGAGCGAAATGTCCGCCTGGCCCGGCAACGCCTACACCATGCGTGAGACGCTGATCGCCGAGGGTAGGGGTCGGAACAAGCCGGAATATGAAGCGATTCCGGAGAAGGAGAGATTCCGCGAGCGCCCGGAGGAAGCGGCGGAGTAGGAGGTCAACCCCCCAACTCGATCCCCACCTTTTTCAGCACCCGTTTCTGGCGCCGCCGCAGCTTGGCCTCGTCGAAATCTTCGATGAGGACGTGGAACATCTCGTACCAATTGATCTCGGCCTTGAGGCGCAGAAAGACGCCTCCCAGGCCGATGGCGGCGCGGTCCATGAAGACGAACTCGCGTGGCGGTGCCACGCCGCCCTGTTCCTTGAGTTGGCGGTGCACTTTTTCCGCCACGTCGCGGCCGTAGATGCCGGAGGAATCGAACTCCTGGATGCGCCGCGAGCGGTTCTCCAGGAGCGGCGCATAGACAAATTCGGCCCAGAGATTGAGGGTGTCGATGATGTCCGGGGTCAGCCCCGTGAAGCCCCAGGTCTCGTAGGCGTGTACCGCGAGCTCGGTATTCTGGTCGCGGATCGCCCGGTAGAGGTCGATGACGCCCTGCACGAAGCGTGCCTCGAAGATGCGGATGCAGCCGAAGTCCAGGAGGTTGAGGCTGAAATCGGGCCGGGCCGTGTAGTTGCCGAGGTGGGGATCGGCATGGATCACGCCGCCCTGGTAGAAGGGCAGGTACCAGGCGCGGAAGAGGTTGAGGGCGATCTGGTTGCGCGTCTCCTGGTCGGACTCCAAGAAATCCCAGAGCGGCCGGCCCTCGAGCCAGGTCATGGAAAGGAGCCTTTGGCTGGAGAGTTCGGGCACCACCTCGGGCACGTGCACGTGGGCCTCATTGCCCAGGAGCTCGGCATAGAGCTGCAGGTGGCGGGCCTCGCGGACGTAGTCGAGCTCCTCGCGCAGGCGCTCGCTGATCTCGGCGTGCACGTTGGTTGTGTCGATGGCAGCATCGCCGCGGCCGTAGATGGCGAAGATGAATTTGAGCTGGCGTAAGTCGGCCTCGACCACCGAGCCCATGTCGGGGTACTGCAGCTTGCAGGCCAGCGCGCGTCCGTCGGGGGCCGTGGCCCGGTGGACCTGGCCCAGCGAGGCGGCGGCGGCGGCCTTGTGCTCGAACTGGGCAAATCGCTGCTGCCAGTCGCGGCCCAGCTCGTTGGTCATGCGGCGCTTGACGAAGGGCCAGCCCATGGCCGGCGCGTTGGCCTGCAGCTGGGCCAACTCGGCGACGTATTCCCGGGGCAGCGCTTCGGGGATGGTCGACAAGAGCTGGGCCACCTTCATCAACGGCCCCTTGAGGCCGCCGAGCGCCCGGCGCAAGTCGGCGGCGTGGCCGGCCCGGTCGATGGGAATGCCCAGCACGCGCTCGCCGGCCAGCCGCGCCGCGACGCCGCCGATGGCGGTACCGACACGGGCGTAGCGCCGCACCCGGCCGCTCAGGCGGTCGTGGTCGGCGGCCACTAACCCGCCTCCAGCTCGTCGATGAAACCTTCGATGACGGCCAGGCCGCGTGACCAGAAAGCGGGGTCGCTGGCGTCCAGGCCAAAGGGCGCCAGCAGCTCCTTGTGGCGCAGCGTGCCGCCGGCGCGCAGCATGGTGAAGTACTTTTCCTCGAAGCCTGCCTTGCTGTCCTGATAGGCGGCGTAGAGCGAATTCACCAGGCAGTCTCCGAAGGCATAGGCGTAGACGTAGAAAGGCGAATGCAGGAAGTGGGGCACGTAGCTCCAATAGTGGCGGTAATCGTCTTCGAAACGCAATGCCGGGCCCAGGCTCTCGCGCTGCACGCCAAGCCAGATCTCGCCGAGTTCTTCGGCCGTCAATTCGCCCTCGGGGCGGCGCTGGTGGACTTGGCGTTCGAATTCGTAAAAGGCGATTTGGCGCACCACCGTGTTGAGCATGTCCTCGACCTTGCCGGCGATCATCACACGGCGCCGGGCGGCATCGCTTTCACCGTCGAGGAGCGCCCGGAAGGTGAGCTGTTCGCCGAAGACGCTGGCGGTCTCGGCCAACGTCAGCGGTGTGTCCGCCATCAGCGCCCCTTGGCCGGCGGCCAGCACCTGGTGCACGCCGTGACCGAGCTCGTGGGCCAGCGTCATGACGTCGCGCACCCGGCCCTGGTAGTTGAGGTGGAGATAGGGGTGCGCGCTGGGCACCGTGGGATGGGCGAAGGCGCCGGGGGCCTTGCCCGGGCGCAACGCCGCATCGATCCATGCGTTGTCGAAAAAGCGCCGGCCGATATCAGCCAATTCGGGCGAGAAGGCGCCATAGGCGGTGAGCACGCGATCGCGGGCCTCGTCCCAGGCAATGGTGCGGTCGTCGTCCTCGGGTAGCGGCGCGTTGCGGTCCCAGTAGTCGAGCTTTTCCTGTCCCAGCCAGGCCGCCTTGTGGGTGTAGTAGCGGTGCGAGAGCCGGGGATAGGCCTGGCGCACGGCGCTGACCAGGGCGTCCACCACCTCGGGTTCGACCTGGTTGGCCAAGTGGCGAGGCTGGGCCGGCAGCTCGAAGCCGCGCCAGCGGTCCTCGATCTCCTTGTCCTTGGCCAACGTGTTGGTGATCAGCGTGAGCAGCGCGCTTTCGCTTTCCAGCACCCGGCCGATCTCCTTGGCGGCGACCCGCCGGCGATCGCCATCGGGATCGCTGAGGCCGTGCAGCGCCTGCTCCAGCGCTACGCTCTCACCGTCGATCTCGAAGCTCAGCCCGGCCATGGTCTGATCAAAGAGCCGCACCCAGGCAGCCCGACCGGCGACCTCTTTTTCGTGCAGCAGCGTTTCCAGCTCGTCAGCCAACTGGTAGGGGCGGAAGACGCGCAAGTCGCGCAGCCAGGGTCCATAGTGGGCCAATGCCCCCGAGGCTTCGAGCTTGGCGGCGAGGTCGTCTTCTTCCAGTCGGTTGAACTCGAGACTGAAAAAGATCAGCTCCGTAGTGATGGCGTTGACGCGTTCCTGGGTATTTTGAAAGAAGCGGCCGATCTCAGGGTCGGTGACGTTGCCGGCGTGCAGCAGTCCGGCAAAGCTCATGACCCGGCCTAAGGTCTCAGAAAGCTCTTCGTAGGTTGCCATCGCCGCGCCCAGGTCGTCGGCGGAAACCTCTGCGATGCGGCCGCGATAGCGCTTGGCGAATTCACTGGCCGCAACAGCGGCGGCCTCCAGGTCGGATTTCAGCTCCTCGCTGTCGGTGCCGGAATAGAGATCGCCAAGGTCCCACTCAGGTAGATGACCAAGGTCGTTTGCATCTGCTTCCGCTGTGCTCATGCGGGCCCCTCAGACCAACAGGAAATGCCCATGCGCCGCGGCGATGGGCTTGGTTCTGTCGTCCTGCCAGGCCTCGACACGGACGTTGGCGACGCGGCGGCCCAGCTTGGTGATCAGGCCCTGGGCGAAGGTGTCGCGAGGGCGGCCCGAGCGCAGGTACTCGACCGTGATGTTGATGGTTTTGGGCAAGCCGGCGGTATCGGTCTCCCAGATCAGCGCCATCAGCGCTGCGTTCTCCAAGAGCGCGCTGATGGTACCGCCGTGCAGCGCCGGCAGCATGGGATTGCCGACCAAATGCTTCTGGAAGGGCATGGCGCAAACCAGTCCGTCGTCGCTCAATTCGATCTCGAAACCCATGAACCCGGCATAGGGAATGACGCCGGAAAGCTGCTCGGCATTGCCGCTGGCCTTGGCCGCCCGCATGGCCTCCATAAATGTCATGAGCCTTTCCCCGTAGCGGCCTGCCGAGCCCAGTTGTCGGCAGATGATCCACTCACCCCCAGCATGAAGGTGGAGACGCTGGTGGCCACCGGATCGTTCTTTTCATCGTGATAGGCGATCGCCCGTACAAAGGCGATCGAACGCGTCAGTTTGTAGCAATGCGCCTGGGTCAGCAGGTCGCGCTCCGGCGTTGCCGGCTTGAGGTAGTCGATGCGCAAATCCAGGGTGGCAATGGGGATGATTTCGGCCACTGTCACGAACACCGACAGGCCCGAGACGGCGTCGATGACAGAGCTGATGACGCCGCCGTGCAGCACGCCGCTGTCGGGATTGCCGACCAGGCGCTTGTCGTAGGGTAGCTTCATGAGGACGCGGCCCGACGAGACCTCGACCATCTCGAGCCCCAGCGCCACGTTGTGGGCGACGGCGCTGGTCAGGCGGCGTCCCACCTCGATGTCGATGTCGAACTTTTTCTGCGGCACGATTGCTCCTTCGGGCTCCCCGCCACTAAAGCCCGTGATAGTCGCGATACCAGGCGACGAAGTTGGGCACGCCCTCGTCGATCGGTGTCGTCGGCGAATATCCGAGATCCTGTTGAATGGAACTGATGTCGGCGTAGGTCTCCTTGACGTCACCTGGCTGCATGGGCTCGAGTTGGCGCTCGGCCCGGCGGCCGATGGTTTCTTCCAAGATTTCGATCAGGCGCAACAGCGGCTCGCTGCGGTTGTTGCCGATGTTGTATAGCCGCCAGGGCGGCTGCTCGGTGTCTGGCGGCGGATTATCGAGCGCCCGAATGGTGCCGTCGACAATGTCATCGACATAGGTGAAATCACGCATCATGTCGCCGTGGTTGAAGATTTGGATCGGCCGGCCCTCGTAAATCGCCTTGGTGAAAATGAAGAGAGCCATGTCGGGCCGGCCCCAGGGGCCGTAGACCGTGAAATAGCGCAAACCCGTCATAGGCAAGCGATAAAGATGGCTATAGCTATGGCCCATCAGTTCGTCGGCACGCTTGGTCGCGGCATAAAGCGAGGACGGCGTGTCGACGCGGTCCTCGACGGCGAACGGCAGCTTGGTGTTGCCGCCGTAGACCGAACTCGAGCTGGCATAGACCAGATGCTCGAAGCCTTCGGTCTGGCGGCAAAGCTCGAGGATGACCATCTGGCCAACCAGATTGGTCTGCACGTAGGCCATGGGGTTTTCAAGCGAATAGCGCACCCCTGCCTGGGCTGCCAGATGTACGACGCGGCGGAAGGGGCCATGCAGGCGGGCCGCCGCGAAGACCGCGTCTTGATCGGCCAGATTGGCCCGCACCATGGTGAAATTGGCCTGATCGGTCAGCCTGGCGGCCCGCGCCTCTTTCAGAGCCGGATCGTAATAGTCGTTGAAGTCGTCGAGCCCGACGACCCGGTTGCCGCGCGCCAAAAGTGCTTGAGAAAGTGCCGATCCGATGAAGCCGGCAGCGCCAGTGACGAGAATGCTCATGAGCCTTGATATCTTCGTGAGGGGCGATTTGCCGCCGCTGAAGGCGGCGAAGCTGCAGGCGGCGCAACCATAGTGCGGCGGCGGCGCGAAATCACGCTCTTTTCCTCATCTCAGGAGCGGAATCAACGCGTGCCGATTTGAGACTTTTTTGACGTCAACCACTGAATGTCCTATATTGGGACAAAGCCGGATCGTCAATCTCAGCTCGCCGTCCGGCGTACCGGGGGAGCAGAGCGGCATGGTGCAGACCATTTTGATCGTCGAGGACGACCCGGCCCAAAGCCGCTACCTCGTGGAGATCGTCGGCCGCCAGGGCTATCGCACAATCGCCGTTGACGGCGGCCAGGCGGCCATCGACCTCTTGCTGCGGGCGCGCGGCGAGGCCGTCGATCTGGTGCTGCTGGATCTGGTCATGCCCGAAGTCGACGGGCTCGAGGTGCTGCGGCAACTCCACCCGGAACGGCCCGACTTGCCTATCGTGGTGCTGACTGTAAAAGGCAGTATCGACACAGTGGTCGAGGTGATGCGCGCGGGTGCCGCCGATTTCGTGGTCAAGCCGGCGGCTCCCGAGCGTCTGCGGGTAACCATCGAGAACGCCATTAAGGTGACGGCGCTGTCGGATCAAGTGTCGCGCCTGACACGCCGCGGCGAAGGCAACACGAGCTTCGCCGACGTGGTGGCCGAGAGCCCGACAATGGACCGCACCATCGACCTCGCCCGCCGCGCCGCCGCTTCGGCCATCCCCATTCTCATCGAGGGCGAGAGCGGTGTCGGTAAGGAGCTCATGGCTCGGGCCATCCAGGGCTCCAGCGACCGGGCCGGCCGGCCCTTCGTCGCGGTCAACTGCGGCGCCATCCCGGAAAACCTGGTCGAGAGCATTCTCTTCGGCCACGAAAAGGGGGCCTTCACCGGTGCCGACAGCCGGCATGCCGGCAAGTTCCTCGAAGCCGACGGTGGCACGCTTTTTCTCGACGAGATCGGCGAACTCAGGGGCGATCTGCAGGTCAAGCTGTTGCGGGCGCTGCAGGAAGGCGAGGTCGACCCGGTTGGCGCCAGCAAGCCGGTCAAGATCGATGTCCGGCTGATTTCCGCCACCAATCAGGATCTGGCATCGCTGGTGGCCGAAAAGCGCTTCCGCGAGGACCTCTTCTATCGCCTCAACGTTTTTCCCATCCATATGCCGCCGCTGCGCCATCGTCCCGAAGACGTGGCGCCGCTGGCCGAACGCTTCATCGCCAGCTATGCCGCCCAGGAAGGCAAGAATCTCCACGGCATCGACGCCTCCGCCCTGGAGATGCTGCAGGCCCAGTCCTGGCCGGGCAACGTGCGCCAGTTGGAGAACAGCATTTTCCGCGCTGTCGTGCTCAGCGAGGGCGAGATCCTGACACCGGCCGACTTCCCCCACTTGAAGCCCGGGGGGGGCACGGCGGGCGAGGCCGGCGCCGGCGCCACAGGGCCGGGAGCGGCGGGAGGTTCAGAAGTGGCGGGCTTGGCCGCCCTCGCACCGGGCGGCGAACTCAGGCCGTTGCGTGATGTCGAAAACGACATGATCATCTTTGCCATCGAACACTGCCGCGGCCGCATGACCGAGGTCGCCCGGCGCCTCGGCATCGGCCGTTCGACGCTCTACCGCAAAGTACGCGAACTCGGCATCGAGGTCGGCGAAGAGCGTTAGCTGCGAGTTGCCAGAGGTGTGCCGCTGCGCTAACTCTTAAGCTCGTCTGTCATTCCAACATTTGCAGGGGGTCGGGATGTCTCTCGCCGCCGTTTCCCTCGACGACAAATACACCCTCGAATCCGGACGCGTCTTTCTCAACGGAGTCCAGGCCCTGGTGCGGCTGCCCATCATGCAGCGCTGGCGTGATCAGGCCCAGGGTCTGGAGACGGCCGGTTTCGTCTCGGGCTACCGCGGCTCACCACTGGGGGGCTACGACCAGGCGCTGTGGCAGGCACGCCCCTTCCTGGAAGAAAATCACGTGCGTTTTCAGCCCGGCCTCAACGAGGACATGGCGGCGACCTCGGTCTGGGGCAGCCAGCAGGTAGGGCTTTTTCCCGGCGCCAAATACGACGGCGTCTTCGGCATCTGGTACGGCAAGGGCCCCGGCGTCGATCGCTCGGGCGACGTCATCAAGCACGGCAACATCCACGGCACCTCGCCCCATGGCGGCGTGCTGGTGATGGCCGGTGACGATCATGGCGCCGGCTCGTCAACCCACGCCCACCAGTCCGACCACGCCTTCACCGCCGCCATGATTCCGGTGCTCAACCCGGCCTCGGTTCAGGAATACCTCGACTTCGGTCTCCTGGGCTTCGCCATGTCGCGCTTTTCCGGCCTCTGGATCGGTTTCAAGATGGTGGCCGAGGCGCTGGAGAGCTCGGCCTCGGTGTACGTCGACCCCGGCCGCGTCGACATTCGGTTGCCCGAATTCGAGATCCCCGAAGGCGGTCTTGGCATCCGCTGGCCCGAGGACCGGCTGGAGATCGAAAAGCGGGTGCAGAACCTGAGCCTGCCGGCGGCGATGACCTTCGCCCGCGCCAATGGCTTCGACCAAAAAGTCATCGACAGCCCGCGCCGGCGCCTGGGTATCGTCGCCACAGGCAAATCCTATCTCGATGTGCGCCAGGCGCTCGGCGATCTCGGCATCGACGAGGAGGTGGCGGCGGAGATCGGCCTCAGCGTCTACAAAGTGGGCCTGAGCTGGCCGCTCGACGGCGAGGGCGCCCGCACCTTCGCGCGAGGCCTGGAAGAGATCCTGGTGGTCGAGGAGAAACGGCCCAACATCGAGATCCAGCTCAAGGACAAGCTCTACGATCTGCCCGAAGCGGTCCGGCCGCGCGTCGTCGGCAAGCACGACGAAGAGGGCCGGCCGCTGATCGCGTCCATCGGTGAGTTGTCACCGGGCGCCGTGGCCAAGGCCATCGCCGGCCGCCTCGGGCGGTTTCATTCCAGCCAGCCCATCAGCGAACGCCTGGCCTTCCTCGAGCACAAGGAGCAATCCTTGAAAGAGGTGCCGGCCGACGTCATCCGCATGCCGTATTTCTGTTCCGGCTGCCCCCACAACACCTCGACCCGGGTGCCCGATGGCAGCTTCGCCATGGCCGGCATCGGCTGTCACACCATGGCGGTGTGGATGAACCGCTCCACCATGACGTTCACCCACATGGGCGGCGAGGGCGCCAACTGGATCGGCATCCAGCCCTTCACCGAATCCCAGCACGTTTTCCAAAACATGGGCGATGGCACCTACTACCACTCCGGCCTGATGGCCATCCGGGCCTCGGTGGCGGCAGAAAGCCGCATCACCTACAAAATCCTCTTCAACGACGCCGTGGCCATGACCGGCGGCCAGCCTGTCGAGGGCCAGATCACGGTGCCCCAAATCGCCGCCCAAGTGCATGCCGAAGGCATCAAGCAACTGGTCGTGGTCAGCGACGAGCCCGACAAGTACCCGGCCGGCACCAAGTTCCCGCCGCACACCCAAATCCACCATCGCCAGGCCCTGGACGAGGTGCAGCGCCAGTTGCGCGACGTCGATGGCGTCACCGTGCTGATCTACGACCAGACCTGCGCCGCCGAAAAACGGCGCCGGCGCAAGCGCGGCCTCTTCCCCGACCCGCCCAAGCGGGCCCTCATCAACGAGGCCGTGTGCGAGGGCTGCGGCGACTGCAACGCTGCTTCCAACTGCCTCTCGGTGGAGCCCCTGGAGACCGAGTTCGGACGCAAGCGCAGCGTCAATCAGTCGAGCTGCAACAAGGATTTCTCCTGCGTTTTGGGTTTTTGCCCGAGCTTCGTCACGGTCCACGGTGGGGCCTTACGAAAAGCCGCCTCGGGGGGGGACTCGTCGGAGGTCGATTCAGCGACTTTTGACAAGCTACCGGAGCCCGACCTGCCGGCGCTCGACGATCCTTACGGTGTCATGGTGGCCGGGGTCGGCGGCACAGGCGTCGTCACCATCGGCGCACTGCTGGGCATGGCGGCGCACCTCGAGGGCAAGGGAATCACGGTGCTGGACCAGACCGGCCTCAGCCAAAAAGGTGGCGGCGTGCTCAGCCATGTGCGCATAGCCGCCAAACCCGAAGAAATCCACGCCGTGCGCCTGACCGACGGCGGCGCCGATGCCGTGATCGGCTGCGACATGCTGCACGCCGCCAGTTTTCAGTCCTTGGCCAAGATGCAGGGCGGCGTCACCCGCGCCGTGATCAATAGCCAGGTCAGCCCCAGTGCCGCGCACGCGCTCAACCCAGACTTCGACCTCCATACCGAGGCGCTCGAGGGCATGATCACCAAGGCCACCGGCGACAATCTGGTCGATTTCGTCGACGCCAGCGGGCTGGCCACGGCGCTGATGGGCGACGCCATCGCCACCAACCTCTTCATGCTGGGCTATGCCTACCAGCGCGGCATGGTGCCGCTGGGCGGCGAGGCCATCCAGCGCGCCATCGAACTCAACGGCGTGGCGGTCGAAGACAATCTCAAAACCTTCCGCTGGGGCCGCACGGCGGCCTTTGACTTGAAGCGCGTCGAGGCCGCCGCCCGGCCCACCCAGGCGGCCAGGCCCGAACTGCCGGCCCAGGATCTCGATAGCTTGGTGGCGCGCCGCATGACCGAGTTGACGAAATACCAGGATGCCGCCTATGCCGGGCGCTACAGCGCCTTCGTTGCCGAAATCCTGAGCGCCGAACAGGGGCGCGCCAAAGGTCTGAGCGGTCTGGCCGAGGCGGTGGCGCGAAACTATTTCAAGCTGCTCGCCTACAAGGACGAATACGAGGTCGCCAGGCTGCATTCGGAGCCTAAGTTCCGGGCCCGCATCGAGCGCCAGTTCGAGGGCGACTTCAGCTTGCGCTTCCACATGGCACCGCCGTTGCTGGCGCGGCGCGACCCCAAGACCGGAAGGCTGCAAAAGCGCGAGTACGGCTCCTGGATGATGGGCGCATTAGGTTTGCTGGCAGGTCTCAAGGGACTGCGCGGCGGCCCCTTCGACATCTTCGGCCGCACTGCCGAACGGCGACGCGAACGTGCCCTGATCGTCGAGTACGAAGTGTTGTTGCGCGAACTGACCGCCCGCCTGGGCGCCGAAAACCACGCGCTCGCGTGCGAGATCGCAGCA
This sequence comes from Rhodospirillaceae bacterium, assembly GCA_002690215.1. Taxonomy (GTDB): domain Bacteria; phylum Pseudomonadota; class Alphaproteobacteria; order UBA2966; family UBA2966. Next base: position 951 of record NZDS01000084.1, on the reverse strand, counting down.
CTTCCCGAGATGATCCGCGGGTTCGGCCACGTCAAAGAGGCAAACATCAGCGATGCCAAGGCCCGCGAGGCGGAATTGATAGCCCGTTTCCGCGATCCTGGTGCGCAGCAGACGGCGGCGGAGTAGGCTCAGCCGACTCCCAGCGCCGACTTGTAGAGATCCAGCAGCGCCTCTTGTTCCTGCAGCGTGGGCCCGTCCAATTTGCGCAGGCGGATGACCTGGCGCATGACCTTGGCGTCGAAGCCGGTGCCCTTGGCTTCGGCGTAAACCTCGCGGATGTCGGCAGCCAGCGCCGCCTTTTCCTCTTCCAGGCGCTCGATGCGGGTGATGAAGGAGCGTAACTGGTCGGCGGCGAAGGCTTCGGTCATGGGGTTCTCCGGCTGAATGGCGAAGGCCGGAACATAGCTCGCATTTCTCCCCTGGTCACGGCCTGCGTCGCTCCCAGGTGATGCGATCCGCTAGGAAAAGACCGAAGCGCGTAGTGGGACTACGCGCTTCGGTCTTTGACGACGCGGGCGCGTGCCTGGGAGCGACCCTTCGGGCGGCGCTGTCGTGCCGACAGGGTGCGTCGCGCTGCTTGCCCGATGTCCCACATCGCGCTGCACAGCACTCCTACCCTGTCGGCACGGCAGCGCCGCGCAGGCCATGACCAGGGGAGAAATGCGGGCTACCCAGATGCAGCGGGCAAATCCAGCCCCATCGCTGTCTCCTCGATCAGCATGTCGACGACCTGCTCCAACGCCTGGCGCTCGTCGGCGCCTTGCTCCTGGGCCTCTTGGAAAAGCGCCAACTGGCGCTGGGCGCTGGTGCCGCGGGCGACGATGTCGCGGGCATGGTCGATCTCGGCCACACAGTCCAGGCGCTCGGCGTCCTCGCGCACCAATTCGATCAATTCCTCCATCAATTCGCCAAAGGGCACGCTTTCGCCCTTGCCGAAATCGACCATGCTGT
>NZDS01000083.1 GCA_002690215.1 Rhodospirillaceae bacterium | reverse complement strand
AGTCGGGCATTCGCTCGATCATCAACAGCGCCCTGGTCTCTTACGAGCGCTTGCCCATGCTCGAGGTGGTCTTCGACCGTTTGGTGCGTCTGATGTCGACGTCGCTGCGCAACTTCACCTCGGACAATGTCGAGGTGTCGCTCGACAACATCACCTCGATCCGTTTCGGTGACTACCTCAACTCGATTCCGTTGCCGGCCATTCTCAGTGTCTTCCGGGCCGAAGAATGGGACAACTACGGCCTCATCACCGTCGACAGCGCACTGATCTACTCTATCGTCGATGTGCTGCTCGGCGGCCGCCGCGGCACCGCGGCGATGCGCATCGAGGGCCGGCCCTACACCACAATCGAGCGCAATTTGGTGGGTCGCCTGGTGAGTGTGATCCTGGCCGACATGGGATCTGCCTTCGAGCCGCTCAGCCCGGTCACCTTCCTCTTCGACCGGCTGGAGACCAATCCCCGCTTCGCCACCATTGGCCGAGCCGCCAATGCCGCCATCCTGATCAAGTTGCGGGTCGACATGGAGGATCGCGGCGGCCGCGTCGAAATACTCTTGCCTTATGCTACGTTGGAGCCGGTTCGCGAACTCTTACTGCAGATGTTCATGGGCGAGAAGTTCGGTCGCGACACCATTTGGGAAAGCCATTTGGCAACCGAATTGTGGTACACCGATATTGCCCTGGAGGCCGTACTGGACGAACAGGTGATGTCGTTGCGCGATGTCATGAACTTCCACGTCGGACACACCATCATGCTCAACGCCACGTCTGAAACGCCGGTCGAAATAAGTTGCGGCGGTGTCGCACTGATGGAGGGACGCATGGGTCGGACCGGTGATACAATGGCCATTCGAATCGAACCTGGAACCAAGCCATCGGAGAAGAGCTCGACATGACCGGTCTGCTCCTCGATGCGGCGGTAGCGCTGTTGCTGTTGGCGACCATCTTCTATTGCGTGGTACTGAACCGGCGGCTGTCGGCGCTGCGCGCGTCGTACGACGACCTACAGCGCCTGCTGGGTGGTTTCAGTCGTTCGATCGAGCGCGCCGAGGCCGGCATCACCGGGCTTAAGATTGCCGCCCAGGAGGTTGGCGGCGATCTGCAGGAACGCATCGACAAGGCGCGCGCGCTGGCTGATGAACTGGCGTTTCTGACCGACAATGGCGATCGTCTTGCCGATCAGGCGGCCAATACAGGGCGCGAAGGGGCGCAGCGCGAAGTGGTGGAAATGCCGGTCGTGCCGCCGCCGCCGCCCCCGGGTCTGGAATCGGATTCAGAGCGCGAACTCAGAGAGGCCTTGCGAGAGGCCCGCTAGGGTGTGCGGCGAAGCGGGCACTATCTGATGAACAATAAAGCCTACGGATATACGGGCGAAATTTTGGGCGGAACTAGGGGCGGAAAAACGGGATACGGATCATGATCGGGCGTTTGCGCATCTTACCTTTGATGATCGTGCTGGCGGGTTTGCTGTTCAGCGTCAAGCTCGGCGGTCTGTGGCAGGACGCCGAGGGGCTGACTGCCGGTGTCACCCCGGCTCAGGCCCAGGACAAGGACGAGGAAAAGGAAACATCCGACGCCGAGGACGCGGACGAGGACAGTGGCGGCAAATCGGCTGACGCCGACGATGACGAAAACGAATCCGATAGTGCCGACGAAGACAGTGACGAAGGGGAGGCCCAACGCTTCAGCAAGGCCGAAATCGACATGCTGCAGAGCCTGGTGGTGCGTCGCGAATCCCTCGACAAACGCGAACGCGAACTCGACTTGCGGCAAAAACTGCTGCTGGTGGCCGAGCGGCGCGTCGAGGACAAGATCGGCCAGCTCAAGGACATCGAGGCCAAGATCCAATCGCTGCTCAAGGAATACGACGAGCGCAAGGAGGCGAAAATCAAGCGCTTGGTCAAGATGTACGAAACAATGAAACCGAAAAAGGCGGCCGCCATCTTCGAGGACATGGAGATGGAAATATTGCTCGACGTGGCCGAACGCATGCGTGAGGTCAAGATGGCCCTGGTGTTGGCGGCGATGAAGCCGTCTTCGGCCAGAGCCCTGACGAAGGAATTGGCGTACCGCCGCGAATTGCCCGAGACCGGTGGCTGAGATCGGCCGCGCCACAGAGGGTCATTTCGGGGTAATTCGGGGATTTTGGACGTTTAGCATCGCGGATACGTTCAGCTAACGTTAACCATTGATTCTTAAGATTTCCGGGAACTCATAGGGGATTATGGTGCGCCTCCCTCCGGGAGGTAGCAAGTTCCGAGGAGCGGAGAATGGCCGTAGACAAAAATCTTCATATCCTCATCGTCGATGACTACAAGACGATGTTGAGGATCATACGAAATCTGTTGAAACAACTTGGCTTCAGCAATGTTGACGAAGCGACCGACGGTAGCATGGCGCTGCAGAAATGCCGGGAGCGTTCGTACGGGTTGGTCATTTCGGATTGGAATATGGAGCCCATGACCGGACTACAGTTTCTCAAGGAAGTGCGGGCTGACGAAAAGCTGAAGGCCACCCCCTTTATCATGGTGACGGCCGAGAGTAAGACGGAAAATGTCATCGCTGCCAAGCAGGCGGGCGTCAACAACTACATCGTCAAGCCCTTCAACGCTGAAACCTTGAAGAAGAAGATGTCGGCAGTGATTGGCGAGTTCTGAGCTAAGCACGGCCAGGGATACGGCCATGGACGAAGACGAACTGACGCTGTCGCTACGCAAAAGGCTGGAAGAAATCGAGGCCGAACGTGGCGGCCTGGTGGCATTGCCGGATGTCGCCGAAATCGTGGAAAGCCTGATGCGCACAATGGACGGCGACATCACCGGCTTCGACGTCAGAGTCCAGGAGGAGTTGCGCCAGCTCGTCTCCTTCATCGAAGAGGTCAAGGCCGAGATCGTCGGCGTGCAACCGGAAGAGATTTCGCAACATCACATCCCGGTCGCGTCAGATGAGCTCGACGCCGTCGTCAGGGCCACCGAGGAAGCCACCGGCGTCATCCTCGACGCCGCCGAGGAACTTGACAACCTAGCCGACAGTATGGAGGGGGCGGCCGCGATCAAGCTTCAAGAGATCACCACCAAGATCTATGAAGCGTCGAATTTTCAGGATATTACAGGTCAGAGGATCACTAAGGTAGTCAAGGCATTGGGCCAGATCGAAAGCACCGTCATCGCCATGCTCAAGGCGGTGGGACACGATGTCGAGGCCAGTGTCCTCAGTCAACCACGTGAGATTCGCTCCGACGAGGATCTTATGAACGGCCCGCAACTGCCCGAACAGGCTGTGACGCAGGACGATATCGACGCCCTGTTCGACTAAGACGCTCAAGCGGCAGTGGCTGGTGCGTGGGGTGGGAAAGGCCGACTGAAGCGGCATGCAAGACAAAGCTCCTCAAGCAGCCATTGACCAGCGCGATTCCGGTACCTTGATGTTCCTCGGGCTGTTCCTGCTGCTGCTGGCTTTCTTCATTATGCTCAATACCATCGCCAGCCGCGACAAAAGCAAATCGGAATCGGCCATGGGAAGCGTCAATTCCGCCTTTACCAAGCCCTCGTTGGCCTCGGCTTTTCGTGTCGAGCGTGTCATCGACCTGGACACTGCCCTGGTGCCTGACAATTTCAGCGGCGATATCTATGCCGCTTTCAGTGCCCTGACACCGGCTCCAGAACTGGGGACGGTGGGTTCATCGGGAGTCCTCAAGGTGGTTCTGGCCACCGAGGAGATTTTCGAGCCGGACTTGACCGATATCAGGGCCGATCGAGACGATTTGTTGGCTGCCCTGGCAAAGGCTCTCTCCAGCCAGTCACCGGGCCAACGCCGAGAAGTCGAAATGCTGATCGGCAGCGGCAACGCACTGCCGCGCCAAGTAACGGCTGAAGGCAACCTGGAAGCGGCCCGCATCGGCGCCCTGGCGAGGGCGCTGCGCCAGCGTGGCGTGCCCGGCATCAACCTAAGTCCCGGCCTGGGGCCGGGAGATCGCAATGAGATAGAGTTTTTTTTCTTCTCGCGCCAGGAACATGCGGCCAAGATCACTTTCGAGCCGATCGTGGAGTAGCCCGTGGCGCACGAATTCGACATGCCGCCGAAAAAGAAAGTCAGTCAGGCCTGGCTGATTACTTTCACCGATCTGACGGCACTGATGCTGACTTTTTTCGTGCTGTTGTTCTCCATGAGCGAGGTGCAACAAGGCGCCTGGAATGCCGTCGTCCAGTCGCTCGCGATAAAGCTCAACCCTGTCTAGGCGGGGCCGACGCAAAACCGAGCCAGCCAGGTACCAGTAACCGAGATCTTCATTCCCAAAGCTGTCGACCTGGATTACTTCCGGCGCGTGCTGGCCGACAAGGTGCGCGGCGTCGAGGTGCTGGAGCAGGCCGTCATTCAGCCGCTCGATGACAGGCTGGTGATCTCGTTGCCGGCCGATGCGCTGTTCGAACGCGGCAGCGCTACCTTGACCGAGGAGGCCGTGAACGCGGCCATGGTTCTCAGCGACGCTCTGTTGGTGGTGGGGAATCGGGTCGACGTGATCGGCCACACCGATCCTGACCCGGTGCAATCGCCGGCCTACCCCTCCAATTGGGAGCTTTCGCTGGCCCGGGCCACGGCCATGGCCCTGGCACTGAGGGATTCGGGTTATCCCAACCAGGTCTCGGCTTTCGGCTATGCTGATTCGCGCTTCGAGGATTTGAGCTTCGAGCTCAGCGAAGAACGGCGCTACCAACTCGGCCGCCGGGTCGATATCGTGGTCCGCGAAGGGGCAGGGGTGCGCAGTGATATTTAGGTTTAACCTGGTAGTGCTCTTGGCGGCCGGGCTGCTGACGACGCTGGCTGCTGGCGCCGCGGCGGCCGACAAGGTGCGCACACGGGCCTGGGCCCATCCCGGTTTTGGACGTCTGGTATTCGATTGGCCGGCGCCCGTGACCTTCAAGGCCGAAATAGGCGAGCAAAAGCTGGTCATCACCTTCGCCCGACCCTTGGAGACCGACCTGTCGCGCGTCGATCGTTATCTCGGTGCTTACGTGCGTAAGGGGGCAAGTACGCTGGCCGGCAACACGGTGACGCTGCCGCTGATCGGAGATTTCACCCTCACCTCGCGCAGCAGCGGCAACACGGTGGTGGTGGACATCAAACCGTCATCCGGCGCGGTGGCGCCAAAGTCTGCGGCTGTCGACGATGGCAAACAGGCACCGCCGAAGGCGGGGGCCAAACCCCCGTCACCAGCCGCGGGAGGCGGACCGCCGGTGCCGGTGCGGGTGGGTGAGCACTCCGGCTTCACCCGTGTGGTTTTCGATTGGACAGGCGATGTGCGCTACCGCGTCGATCGCCAGGGGGCGCAGGTCAACATCGAATTTGATCGATCGAACGCTGTTGCCATAGCGCCGCTGGCACGCCGCCTTCCAGCCCGCGTGACGGCCGTCGAAGCCAGCGTCGCCGGTGGCAAATCTCGGGTCTCGCTGGGTATCGCTGCTGATGCCAGGTTGCGTCATTTCCGCAGCGGCACCAAGGTGGTGTTGGACGTGCTCGGCAAGCCCGGCGAAGCGCCGCCGAAGGAAGCGCCCAAGGTGACAGTGGCGCAGCAAGCTGATTCCACTTCACCCCGGCGCCTGACGCCTGCTGCCAAGCAGGGCAAGGCAGCCACGGCACCGAAAGTGTCGGTCGAAGCGGATAAAGGGACACAGGGTGAAAAGAAGGGCGCAAAGGATGGGAAAGCTGCTGGAGAGGACCTGAAGGAGCAACTTGTGGCTGCCGCGGACGGTCGCAAGCGCAAAGGCAAGGTCAAGGATTTGACGTTGCACTTTGAACAAGGCGCCGCCGGCATCACCCGCTTGCGCTTTGAAAGCAAGACGCCGGTTCCATTTGCTGTGTTCCAGCGTGCCGGCCATCTTTGGGCGGTGCTGGACGAGCGTTTTCGCGTTGACATGCAGGAGGTTCCCGAGACGGCCCAAGGAAGTGTGTTCTTGGCCGAACAAGTTGCCAACCCCAGAGCCACCGCGTTTCGCTTCCGCCTGCGCCCGGGCCTTGGACCAGCAGTGTCGCGTCAGGGTGCGGATTGGATCGTTGATCTGACGCCCGAAGCCGGCGGCCCGGCAACGCCCATCGAACTCCGGCCGCAGCCGGCGGCCGAGGACGGTCCCCATGTTTTTCTCTCGGTGCTCAACGTCGGCAGCGTGGTGCGCATCAAGGATCCAGAGGTTGGCGACGAAATCCAGACCGTGCCCATCATGGCGGCCGGCAGCGGAGTAGACCGACGTCGCGATTTTGTTGAATTTCGTCTGCAGCCCACGGCCCAGGGCGTGGCCATATTGGCCTGGGCCGACGACGTCGAGGTCAAGACGCTACGCAATGGTATCGCCATCACCACCAAGGCTGGCATGGTGATCAGCGGCGTCCCCTCGGCTCAGGAAAAAAGCGCCGAAGAGGAGGAAGAGACAGCCGAGGAGACCTCGGACGCGGCAGACGAGGAAACCGAGGAGGCCCAGCTCTTCAAATACAGCGAGTGGCTGATCGATACCAAAGTGCCGGTACGCCGCATGAAGCGCGAGCTTCAGTACCAGGTTTCGGTTACCCCGGCGGGCCAGCGCAATACTCCGCGTTGGCGTCTTGCTAAGTACTTTTTTGCCAGAGGCCTGGCGGCCGAGGCGCTGGGTGTTCTGTCGGTCATCGGCGAGCACGCGCCCCGGGTGGCCGAAGGCAAGGATTTCAAGGCGCTCAGGGGCGCCGCACGCTACCAGTTGCGCCAACTCGAGGCCGCCCAGGACGATCTCCTGGACGGCAAGCTGGACGGCGACCGCGAAGTGGCGCTGTGGCGCGGTGCCTTGCTCACCGAATTGCAGGAATTTGAACGCGCCCACGATCAGTTTTCGTTCGCCGGTCAAGCCGTGACCCGCTTTCCGCCCAAGATCCAGACTCAGTTCCGGCTGCGTGCCGCCAAGGCCGCGTTGCGCGCAGACGATCTGCAGATGGCCAATGAGCAGCTGGTAGCCTTGGCGGCCCAGGAGCTGGGTCTCGAGGTGGCGGCCGAGGTCGACCTGGTGCGCGGCGAGGGCTTTGAAATCGTCGGCGAGGAAGAGCAGGCGCTCGATACATTCGAGACCGTGATCGCAGCGGAGTTCCGTCCGAGCCGGGCCCGGGCAATCTTCAATCAGGCCAACATGATGCTCAAGCGCGGCGATATCGATTCCACCGAGGCCATCGATCGTTTCGAGCGGTTGCGCTTCGCCTGGCGCGGCGACAATTTTGAAGTGGGACTGCTTAAGCGCTTGGGAGAGCTCTATCTTCAGGAAGGCGATTATCGCAATGCCCTGACCGCCATGCGCAGCACGGTGACCAATTTCCCCGAACTGCGCGAATCCCGCGCCCTTACCCAGCAAATGAACGACATCTTCAGGCTGCTCTACCTCGACGGCGAGGCCGACGAGCTCGAGCCGGTGGCGGCGCTGGCGCTGTATTACGATTTCCGCGAACTGACGCCGGTCGGCAAGGTCGGCGACGAGATGATCCGCAAGCTTTCCGATCGCTTGGTGGCCGTCGATCTGCTCGACCGCGCCTCGCAACTTCTCGAGCACCAAGTCAAGTTTCGCCTCAAGGGTCCCGAGCGAGCCAGGGTGGGGGCCACGCTGGCTGTCATCAACCTAACGAACCGCAAACCGCAGAAGGCGCTCGACGTGCTAACCATGAGCCGCTGGAAGCTGTTGCCGCGGAACACGGCGACCAAGCGCCGGCACCTGCGGGCTCGTGCACTGGCGGACCTCGACCGCACTCGCGAAGCGCTGGAGGCGCTGATCAACGACCGCAGCCGCGAGGCCAACCTGATCCGCTCCGACGTCTACTGGCATGCCGAGGACTGGCCGCGCTTGGTGCGTGCTATTCAGGCGTTGCTGGGTGAGCGCTGGAAGGAAGAGATGCCGCTAACCGAGGACGAGATCCAATGGTTGCTACGCATGTCGGTGGCCATGATGCTGGCCGACGATCTTCAGGGCATCGCTCAAGTGCGGCAGCGTTACCAGCCCAAAATTGTCGATACGCCACACGCCGAATCCTTCGAGGTTCTGACCTCGAGCATCGATCCGACCAGTATCGAATTCCGCAAGGCGGCAAGCGCCGTGGCCCAGATCGGGACGCTCGAAGCCTTCCTGGAACGCTACCGGGAAAGCATGCCGGAAAGCGGTACCACCACCGGGCCAAAAATCACCGGTGGATAAATAAGTGCTCTATGGCTGTGGTGGGATTGAGCTGGTGCCGACTATGTGGGCCACCGGATCGGGGTCGCCGTCGGAGTAGATCGTAACCTCGCCGATACAAAGGCGCTTGCCCATTTTGAGCATGTTGGTCTCGCAGAGCACGTCGATGGGCTTGGGGGCGCGCAGGAAGCTGAAATTGAGGCCGGTGGCCAGAATCATGTCGACGCGGCCGATAACGTTCATGATGGCTATGTAGAGGGCGAAATCGGCCATGCCCATCATGGCCGGACCCGACACCGTGCCGCCGGGCCGCACCATGATCTCGCGATAGGGCATGCGTAAGCGTATCCGTGGGCCGTCCAGTTCTTCGAGTTGCAATCCCAGCTGTGCCACCAGGGGCACGGCGGTGCGGCAAATTTCGGCAACTTCCGATTCGTTAAGTTTGTTCATCGCTTGGTGCTCTGGCCTCAATGGTTTTGACGACGTCCAAGTAGACGTTGGTGATTTTTTCGATTGCGAAGCCCGCGGCCTCGACGTTGGCCTCGGTGTCGCGGTTGATCTCGGGGCCCAAATGGCGGCAAAGAGGGTTCATGACGTTGAGCATGAGTCCAAAGGGAAAGGTCCGCGAGCCGGTGTGTTCGAACATGCCGAGCCGGCCGCCGGGCTTGAGAACGCGGCGGAGCGCTTGCAGTCCCGCCACCGGATCAGGCACTGAACAGAAAGTACAGGAGGTGTAGATCTGGTCGAACGAAGCCGTCTGGAAGTCCATCTTGTGGACGTCCATTTGCCGCAGCTGAAGCTCGCCCTGGTAGGTTGCGGCTCGGGGTTTCGCCTTTTCCAGCATGCCGGCGCTGATGTCGATGGCAGTTATGTCCTGGCCGGGCGGGAAGGAAGCGAAATCGAGGCCGGTTCCCGCGGCGAGAAAGAGAACCTTGCCGTACATGCCCGAGAACAAGCGCTGCTTGTGGGGCTGCCATCGCTTTTCCGGGCCGAAGCCGCCGGTCAGGTCGTAGAGCTTGGCAGCCGAATCCCACTTTCTTTGGGTTTTTTCGTTCATCAGCCCACCTCGCCGTTTAGTCGCGACTGCAGCAGATAGGTGAAGACCAGGCAGAGAATTCCGACACCAGCTCCCATGCGCAACGCTTCGCCCGCTTCCATCTCGGGCATCACCGCCTGCATGCCGCCCGCCATGCCGGCCATCATACCGGCGAGTGCCGTGGGCAAGGCGATCTCCATGGCGCCGAAGAAGGGAGAGAAGAGGAATCCGCCGAGCGATCCCACGACCATGCCGAGGAACATGCCCAGCACCATGGTAACCGGAAACCACCAGTTCTGCGGCATGGCCGCAAAGGCCAGCCAACCGGCCGCGGCGCCAAGCGAACCACAAGCCAGCATGTCGCCGACGACGAAATAGAGGCGCTTTTCCATGATTCCCTGATCCCGTTAGCTGCGCCAAAACCCCTCGCTGTCGATCTCGTGCAGCGCCGTCATTTCCTCGTCTGTCGGCGCTTTAGTCTCAACCACCTCGGGCAGGCATTTGAGCGTCCAGCCGGTGTTCTCGATCACCTCCTCGGGCGTGTGCCCGGGATGGACCGACGCCAGGTGCAGCTCGTTCCCAGTGCCATAAGGGCGCAGGATGGCACGGTCGGTGATGACGGCGGCCGGACCGCCGCCTGAGAGGCCCGCTCGAGCCCGGCTCTCGCCGCCCTCCAGGAAACCGACCGAAGAGAGGTAATCGACCCGCTCTACCAGGCGGTGCTTTTCGTGGTTCATTATGGCGATCAGACGACCTGCCATGGCGGCGATGTCGGTGGCACCACCGGTGCCCGGCAGTTTGACCTTTGGGGCCTCGAAATCGCCGATGTAGGACGAATTGATGTTGCCGAAGCGGTCGACTTGGGCGCCCCCGATGAAGCCGGCATCGGCGTGGCCACCGCTCAACAGTCCCATGATCTGGACCAGCCCCGTGCACCAAGCGGCGCCCAACTGGTTGGGGCCGTCGCTCATGGTGAAGAGCATACCGTCCGCGGGCTGGTAGCGTGCTATGCCGCATTCGAAGAGCCCCATGGCGTTGGGCGCGTGGGTCAGGCGGGCGACACCGAAGGCCGTGATGGGGAGGCGCATACCGACAAAGATGCGCTCATGATCTTTGATCTCACGGGCCGCGGCGATGATCATCATCTCCTGGGTGGAATAATTCGGCATGGCCCTACTCGGCGGCCCAGTTGGCCGGTTCCGAAAGTGCCTGGCCGTGAATGCGTAAGTTCTCCAGACGCTCGCCCAGTTTGGCCCGATAGCCGTCGTGATCGGCCACCTCGCGCACCCATTCGTCGCACCAGCGGTCAAAACCTTCGGCCTCGCGGCTGGCCTCGTGGTAGTCGTTGAAGAAGGCGTTGTCGCGTTGCCAATAGCCGGTCAACGGCGCCGGGTGGCAGCCGGCGACGACCTGGCATACGGCGTTAACCAGGAAACCGGGAAAGAGCACGCGGCCAGGATCCGAAGCGATGACCTCGGGCGCCACGATCTCCTCGGTTAGCACGATAACGCGGTCGGCGGCGACGGCGGATTCCTGCGACACGCCGGTCGAGCCCCAGATGTGGCAGTTACCCTGGCGGTCCGCCCGCTGGGCCACCAGGATGGCCACGTCGGGCTTCAAGGGCGGCACCAGGGCCACGGGCTCGGTTTCCTCGGCAAAGGGATTCTCGGTCAGCTTGATGGCTGGATTGGATGCCACGATGCCCGAGCCCAGCACCGACTTGATGGGCACGTAGGGCAGCCCGTAGGCGCCGGCAAACAACGCCATGCCCAAGGCGAAATTGGAGTGATCGTTGATGCGTATGGGGTGGGGCGTTCCTGTCTCGGCAGCGCGGCGGTAGTTGTGGCCCAACCCACCTGATACGCTGCCCACCCAGGCACCCGTGACCTGGGCCACGCAACCCGCTCCAATCAAGAGATCGGTGGACATGTCGGATATCGGCGCGATGAGCGTCAGCCCACGCCGGCCCTGGCGGATCAGCTCGTGGTTGGCGGCAAAGGGAATGGCGTTCTCCAATGCCGCCCCCAACACCACGCTGTCGCCGTCACCGACGTGGGTCGCGATGGCGTCCTTGAGCGCAACCAGTTTGTCGCTGCTGATGGCAAGATCTCCCTTGTCGTCTAAGTCGCCTTGACGATCTCGCCGTTGCGTTGACATTCGGCCGAGGCCAAGTCGACGAAGACGTCTGTGATGCTTTCGGGCTGGGCCAGCTCGTTCGGATCCTCGCCGGGGAAAGCCTGGGCCCGCAGCCGGGTGGCCAGGGGTCCGGGGTTGATCAGGTTGGCGCGCACCGCCGTCTTGTGCACCTCGGCGGCGTAAATTTGCACCATGGCCTCCAGCGCCGACTTGCTGGCGGCATACGCAGCCCAATAGGGGAACACGCCCTCTGTGACCCCTGAAGTGACGAAGATGGCGCGACCCGCCTCGGCGGCCCTGAGCAAGGGGTCGAAGGAACGGATCAGGCGCCAATTGGCCGTTGTGTTGATGGCCAGCACCTGGTCCCAGGTTTCGGGGTCGAAGTGGCCGACCGGGCTCAGGCCGCCCAGCATGGCGGCGTTGCCCAGCAGCACATCGAGGCGGCCCCAGCGTTCGGCCACGGCGGCGCCCAGGCGATCGATGCCGGCACCGTCGCTGAGGTCGAGGGGTACCAGGGTGGCACTGCCGCCGGCTGCCTTGACGCGGTCGTCGCACTCTTCCAGGCCGCCGACGTTGCGGGCCACCAGGATGACATGAGCTCCTTCGGCAGCGAAGCGCTCGGCCACCGCGGCACCGAGGCCCCGCGAGGCGCCGGTGACCAGGGCCACCCGGTCCTTTAGACGTGGCGCCACGGCGGAGCTTCAGGCCTGTTCGGCCAGCAGTGAAAGCTGGGCTGGGGCGTCACCGTCGTCATGGTCCACCAGCGCGATGGGGTAGGCGCCCGAGAGGCAGGCGTCGCAATACTGTGGCTCGTCATGGCGGCCATCTTCGCCCAATGCCCGATAGAGTCCCTCTATGGAAAGGTAAGCCAGGCTATCGACACCGATGAATTCCTGCATCGCCGGGATGTCCATGCCGGCGGCCAATAGGTCGTCCTTATCCGGCGTATCGACGCCGTAGAAGCAGGGGTCCGAGATGGGTGGGCTGGCCACCCGCATGTGCACTTCGGCAGCGCCGGCGTTGCGCATCATCTCGACGATCTTGGTTGATGTAGTGCCGCGCACGATGGAATCGTCGACCAGAACCACCCGCTTGCCCTCGACGTAGGCGCGGTTGGCGTTGTGCTTGAGCTTGACCCCCAAATGGCGGATCTGTTCGCCCGGTTCGATAAAGGTGCGCCCTACGTAGTGGTTGCGCACGATGCCTATCTCGAAAGGTATGCTGGCGGCGTCGGCATAGCCGATGGCGGCCGGCGTTCCCGAATCGGGTACCGCCACGCAGATGTCCGCGTCCACCGGGTTTTCCGCCGCCAGTTCGGCGCCGATGCGCTTGCGGGCTTGGTAGACGTTGATGCCTTCGACTAGGCTGTCGGGGCGGGCGAAGTAAATATATTCGAAGATGCAAAAGCGCGAATCGGCGGCAGCGAAGGGTGACAGACTTTGCACCCCGCGTCGGTCGATGACGATGATTTCGCCTGGCTTGACGTCGCGCACGTGATGGGCGCCGATGATGTCGAGCGCACAGCTTTCGGACGCCAGGATGTGGGCGCCATCCAGGGTGCCCAGAACCAGCGGCCGCACGCCCAGCGGATCGCGCATGCCGATCACGGCATCGTCCGTCAGCGCCACCAGCGAATAGGCCCCGACGACCGAGTTCAGTGCATCGACGAAACGGTCGATGACGCCGGAATAGGTGCTGGTGGCGATAAGGTGGATCAAAACCTCGGAGTCGGCGGTCGACTGGAAGATGCTGCCCCGATCTACCAGGGCGCGCCGCAACGCCCAGGTGTTGGTCAAATTGCCGTTGTGGGCCATGGCCAGGCCGCCGAAGGCGAACTCGGCGAACAACGGCTGGACGTTGCGAAAAAGCGTGCCACCGGTAGTCGAATAGCGCACGTGGCCGACCGCGGTGTCGCCTTTCAGCCGGGTCATGACCTTTTCCGAGCCGAAGATGTCGCCGACCAGCCCGAGCGCTCGGTGGGTATTGAAGTGGCTGCCGTCGTAGGTGACGATGCCGGCCGATTCTTGGCCCCGGTGCTGCAAGGCGTGCAGGCCCAGGGCCGCCAGGGCGGCCGCGTCAGGGTGGCCGAAGATGGCGAAGATGCCACACTCGTCGCGCATGCGGTCGGCGTTGTCCCAGGATACGTTGGCCATGGGCCTTACTGGTTGCTCCTGATGAGTTGCTCGAGCTGCTTGCGGGGCGACCTCTTGTACCCGGTTTCGTCGTCCGAGTCGCGCGCCTTGTCGAGAACTTTGGGCAGGAAGCCGCTTTCTTCTCCTGCCGCCGGCGAGGGTGATCCGGCGGCATCGGGTGACTGACATTGCTCGCGGTATTTCCGCGGCACCAAGGTACACAACATGTTCTTGCCCGTGCGCGCAATGGGCATGACACGGGCCTCGCGCAGCCAAGGGGGCTGTTCGGTTTGGGGCAGAAACATTTCGACCAGCAGGTAAGCGATGCAGACCACCACGGCGCCGCGCAGCAGACCGAAAAGAAAGCCCAGCGAACGATCGAGGGCGTTCAGGGTGCTGTCGCGCACGCGTCGCGCCAAAGCATGAGCGAGGAAGGAAAACAGCACCAATGCCAGCAGGAAGAGGGCCACCATGGCGGCGATGCTGGGCACTGGCGCCGACATCGGAATGTACTGTTTGGCCAGTGGCTCGACCAGCGGCAGCAGGTAGAGTGTGGCAAAGGCGGCACCGATCCAGCCGGCCACCCCCAGCACTTCCTTGACGAAACCGCGCACGAAGGCGAGCCCGGCCGACAGCAAAAGTACCACCGCAACCGCCAGGTCGACGACGTTGATGGGAAGATCGGCTAGGCTATCCATCATCGCTCCATGTTTGAGCGCCGTCGCTGCCGGCCTCGAAGCGGCGCACTAGATCGCTCAGCAGAGTCAGCTCGTCGAGTTCCAATGCCGCCTGGCGGCGTTGCCGGGCGGCCGGAGCGAGGGCACGAGTAAAACCTAATTTCGCCGCCTCCTTCAGTCTCAGGTCGGCCTGGCTAACGGCGCGGATTTCGCCAGAGAGCCCGATCTCGCCGAACACCACGGCACCTTCGGGCGCCGGTACCCCGGTCAGGGCCGAGACCAGCGCCGCCGCCACCGCCAGGTCGGCCCCCGGTTCGCTGATGCGCAAGCCGCCGGCAACGTTCAGGTAGACATCGCGCCCGCCCAGCGTCAGACCGCAGCGCGCGTCCAGCACTGCCATTACCATGGCCAGCCGGCCCGAGTCCCATCCCACGACGGCGCGCCTCGGTGTGGCCAGCGACGAGGGTGCCACCAGGGCCTGGATCTCGACCAGTACCGGCCGCGTACCCTCGATGCCGGCAAAGACGGCGGTGCCGCTGACCGGGCGTTCACGGTCGCTGAGGAAAAGCGCCGAGGGATTGGCGACCTCCGCAAGTCCGCGATCGGTCATCTCGAAGACGCCGATCTCGTCGCTCGGCCCGAAACGATTCTTGACGGCGCGTAGGATGCGGAACTGGTGGCCGCGCTCGCCCTCGAAATAGAGCACCGTGTCGACCATGTGCTCGAGCACCCGGGGTCCGGCGATCTGGCCCTCCTTGGTGACGTGGCCGACGAGCAGTACCGTGGCGCCGCTCTGTTTGGCGAAACGTATCAGCTCCTGGGCGCTGGCGCGGACCTGGGAGACGGTACCCGGCGCCGACTCGAGATTGTCGAGGAACATGGTCTGGATCGAATCGATCACTACTACCCGCGGCGGCCTTTCGCCCAGGCTGGCCAGAATGTCGCGCACGCTGGTGGCGGCGGCCACGCGCACTGGGGCCTGGCCGAGCCCCAGCCGGCGGGCTCTGAGGCGCACCTGTTCCACGGCCTCTTCGCCCGAGACGTAGACGCAGTCGACGCCGGCCGTGGCCAGTCCTGCCACCGCCTGCAGCAGCAGCGTCGATTTGCCGATGCCGGGATCACCGCCGACCAGCAGCGCCGAGGCTGGCACCAGGCCTTCGCCGGTTACCCGGTCGAGTTCACTGATGCCGGTTGTCAGGCGCGCCTGAGTTTCGGTCTTGCCGTCCAGCGGCACGAATTCGAATACCCGGCCACGGCCCGTCGACAGGCCTTTGGGCGGCGGCGGCGAGGTGTTCTCCTCGACGATGGTATTCCAGGCCTGACAAGATTCGCACCGTCCCGCCCATTTGGCGGTCACCGTGCCGCAGTCCTGGCAGACGTAGCGTTCAGCCAGCCGGGCCATCAGTTGCGGGCTCCGCATCTGGCAAAGCAACCGGTAGCGGCCGTCGAATTCCGCAACCACCCCCCACCCCAATCCTCCCCCACAAAGGGGGGAGGGAGTAGTTTTTTTCCCCTCCCCCTTGATAGGGGAGGGCAGGGAGGGGGAGTTCGGTGCTGTTTAACACTCATGGCTTGAGGGTTTCCATGGCGATGGGCCCGTCAGCACGGCCGTTGATGAACTGGTCTACGTGGGCGTTGGCGCTTTCGTCGATCTCGGCCACCGGCCCGGCCCAAATGATGCGGCCTTGATAGAGCATGGCGATGCGGTCGGCGATCTTGCGTGCACTGGCCATGTCGTGGGTGATCGAGAGCGCCGTGGCGCCCAACTCTCGCACGCATTTGACGATGAGATCGTTGATGACGTCGCCCATGATCGGGTCGAGGCCGGTGGTCGGCTCGTCGAAGAAGATGATCTCCGGCTCGGTGGCGATAGCGCGGGCCAGGCCGACGCGCTTTTTCATGCCGCCCGAAAGCTCGGCCGGGTCGAGCTCACCGACCTCCGGCCCCAGTCCAACCTGGGCCAGCTTCTCCAGCGCTACCCGTTTGGCCTGCTCACGGGCCATGCCCTCGCCCTGGATCAGGCCGAAGGCGACGTTCTCCCAGACGCTGAGGCTGTCGAACAGCGCCGCACCCTGGAACAGCATGCCGAACTTCTTCAGGACCCGGTCGCGCTCGGCGCCGCGTATGCCGACGACCTCGGCGCCGTCGACCGCGATGTTCCCCTGGTCGGGCTGCAACAACCCCAATATGCACTTCAGCATGACCGACTTGCCGCTGCCCGAGCCGCCAATCACCACTACCGATTCTCCGCGCCCGATGTCGAGGTCGAGGTCGGCCAGCACGGGCTTATGGCCGAACGCCTTGTGTACGCTCTTGAGGCTTATCTTCGGCGTCGCCGGGGCGCCAGGGGAGCTTTGCGGGCTCATTTGGCGAAAAAGATTTCCGTAATTAAGTAATCGGATGCCAGGATCAGGATCGAGGCCGAGACCACGGCGTTGGTCGTAGCCGCACCGACACCCTGAGCGCCACCGCGGCTGTGGTAGCCGTGATAGCAGCCCATCAGAGCAATCAGAAAGCCGAACACCGAGGCCTTGACCAGGCCCGAGATGACGTCCAGCGCCTCGAGAAATTCGACAGTGTTGTTGAGGTAGGTGGCTGGGTTGAAGCCGAGCTTGTGGATGCCCACCAGGTAGCCGCCGAAGACACCGATGATGTCGGCTACCAGCACCAGCAGCGGCAGCATGGTGGCGCCGGCAATCAGGCGCGGCGCCATCAGGTACTTGAAGGGGTTGGTCGACAGCGTGCTCAGGGCGTCGATCTGCTCAGTCACCTGCATGGTGCCGAGCTCGGCGGCCATGGCGGCCCCGACCCGGCCGGCCACCATCAGCCCGGCCAGCACCGGGCCGAGCTCGCGGGTGATGCCGATGACCACGATGGTGGCGACGGCGCCTTCGGCGTTGAAGCGCGATGAGCCGGAATAGATCTGCAGCGCCAGCACCATGCCGGTAAACAGCGCCGTCAACCCCACAACGGGCAGCGAATAATAGCCGATCGAGAGCATCTGGCGGCCGATCAGGCGCGGGAACCATGGCGGCTGCAGGCAGTGCAACACCGATGTGGCGGTGAAGATGGAGATGCGCCCCAGCGTCTCCAGCGACGCCAGGAAGAAGCGGCCGATGGTGGCGAGAAAATTGACCGCCAAGGTCGTCATGACGGTACCGCGTCGGCGGTGCGGCCAAGGTAGCGGCGCCGGTAGCGTTGGCCCAGGCTGGTCAACAGCTCGTATGATATGGTGCCGGCAGCAGCAGCCAATTCATCGATATCGACGTCGCCACCGAGCAGGTCGACGAGGTTGCCCGGTTGGGCCGCCTGGGGCGGTAAGGCGCTGACGTCGAGGGTGATGAGATCCATGGAGATGCGTCCGACAAGCGCTACCCGAACACCCCCGATGGAGGCAAATCCCTTGTGGCTGAGTGATCGCGGGTAGCCATCGGCGTAGCCCACGGGAAGGGTTGCGATGCGGCTTGGCCCGGTCACTCGATGGGCGGCACCATAGCCAACGGTCTGGGGGCTGTCAATCTCGCGCACTTGGGCGATTTTTGCTTGTAAACGAACCACTTGGCGCATCGGATTGGCTCTCGCAGCGAACGGATTTCCGCCGTACAAACCGATCCCCGGACGGGCCAGATCGAAATGATATTGCGGTCCCAGCAAGATGCCGGCGGAGTTGGCCAGGCTGGCCGGCGCCGTCGGCAACTGGGCGCAAAGGGTTTGAAAGAGCGCGAGCTGGGCGGCGTTCTCGGGCCGCTCGGGCTCGTCGGCGCAGGACAGGTGGCTCATGACGTAGCGGATCTCGATGCCGCCCAGCCGCTCGGGCTCGGCTGCCAGAATGGCGACTTCTTGGGGTGGCAGCCCGAGCCGCGACATGCCGCTGTCCAAATGCAGCACGGCCGGCCCCTGCCAGCGCTCGATCTGGCCCAAGTCGTTGAGCGCCGGCAGCAAAGCATGGTTGCCGAACTCCGCTTCACTGCCGGCCACGGGGCCGTTGAGCACGAAGATTTCGGCTCTTGCATCCAATACCTGGCGCGCGCTTATGCCCTCATCCAGGGTGGCGACGAAGAAGTGACGGCAGCCGGCCGCTGCCAGTGCCGGGGCCACGCGCTCCAGGCCGCAGCCGTAAGCATCGGCCTTGACGGCAGCGCCGCAGGCGCAGCCTGCAAGATGATCGACGAAAAAACGGTAGTTGGCTGTCAGCGCCTCGAGGTCGATGGTCAGGGTCGTGGCGTGGTGGGCGTCCATGGCCGACCCAGGTTACATTTGCTCAGGCAGGTGGTCGTAAGTGTCCAGGTTGTCGAACTTGGTGAGCTGGGCGTTGAAGTGAACCTTGACGGTGTCGGTGGGGCCGTGGCGCTGCTTGCCGATGATGATTTCGGCCTCGCCGCCCACCACTTGCAGCTTTTCCAGCCACTCGTGAAAGCGCATGTTGAATTCGGCCTCGGTTTCATCCTTGCGCTGCTTGGGCTTGGGGTTCGAGCGCGTCCAGTAGTATTCCTCGCGGTAGATGAACATGACGACGTCGGCATCTTGTTCGATGGTGCCGGATTCGCGCAAGTCGGCAAGCTGCGGCCGTTTGTCGTCGCGCTGCTCGACGGCGCGGCTGAGCTGGCTCAACGCCAGCACAGGGACATCGAGCTCCTTGGCCAGTGCCTTGAGGCCGCGGGTGATTTCGGAAATTTCCTGCACCCGGTTGTCCTGGTGGCGACCGCTGGAGGCGCCCAGAAGCTGGAGATAGTCGACCACGACCAGGCCCAAATTGTGCTGGCGCTTGAGCCGGCGCGCCCGGGTGCGCAGTGCTGCGATCGAGAGGCCGGGGGTGTCGTCGATGAAGAAACGTAGCTCTTCCAGGCGGTTGCTGGCGGCCACGATCTTGTGAAACTGTTCGGATGAGACTTGGCCGCGGCGGATCTGGTTGGAGGGGATCTCAGTGCTTTCGGCGAGCATCCTGAGTGCCAGTTGCTCAGCCGACATCTCCAACGAAAAGAATCCCACCACGGCACCGTCGACGGTGCGATTCTGGCCTTGCTCGTCGCTCTCGGTGCGGTAGGCGTTGGCGGCGTGGAAGGCGATGTTGGTGGCCAGCGCCGACTTGCCCATCGAGGGCCGGCCGGCCAGCACGATCAGGTCGGAGCGGTGCAGGCCGCCGAGCAGCTCGTCGAGGTCGCTGAGGCCCGAGGGTACTCCGGTCAACCGGCTGTCGCGTTTGAAGGCAGCCTCGGCCGATTCGATGGCCACCAGCAGCGATTGGTCGAAGGACTGGAATCCGCCCTCGGTCTGGCCGCTTTCGGCCAGATGGAAGAGCTGTTGCTCGTTCTCCTCGATTTGCTCCAGGGCGCTCTGGTCGACGCTGGGATCGAAGGCCCGGTTGACCATGTCCTCGCCGAGTTCGATGAGCTGGCGGCGCAGGAAGTGATCGTAGATGGTGTGGCCGTAGTCGCGGGCGTTGATGATGGTTACGGCGTGGGCCGCCAGGCGGCCGAGATACTGGGCGCCACCGACTTCGCTGAGCGCTTCGTCGCGCTCGAAGAAGGCCTTCAGCGTGACCGGGCTGGCGATCTGGCCGCGCTCGACCAGCTTGATGCAAGCCTCGAAGATGCGCCCATGCACGGGCTCGAAAAAGTGTTCCGGTAGGAGAAAATCGGCGACCCGGTGTGCCGCCTCGTTGTTCACCAGGATGGCACCCAACAGAGCCTGTTCGGCCTCGACGGTGTGCGGCAGCTCACGATAGCCAGGATTTTCGGTGCCGTCTTCAACGGCGCTGAGGTGGCTGGCTTCGCGGGCTGGATCCATGGGTCGGGAGTCATAACACCGGGACCGCCGTTTGACACGTACGGCTGTCACAGTCGGGCAAAAAAACTGTGTGCGGTTGGTGCGCCAGAGCCGTCATAAATGTGTATGAAATGCTGCCAGGCAACGACGACGTCACCCTCGGGAACGATCGGCCTGTGGATAAGCCGACGAAATTTCAGGCCGTGGCGGAGCGCCGAATTGACGCTTGGGGTGTCTGGCGATCACCCTCGTCGAGGTAGGCGCGGGTGATCGGTACGGCCTCCTGGTTCTTGGCCATTTGGATCTGGAAGACGACGTGGCCGCCGTAGCGGAACATGGCTTCGGAGGCCGAGAGGTAGAATTCCCACATGCGCAAGAATCGCTCGTCGTAGAGCGCCACCACTTCGTCGCTATTCTTGGCCAGGCGTTGGCGCCAGGCCCGCAAGGTTTCGGCGTAGTGCAACCGCAGCACCTCGACGTCGGTGATCACCAGTCCGGCGCGTTCGATAGCCGGCACGACCTCTGACAACGCCGGCGAATAGCCGCCCGGGAAGATGTATTTGCGTGTCCAGGCCGAGGTCGAGCTGGGGCCGCCGGCGCGGCCGATGGTGTGCAGCACGGCAACGCCGTCGTCGGTCAAGAGGTCACGGCACTTGGCGAAGAATTTAGGGTAGTGGCGGGTGCCGACATGCTCGAACATGCCCACCGAGACGATGCGGTCAAAGCTGCCTTCCAGCGCCCTGTAGTCCTGCAAGAGGAATTCCACGCGGTCGCCAAGACCGGCCATCGCGGCGCGCCGGCGCGACACCTGGTGTTGCTCTCCCGACAATGTCACGCCAACCACCTGGGCCTCGCTCTCCCGTGCCAGGTGGAGAGCGAGTCCGCCCCAGCCCGAGCCGATGTCCAGCACGCGCATGCCGGGCGTCAGTAGCAACTTGGCGGCAAGGCGTCTTACTTTGGCCTCCTGGGCCTGTTCAAGGCTGAAATCCGGTTGGGCAAAGTATGCGCACGAGTACTGCCGATCGGCATCCAGGAAGAGCTCATACAGACGACCCGAGAGATCGTAATGATGGGCGACGTTACGCTTGGCGCGATCCGCCGGATTGAAATGTCCAAGCCGCCGGGCCAATCGTTCGAGGGTTTCGCGGCAGCGGTGTAGCCAATGGCTTTTGATGGCTGCCAGGTTGGCGGCGCAGAGCTCGAGCAGGCCGTAGATGTCGCCCTCCTCGATGCTCAGGCGGCCAGTCATGTAGGCCTCGCCCAGCCCGGGATCGTACGCGAAAAAAAGCCGGTGGCCGAGTGCCCGGTCGTGGAAACGCAGCACGATGCGCGGTTCCTGGTCGTTGCCGAAGACATGATGTTGGCCGGTCGCATCGATGATTTCGAGGCGTCCAGTCAGGAAACGATTCCTCAACAGTCGCGTCAGCAACATCGCTCGTGCTCCCCTCCGTTACCAGACAGAAACGCGAACCAAGCACGATGATTTTAGCAAATTTGGGCGCTGGTGAAAACGCGCCGAACGAAAAAAAAACGGCGGAGCTACCCTTTGTCGAAAAGGCAGCCCCGCCCGTTGTGCAGAGGTGGAGGAGGGCGAACTAGGATGCGCTCTCTACCGTTTCCGAACTTGCCTCGGAATCGATCCCGTCTTCACCCTCGGTGTCGTCTTCAGCCTCTTCTGAGGATTCCTCCGTAGCCTCCTCGTCGTCCTCGGCCTGAGGCGCCAGGGCGGCGTCCTCGAAGAATTGTTCGGCGTCGAGCACCGGATCGCCGTCCTCGGCTGCTGCCTGCTGTTCGGCCTCGGCCTGCGAGCGCGCGACATTGGCCTCGACGCTGACGCTGGTTTCGGCGTGCAGGCGGATATCGATGGTATGCAAGCCCAGGGTTTTGATGGTGCGGTTGAGTTTGACCTGGGTGCGATCGATGGCAAAGCCGGCTTCGCTTACCGCCTGGGCGATGTCGCGGGCATTGACCGAGCCATAGAGCTGGCCCGAATCGCTGGATTGACGCAGCAGCACAACGCTGAGACCGGTCATGCGGTCGGCCACGGTTTCGGCTTCCGAGCGGCGCTCGAGATTGCTTGCCTCGAGTTGGTGGCGCTCGGCCTCGAAGCGGGTCAGATTGTCCGGCGTCGAGCGCAGCGCCTTACCCTGGGGCAAGAGATAGTTGCGAGCGTAGCCGTCTTTGACCTTGACCACTTCGCCCATCAGACCGAGCTTTTCGATCCGTTCAAGCAGGATGACTTCCATTACTCCACCTCCTGGCCGTTATCGTTGTCGCCCAAGCGGCGGCGCAGATCGGCCCACTGCTCGACCAACCCAAGTCCCGTAATCAGAAACAGCGGCCAGCCGAAGATCAACATGAAAACATAAAACACCACGAACACCACGGGCGCCCCGGGCATGCGGCGGATCAATATGTGCATGACCGCCAGGCCGAGGAAAAGATAGGGCACTGCGAGCAACGCCGCCAGGGTCTGTCCGACGTAGCCAGCGTCCCCCGGCAGAAAGGCCAACACCAGCGCCGCCACCAGGGCATAGAGCAGGCGCGGCGGCAATTCCAGTGTTGTCAGCTTCGGTGTCGGCCGGCGTTGGCGGCCGAGCCGCACCAGCAGACCCTGGGCCAAGGCGCCATTGATCGCCATCATGAGTATCCACCAGAGGCCGAAGACGGCCGGGATGAAAGCCGCCCAGGCGGCCAGCGAGGGCAGCTCCAGCGGCGTTTCGCCAGGTGCCGCCCTGCTCTCCATGAATTGGCGCAGCAGGTCGTCCAGCAGGCGTTCGAGCTGGCCCTGTAGGCCGCCTTCGTAGCCCATGCCGAGTGCCATGGCGAACAAAAAGCCGGCTGCCGCCAGGCCGGCCAGCCAGGTCAGCAGACGGCCCAGCGGGTACCATTCCGTATCGCCCCGTCCGTCGGGCCGGCCGATCAGCGCCAGGTGGCAGATCCAGGCCGCCGGTGCCGCGTTCATTGCTGCATACATGGCGCCGGCCAACAAGCCGCCGACCGCGGCCGTGATCACCGCTCCGGCGATCGCCGCCAGCCCAGCCGCCAGGGCATTCAAGCCCAGGCCGATCAGGAAGATCGGCAGCATGGACAGGTAGGCCAGGATCAGCGCTCCAGGCGTACCCATCAGCACCGAGAGGTAGAGCAGCGCACTGATGGCGCCAACCCCCAGGGCGATCGGCACGTCTTTCGACATACCTCACAACGCTCTCTGGCGGCCCGCCGCTATCTCACCACGTAGGGCAGCAGCGCCAGAAAGCGAGCCCGTTTGATGGCGCGGGCCAGCTCGCGCTGCTTTTTCGCCGATACCGCGGTGATGCGGCTGGGCACGATTTTGCCACGCTCGGAAATGAAGCGTTGCAAGAGGCGCAGGTCCTTGTAGTCGATCTTGGGCGCATTTGCGCCCGAGAAGGGGCAGGTCTTGCGGCGCCTGAAGAAAGGCCGCCGACCACCACCGCCACCACCGCCACCACCGCCACCGCCGCCACCACCACTTCTGCCGCCGTTGCTCATTTGTCTTCTCCCGCCGCCGTCGTTTCACTGGCGTTGTCTGCGCTGGTCGTCTCAGTCGCTGTCTCGGTTGCCGTGTCTGGTGCCGTCTCAGTGGCCGCATCGTCAGCCGGTTTGGCGGCCGCGTCTTTGGCTTCCTCGGACTTGGGCTCTTCGGCCGCGGCTTCCTCGGACTTAGGCTCTTCGGCCGCGGCTTCCTCGGACTTAGGCTCTTCGGCCGCGGCTTCCTCGGACTTGGGCTCTTCGGCCTTGGCTTCCTCGGGCTTGCGCTCATCAGACCGCTTGCCGCCGTAGCCTCCGCGATCGCCGCCGCGGGGCCGGCGGTCATCGCGACTGGCCTTGTTCTGCATCATGATCGAGGGGCCTTCCTCGAGCTCGTCCAAGCGCAACGTCATGTGGCGCAGGACGTCCTCGTGGATGCTCATGTTGCGCTCCATTTCGGCCACCGCCGCGTGCGGCGAATCGATGTTGAAGAGCACGTAGTATGCCTTGCGGTTCTTCTTGATGCGGTAGGACAGGTTTTTCAGGCCCCAGTGCTCGACTTTGGGCACGCTGCCGCCGTTTTCGTCGATGATCGTGGACATTTCCTGGGCCAAGGTCTCGACCTGGCTCGACGACACGTCCGGACGAACGATAAAGACACTCTCGTAGAGTGGCATGGAATTAGTCTCCTTCAGGCTGTTTCGGCAGTGCCGGCTTGCTGGAACTCTGCCCAGCCGCCTTGGCGCTGCATAGCCGGATGCTCCGGCAAGGAGTTTCGAAGGCCGCGGACTATACAGCAATCGTCACCCTTGGCAAGGGCGCTTGACAGCGCCGGTGGGGGCGCTATCACTGGTGCCGCCATTCCGGCGCCGCCGTTCATTCCAATCACCGTAGGAGTTTCGATTTCACCGATGAAACGCGCTTTCACTTTTCCCGGCCAGGGTTCTCAGGAAGTTGGCATGGGCCGCGAGTTGTCCGGGGCGTTTGCACCGGCCCGCCAAGTCTTCGAGGAAGTCGACGAGGCCCTCAAACAGAACCTCACACAGCTCATGTTCGAGGGCCCAGAAGAAGAACTGACGCTGACTGAAAACGCCCAACCGGCGCTGATGGCGGTGAGCCTGGCGACGCTGAGGGTGCTGCAGGAGGAAGGTGGTTTCGAGGTGGCCGACAGCCTGGCCCTGGTGGCCGGCCACTCGCTGGGCGAATACTCGGCCCTGGCCGCTGCCGGCGCCTTGACGCTCGAGGACACCGCCCGCCTGTTGCGCCGCCGCGGCGCCGCCATGCAGCGTGCCGTGGCCCCGGGCGAGGGCGCCATGGCGGCCCTGCTGGGCATGGAAATCGAGGCCGCCCAGGACGTAGCCGCCGCCAGCCAGCCCGGCGACGGTGACGGCGACGAGCCCGGCATCTGCGCCGCCGCCAACGACAACGGGCCTGGCCAAGTGGTTATCAGCGGCCATCGCCACGCTGTCGAGCGGGCCATCGCGATGGCTCAGGAGAAGGGCGCCCGGCGGGCCATCATGCTGCCGGTCAGTGCTCCCTTCCACTGTGCTCTGATGGCACCGGCGGCGGAGGAAATGACCGAAGTCCTGGCCGCCGCTGTCATCGCGCCACCACGGATACCGCTGGTGGCCAACGTCACGGCAGCGCCGGTCAGTGACCCGGAAACCATCCGCGGCCTGCTGGTCGAGCAGATCACCAGCCTGGTGCGCTGGCGCGAGAGCGTCCTGGCCATGCGTGAGGCGGGCGTCGAGGCAGTTTACGAGTTGGGTAGTGGCCGGGTACTAACCGGGCTGGCCCGGCGCATCGACCGTGAACTCGAAGTGGCGGCTATTAGCGGTCCCGACGATATCGAAAAATTTCTCAAGACGGTCTAAGGCGGGAGAAGGGCGATGTTCGAACTGGTGGGGAAGCGGGCACTGGTGACCGGAGCGACGGGCGGAATCGGTGGCGCCGTAGCCCGGGCGCTGCATGCCCAGGGGGCGCAGGTGGCGCTCTCGGGCAGCCGCGAAGAGGTTCTGGCGGCCCTGGCCGAGGAATTGGGCGAGGCCGCCCAGGCGCTGCCCTGCGACTTGAGCGATGCCGAGGCTGCGGCCGCCCTGGCCGGCCGAGCCAACGAGGCACTGGGGGGCCTTGATATCGTCGTCAACAACGCCGGCATCACCCGTGACAACCTTTTCATGCGCATGAAAGACGACGAATGGCAGACCGTGCTCGAAGTCGACCTGACGGCTGCTTTCCGCATTTGCCGAGCCGCCCTTCGCGGCATGATGCGGCAGCGCTGGGGGCGCATCGTCAATATCACTTCTGTGGTTGGTAGCACCGGCAATCCCGGCCAAGCCAACTATGCCGCGGCCAAGGCCGGCCTGGCCGGTATGACCCGGGCGCTGGCTCAGGAGGTGGCCTCGCGCGGCATCACCGCCAACTGCCTGGCGCCCGGTTTCGTCGAGACGGCAATGACCGAGGCGCTGCCCGACGAGCAGCGCCAGACGTTGGCCAAGGCCATTCCCGCCGGTCGTTTCGGCAGCGTCGACGACATCGCCGGGGCGGTGGTCTTTCTGGCCAGCGACGAGGCCGCCTACATCACCGGTCAGACGTTGCACGTCAACGGCGGAATGGCCATGATCTGAGGCCCCACAGGGACGTCGGTCGGGGCTCGGGCGGGCGCTATGGAGAAGCTGTGCAGGGCGTCTAGTCAAGGCCGAAAAAGTGTGTTACCTAACCGCAACTTTCGGCCCGGCGAAGTGCCACCGAAGCAAAGAACTTCGAGTTTTCCAGCGACTGACCCCACAGAGCCCAAGGAATGGATAGATGAGTGAGGACATTGCCGATCGTGTGAAGTCGATTGTCGTCGAGCACCTTGGAGTCGACAAGGACAAGGTCGCTGAAGGCGCCAGTTTCATCGACGATCTGGGGGCCGACAGTCTCGACACGGTCGAGCTCGTGATGGCCTTCGAGGAGGAATTCGGCTGCGAGATCCCCGATGACGCAGCGGAAAAAATTCTGACCGTCAAGGACGCGATCGATTACCTCAAACAAAACCTCTCCTAGCCGTAGCCGCGGGCCCTGCCGGTCAGGGCTTTCGGGCATGAGGGCAGGGGAGAGCGAAAAGGGGACGCCATGCGGCGCATCGTCGTAACCGGGCTTGGTCTGGTGACGCCGTTGGGCGTCGGCGTCGAGACCAGTTGGCAGCGCCTGCTGGCCGGTGAATCCGGGGCCGGGCCCATCGAAAAATTCGAGACCTCGGACTTGGCCTGCAAGATCGCATGTCATGTGCCACTGGGCGAGGGTGAGGGGCTCTTTCACCCCGACGACTGGGTCTCCACCAAGGATCAACGCAAGATAGACCGATTCATTCTCTATGGCATGGCGGCTGCCCAACAGGCGGTAGAGGATGCCGGCTGGCAGCCCGAGGACGAAGCCAAGTGCTTGCGCACCGGGGTGCTGTTGGGTTCGGGCATCGGTGGCTTGGAAACCATCGAGGCCGGCGCCATCACCGTGCGCGAACGCGGGCCCAGGCGCCTCAGCCCGTTTTTCATCCCTGCTTCGCTGATCAACCTCTTGTCCGGCCAAGTCTCCATCCGCTACGGCTTCAAGGGACCCAACCATGCCGTGGTGACGGCCTGCTCGACCGGCGCTCATGCCATCGGCGATGCCAGCCGTATGATTGCGTTGAATGACGCCGATGTCATGGTGGCGGGCGGCGCCGAGGCTGCCATCTGCCGCTTGGGCATTGCCGGTTTTGCTGCCTCGCGGGCGCTTTCCACGGGCTTCAACGATCAGCCCGAACGGGCGTCCAGACCCTGGGACCAGGATCGCGATGGCTTCGTCATGGGCGAGGGTGCCGGCGTCGTGGTGCTCGAGGAATTGGAACATGCCAAGGCCCGCGGCGCTCGCATCTACGCTGAAGTCAAGGGCTATGGGCTGTCGGGCGACGCCTATCACATTACTGCTCCGGCCGAAGACGGCGATGGAGGCTTGCGGTCCATGCAGGGTGCGTTGGATAGCGCCGGCTTGAATCCCGAAGACATCGACTACATCAACGCCCACGGCACCTCGACGCCGCTCGGCGACGAGATCGAACTGGGAGCGGTCAAGCGGCTCTTCGGCGCCGCTGCCGATAGCCTTTCCATGTCATCCACCAAATCTTCGGTAGGCCACCTGTTGGGGGCGGCCGGCGCCGTCGAAGCCATCTACTCGATTCTCGCGATGGTCAATGGCGTGGTGCCGCCGACGCTCAATCTGGAGAATCCATCCGAGGGTTGTGACATCGATCTGGTGCCGCTCGAGGCCAAACAGCGCGAAGTGCGGGCGGCGCTTTCCAACTCCTTCGGCTTCGGCGGCACCAACGCCTCCCTGGTCATGACCAAGGTCTGATCCCGGGAGCGGGGAGGGCTCGCGCGGACATGGCGCGGCGGATCTTTCGTTTCATCAGTCTGTTGGCAGCATTTCTGCTGCTGCTGGGCGCCGGTTTGGCTGCCTGGGCGATCTCGCACTTCAACGCGCCGGGTGCCGGCCTCGAAACCGTGGTGGTCTTTCCCCGCGGCGCCGGTCTCAACGCCATAGCTGATCGTCTGGGTCAGGCCGGCGTTATCTCTCGGCCCCAGATCTTTGTGCTGGGTGTGCGCTTCTTGAACAAAGGCCGTGCCCTCAAGGCCGGCGAATACCGTTTTCCCGGCCAGGTGACGCCGCGCCAAGTGGTCGACATTTTGGTCGCCGGCCAGACCGTGATGCGCAAACTGACGCTGGCCGAGGGCCTGACGACCCGGCAGGTGCTCGACCTGGTAGCTGCGGCCGAAGGGCTGGAAGCGGGAATACCCAAGCCACCGCCCGAAGGCGCGCTGCTGCCCGAGACCTACCACTATGCGCTCGGCGATCGTCGCGCCGCCCTGATCGAGCGCATGGCCGATGCCATGCGCCGCACACTGGCCGAGCTCTGGCCCAGTCGCGCCCCCAACTTACCGCTGGCCAACCCCAAGGCGGCGTTGATCTTGGCTTCCATAGTCGAAAAGGAAACCGGCCTCGACGAAGAACGCCGACATATCGCCGGGGTCTTCATCAATCGTTTGCAACGCGGCATGCGGCTGCAGTCCGATCCCACCGTGGTCTATGCCTTGACGGCCGGCCGGGGGCCGCTCGAGCGCCGCCTCAGCCGCGCCGACCTGGAGCGCCCGCACCCCTACAACACCTATCTCAACAAAGGTCTGCCGCCAGGCCCCATCGCCAACCCCGGCCGTGCCTCGCTGCAGGCCGTGCTGAGACCGTTGGCCACCGACGACCTCTACTTCGTTGCCGACGGCTCAGGCGGCCACGCCTTCGCCAGCACGTTGGTCCAGCACAACCGCAACGTGGCGCGCTGGCGCAAGATCAGGGACAAGAAGTGAAAACCAAGCGCCGTTGACAATGGCGCGCTCGATGTCCTAGTTATCGCGCATGCGACAATTGCCCAACGTTTTTGCGAAACCCAAATCGTTCCTCATCCGGGGGACCGAGGATCTTCGCGCGCGTTGAGCTGACCGCGACAAAAGAGATCACAAAGGCCCCGCCGGTTCGGACGGGGCTTTTTGATTCGTGTCCTCGCTCCGCCGGTGCCGCCGCAAACCGGGAGAACGGACACATGCAAAACCAACAGTCACGCATTGAAGGCCTATGGCTTCCTCTGATTACGCCTTTCAAGGATGGCCGTCTCGACGAAGACTCGTGGAAAAACCTTCTCAGGCACTATGGCAATCTGCCGGTCGATGGTTTGATCTTGGCCGCCACGACCGGTGAAGGACTTACCCTGGACGAAGACGAAACGACACGCCTGGTCGCTATCGCAGCTGATGTGATTGCTGGCGGGCTGCCGATCTATTTCGGGCTATCGGGCAGCGACACGAGAAAGGTAGCCCAGGCGATCGAGCGCACGGAAAGCTGGTCGATAGACGGCTACCTGATCACCTGTCCGTACTACACGCGACCGGCGCAAGACGGTCTCTATCGCCATTTTGCCGTGCTGGCAGGGCAAACCGACAGGCCGATCATGGTCTACAACATTCCCTACCGTACCGGCGTCAATATAGAGAACGAAACGCTGCTGCGACTGGCCGATGTGGCCAACATCGTCGCCGTCAAGGACTGCTGTGTCGACCCTCTGCAATCCTTCGACCTGCTGCGCCACCGGCCAGCGGGATTTGCCGTGCTCACCGGCGAGGACGCCATGTTCTTCGGGGCGCTGGCACAAGGCGCCGACGGCGGCATTCTGGCTGCCGCACATGTCGAAACCCAACGTTTTGCCGAGGTGCGCGGAGCGCTGGTCGCCGACAACCATCAAGATGCCTTGCGCGCCTGGACGGAACTCTTCGACGTCGTTCGCTTGCTCTTCGCCGAGCCCAGCCCGGCGCCGATCAAGTACTGGCTGTGGCGTCTTGGACTGATCCATAGTCCCGAGGTACGGCTGCCCATGACCGGGGTCAGCACGGCACTTGCGGCACGGCTCGATTCCGCGTTGTCGCAATGCGGGCATGATGGATTGGTGGCGTTACGCGACTAAAGCAATTCGCCGAACTTTGAGGGACACGAGGCTCATGACAGTCGCCGCACTTGTTGGCTCACAGGGGCTTCAATATAGTACCGGCGAATTTTGCGAACATCCGCGGACCTCTATGAACGACGAAAAAACCAAATCCCCCAAGCCCATCGCCAGCATGACCGGCTTTGCCCGTGCCGAAGGCGGTGACGACGCCTGTACGTGGGTCTGGGAGGTCAAGAGCGTCAATGGCCGTGGCCTCGACGTGCGCTGCCGGCTGCCCATCGGTTTCGATGCCCTGGAGCCGGGGGTGCGCGGTGCTGTGACCGAGCGCCTGGGCCGGGGCAGTGTTTCGGTGAACCTCAGGCTCAACCGCAATGCCGGCGGCCAGGTCGTCAGCATCAACCGAGACTTGGTCGATCAATTGGTCGAGGTGGCGGCCGAATACGGCGACCGGGCAGGTGTCGAGGCGGCTCGCGTCGACGGCCTGCTGGCCATTCGCGGCGTCGTCGAATTTGCCGAGGAAGAAGACAGTGACGCCCAACGGGCGGCCCGCGAGCTGGCGTTGCGCAATACGCTGGCCACGGCGCTGGACGGTCTGGCCGAGGCGCGCCGGGCCGAAGGCGCCCGCATCGCGGACGTTCTGTCTGCCCAGCTCGACGAAATTGCTGCCCTAACGGCGGCCTCGCGAGACCAGGCCGGGGCCCAACCTGCCGCCATTTTGGCCCGCATCAAGGAGCAACTGGCAGCGCTTGGCGATAGTGGCATCGATGCCGATCGTTTGGCCCAGGAGGGAGCGCTGCTGGCCCTCAAGGCCGATGTGCGCGAAGAGCTTGACCGGCTCGAGACGCATGTTGCCGCGGCCCGTGAGCTGCTGGCTGACGGCCAGCTCATCGGCCGGCGCCTCGATTTTTTGGCTCAGGAGTTCAATCGCGAGGCCAACACGTTGTGTTCCAAGTCCAGCGATGCCGAGCTGACGGCACTGGGCCTGGATCTCAAAAGCACCATCGACCGCCTGCGTGAGCAGGTTCAGAATATCGAATAGCCGGAACTGCGATTATGGTGCCTGCATGAGCCCTCGAGAGATCGGACGCCGCGGCCTGATGCTGGCGCTTTCGTCGCCCTCGGGCGCCGGCAAGACGACCCTGGCCAAGGGCCTGCTGGCGCAGGAGGACAACATCGCCATGTCGATCTCGGCCACCACCCGGCCGCCGCGTGACGGCGAGATCGAGGGCCGCGACTACCACTTCGTCGACGCCGCCCGCTTCGAGGAGATGGTGGCCGATCGCCAGCTTCTGGAAAGTGCCACGGTCTTCGGCCACAACTACGGCACGCCGGCTGAACCCATCGAAGCGGCGCTCAGCGCCGGCACCGACATACTCTTCGACATCGACTGGCAGGGTATGCAGCAGTTGCGGCAGCGCGCCCGCGCCGACTTGGTCAGTGTCTTCATCCTGCCGCCTTCGGCCGGTGAGCTGGAACGCCGCCTGCGCGAACGCGGCCTAGATGCGGCGGACGTGGTTGCGTCCCGCATGGCCCAGGCCGCCAACGAGATGAGCCACTGGCCGGAATACGACTACATCGTGGTCAACGACGACATGGCCCAGGCCCAGGACAGGGTGCGCACCATCCTGTACGCCGAACGCCTCAAACGCGAACGCCAGACCGGTCTGGTCGATTTCGTCAAATTGCTGAGCGATTCGCAGTAGATCTCAAAAAATCTCTTGTGCCGGCGAGGGCCGGTCCGCTTTGCATGAATCCCTGACCGTGGTTGAGGCCGGGCAACGAAACGAATTCGGCCCCGGCTCGTTGGGCGCAGTCCCGCAGCGGTTTGAGCCGCGCATCTTCCTCGCCGACGTAGAAAAGCGCCGGCACGGCGATGTGGTCGAGCACCGCCGAAAGATCCGACATTGGCGCCTGCATGACGGCGGTCAGCGCGCGCGTGTCGTTTTGCAGCATGACGGCCCGCACCTCGGGCGGCAGTTTCTCTTCGAGCACCGCTTCGAGCGCGGCAATGAAAGCCTCGCCGTCGCCGCCGTCGATGCCATGGAAGGGGCCGAACCCGGTGTCTAGCGGCGTCGCCGCACCGATGACCAGAGAGCTCAGGCGCTCGGGTGCGAAATGGGCGAGCGCGAAACCGACCCGTCCGCCCATGGAATAGCCGAGGTAATTGACCTGCGCGAGGCCAAGTTCATCCAGAATCGCCGTGACGTCGCCGACCCGAAGTTCCAGGGCATAGGCCGCCGGATCGTGTGGTTTGTCGCTGGCGCCGTGGCCGCGCGCATCCAATAGGATCAGCTGGAAATCGTCCGCCAGCGCCGTTACGTAGCCGAAATCGTGCCAGTCTTGCAGGCTGCGCGTGAAGCCATGGTGCAGCACCAGCGGCGGGCCATCACCGATGGCTTCGTAATTGATCTGCACTCCGGCGTTTTCGACAAAAGGCATGATTGCACCTCAACGCCTGCGGAACACTTGCGTGCGCGAGGTAATGTGGTCGCTGAACTGGTACCAACCGCGCATGGCCTTGAATTCCGGGGTCTGCAGGGCCCCGGGTCCTTCAAGCTGGTAGATCGCCACATAGGTCCGGGCGTCAGAGCTCGAATACTCGCCCCGCTCACTGAGCGCTGCCTTGCCCTCGGAAACATACCGCGCGCCACTGAGTACGCCGGGGCAGGCGACGGCCTCGGGTAGGTGCTCCTCGTCATACCAGCGGTTCCAAGCATCTTCCTGGTCCGGCGCGATCTCGGCCGTGACGATCAACAGGCATTGTGGATGTTCGGGCATTTCGGTTGCTCCTATAGCTGGGTCCGCACCGCGCCGACGTGAACCACCAGCGCCCCGCGAGCCCAAGGAAAACTTTCTTTCACTTCGTCCACCAGCGGCCCCTCGCTGACGAATTCGCCGCGGCCCGAGATTTCGCAGCCCTGGCCGGGCCCGTTTGTACCCGCCACCTGGCGCGAGGCGATGAGCAACGTGATCCGCGCGTCACCCCGCAAATTCTCCTCGGTCTGGCGGTATTTTCCGCCTGGCATGACGACCATATCGTCGCGCAACCCCAACTTGCGCACATAGTCACCCCAGGTGCCAACCACATGCGGCCCGTCAGGGCCGTTGGTGACGATGGCAACAAACTCGGTAGCGTTCCAAACTTCGCGGCAGATGTCGTCGATCTCAGACATGGGTTTCTCCGATGAAAAGCGCAGGATAGCGGAATCGATGATCCGGGGCGGCAAAGGTTTTGTGAAATGCCAAGTGTTTACCGTACGGCGCGGACCTCGAAGTGAAGCCCTTCGCGTTTCTGAAGGTGTCTGATGACATCGAAAAGATTGCGCGCCTGTGGGTTGCCGCTGGGACCGAACATGCGCATCAGGCTCTTAGGCGACTTGGCGGTGAGAGCGGCAAGTTCGTCAAAGCCGATGGTGGCATTGATGTAGTCGCGCAAGATCGCCTTTCCGGTGTCCACGTCGCCCGAAAGCAAACACTCGATCCCTTCCTTCAGAAGTTCCTCGCGAAAGGCCGGATCGCGGTCTGTGCGGGCCTGGATGGTTTCCTTGAAGTCTCGTGTCAGAGGCATGGTTGCCGGCACTAATCTTGATCATCATCACCCAAGGTAACACATATGCTACCTAAAAAATTCATGACGCCATGGAATTATTCCTGTGCAGCCAAGGTCTGCCCTACCGCGCGGCGGCCAGAAATTCCTTGTCGCCGAGAACGATCTCGTCGGGCCTGAGCACCACGCCCTCTTTGATCACGTACACCACGTCCTCGATGGCATATGGATCCGCCAGCGGATCCGAGCCCAGGATGACGATGTCGGCGATCTTGCCTTCCTCGATGCTGCCCAGGCGATCACCCATCTTCATGGCCTCGGCGGCGTTGAGGGTAGCCGCCACCAAGGTGGCCATGGGCGCCATGCCGTATTCGCGCATCAGCGCCAGTTCCTCGGCAAAGAAGCCGCCGGTATCGGTGCCCACGACGATGCGCACCCCAGCCCTCAGAGCGGCATCAAATGCCTCGCGCATGGGCTGGAGCAGGACCTGGTGGTCGGCGATCCATTGTTCGCCGCGCTGGCGTTTTGGGTTGATGGTCTGGATGCCGTAGGAGCTCAGCGTCGGATCCAGCGAGGCGCCCTGGCGCGCCATACGTTCGGCCAATTCGTCGTTGAGATAGAACCCGTGCGAAATCATGTCGACGCCGGCTTCCAGCACGTTGGCCAGCGCTTCGGTTCCCATGCAATGCGTGGCCGTGGGCTTGCCGCGCAACTGGGCCTCCTCGAAGGCAGCGCGGATCTCGGCCAGGCTCATCTCCGGAATGGTTTGCTCATAACCGGGCATGGCATGGGGATCGCCGCTGGCCATCACCTTGACGTAGTCGGCGCCGTCCTTGAGCTGCTGCCGAGCGGCTTGGCGTACGGCATCGGGGCCGTCGGCCTCCAGGCAAATGGGCCAACCGTGGCCGCCGGTAACGACGATCGGTGCCCCGCAAGCCACGACCCGCGGCCCCGGCATCCGTCCCGCCGCGATGAGGTCGCGAGTTTTTAGCCCGATGCCAAACGGTGCGCCCAAATCGCGAATCGTGGTCCAGCCACGACGAAGTGCGGTCAGCGAATTGCGAACCGCGTTGAGGGTGAGTTCAACGACGCCCGCCTCGACCACCCAAATGGGGTTGCCGATCAAGTCGCGCATGGCCAAGTGGTCGTGCATGTTGATCAGGCCCGGCATCACCGTTTGGCCGGTGGCGTCGATCAGCCGCACGCCTTCACCCGACCAGTCCGAGCCAAATTGCCCCAGTTCGGCCACTGCGTTGATGCGCCCACCTTCCAGCCCGACCACTAGGCCGTCTCGGGGGGCTGAACCAAGGCCGTCGATCAAGGTGCCGCCAGTGATGAGAGTTCGCATGGGGATTCGCTGATTGAGTGAGTGATGCTTGATGGAAGGATCGGAAAGCGTCGCGGAAAGGTCAAGTGCGGGGTGGCAGGATGCTGCACCGCGTCAATACTCGAGGCGTCATGGGGCTAGCTGCGTTGCGGAAAGTGGGGAGCAATCGCCGGATCGGTCGGGGCGATTATCGCGCTGCCTCAACCCCAAATTCATCTAGCCTCCGCGCCAACACGCAAAACGTTTCCACGTCCAGTTCCTCCGCCCGCGCTGTCGGATCAACACCGGCCGACGTCAGCAATCCCACCGGATCGTCGCTCACCGTCTTCAAACTCGACCTGAGCATTTTGCGGCGTTGCCCGAAGGCGGCTTTGACGATGCGTTCTAAGGAGTCGGCGTTGGCCGGCGCTACGGGGACTGCGCGCGGCGTGAGCTGTACCACTGTGGACGTTACCTTCGGCGGCGGCGTGAATGCCTGAGCCTCGATGTCGAACAGGCGCGTCACCTCGCAGCGCCATTGAGTCATGACGGCGAGGCGGCCATAGGATTTGGTACCGGGCTCAGCGGTCAAGCGTTGTGCGACTTCTTTTTGCAGGGTGACGGTGATGGAGGTGAAAAACTCCAGCTCATCGAACCACTTGAACAACAATGGCGTGGCGATGTTGTAGGGGAGGTTGGCGACGATCTTGGTGCCTTGAGGCACTAGATCCGCCGTTTTGATCTCCAAGGCATCGGATTCGATGACGTCGAGCCGGCCAGGGTAGTGCTCAGCCAGTTCGGCCAGCGCCGCCAAACACCGTCGGTCCTTCTCGATCGCCACCACGTGGGCGCCTTGGGCCAGTAACGATCGTGTCAGGCCGCCGGGGCCGGGGCCGACCTCCAACACGGTACGGCCCTCAAGCGGTGCAGCGGCGCGGCTGATGCGGTCTGTGAGGTTCAAGTCCAGCAGGAAGCACTGGCCCAGTGATTTTCTTGCCCTCAGGCCGTGGCGCTTGATGACCTCGCGTAAGGGGGGCAGGGAAGGGGTGCCCGCTTCGGCTTCAGGCATTCTCTTCAGCGACCGCGCGACGTGCCGCCACCTCGGCCGCCAGACTCAGCGCCGCACACAGGCTCGCATCGCTGGCTTGACCCGTGCCCACCAGATCCAGCGCCGTG
This sequence comes from Rhodospirillaceae bacterium, assembly GCA_002690215.1. Taxonomy (GTDB): domain Bacteria; phylum Pseudomonadota; class Alphaproteobacteria; order UBA2966; family UBA2966. The sequence goes on along the minus strand of NZDS01000083.1, from coordinate 16,780 downwards.
CCGTGGTCGGGCGAGGTGCGCACGATGGGCAGGCCCAGCGTGATGTTGGTGCCATGGTCTTGGGCCAGGGTCTTGAGCGGGATCAGGGCCTGATCGTGATACATGCACAGCACGGCGTCGTAGGTGCGGCGCTGCGGGGCCCGGAAAAGGGTGTCGGCAGGGATCGGGCCGAAGGCATCGATACCGGCCTCGCCCAGCGCCGCCACGGCCGGGGCGATGATGCGGACTTCTTCATCACCCAGGGTCGAGGCTTCGCCGGCGTGGGGGTTCAGCGCCGCCACCGCAAGCCGCGGCTTGGCGACGCCGAAGTCGAAAACCAGCGCTTGCGCTGTGCATTTTCCGGCCTCGACGATGGCTTCCGTGCTGAGTTGCTCGACGGCCTGACGCAAGGCCAGGTGAACGGTTACCGGCACCACGCGCAACTCGGGGCAGAGCAGCATCATGGTGGGCCGGGCGCCGGTCAGCGCGCCGAGATAATCGGTGTGACCGGCATGGCCGAAGCCGGCCTCGTAGAGCACCGCCTTGTGAATGGGGTTGGTTACCAGTGCCGCGGCTTGGCCTTGGCGCACGGCGATGACGGCCCGTTCGATGGATTCGAGGACGGCGGCCGCGGTGTGCGGATCGGGCTGGCCGGGGGTGGCGCTGACGGGTTGCGAGAGCGACATGACGGGCAGTGCATGGGGGAAGGCGCTCAGCGCCTCCTTGGGTTCGGAAATATGCTTGACCGGTACTGCCAATTTCAAATCGCCAGCCAGTCGTTCGAGACGTCCTGGGTCGTCGAAGAGGAAGAACGGCGGCAGCTCGCGTTCGCTTCGCCGCTGCCAGGCCATCAATGCCAACTCGCCGCCGATGCCGGCCGGCTCACCCATGGTAAGTGAAAGGGGCCCCGTGGGCCCCATCAGCGATATTCCACCACGGCGTCGCGGCGCAGGTCGCGCAGGTAGCGCCGCGACATCATGGTCAGGCGGCGGCGCCCGATGCGGTCGATGATGGTGTCGCGGTCGGGGATTGTGGCCTTGGGTTCGACGCGGCTGCAGACCACCAGCACATGCAGGCCGTCGGGAGTGCGCAAGGGGGGGCTGGCCTGGCCGACGGCGAGGCCGGCGACTACGCTGCGAAAGCGGTCGGGCAGCTCGCCGATGTGCAGCTCCCCGAGATCACCGGGCTTGCCGACGCCGTGCTGGCGTGCTGTGGCGGCCAGGTCGTCGCAGCCCGAGATGTCGGCGGCGATGTCCCTGGCGCGGGATTGCTGGCGCTCCACCACGCTCGGCTTGGCATCGCCCGGTAGGCTGAGCACGATCTGCTTCAGTGCCACCTTGACGGCCAGTGGATCGACGCCGCCGCGCACCCGCTTTTGCCGCAGCACGAAGATATAGAAGCCGCCCGGCGCCTCGATCGGTGACGAGATGCCGCCCGGTTTTAGCGCCGCCAGCGCCGCCTCCAGCTCGGGACTCAGTTGGCCTTCCAGGATCCAGCCGATGTCGCCGCCCTGGGCGGCCGTGGCGCCTTGCGAGAACTGGCGCGCCAGGGCTTGGAAATCGGCACCGCCGCGGACCTGCTCGACCAGCCTTTGGGCCGCACGCCGCACGCTTTCTTGCTGTCCCGTCTGATCAACGGCGAGGAAAATCTCGAGTACATGGCGTTCTTCCTTGCCGGCGCTGGCCTGATAGCGCTCGAGCACCTCTTCGATTTCCTCATCGCTGATCTGAATGGTCGGCCTGAGGCGGCGGTTGACCACCTTGGTCCAGGCGATCTCGGCCTTGAGCTGGTTCACCACGGCGTCCATGCTGATGCGCCGCGCCGCCACGAAATCGGCGAAGCGGCCCTCGGGGATGCGGTTCTGCTTTTCGATCAGGCGCTTGGCTACGTCCAGGTCCTTTTCCTTGACCTCTATTTCAAGGCGCTTGGCTTCCTGCAACTGCAGGCTCTCGTCGACCAGGGTACGCAGCACCTGGCTGCGTAGCCGCCGCCGTGTCTCGATGTTGTTCTTCAGGCCGGCCGACGAGATGACCAGGCCGAGACGCTGTTCGAGGTCATAGAACGAGATCACCTCGTCGTTGACGGCGGCGGCGATGCCGCCGAGCTGAGCCTGTGCCGTTGTTGGCGGCAGCGAAAGGGCCGCGGCGAGAACTACGGCGAACAGGGCGAGTTTGAACGCGGGCATGGAAATATCGACAAAACGTTGGGACGAGCCACGGGCAAAAAAACTTGAGCCGTGGTTGGCGCCTAACCTACGCCATCTGTTGAGTTGGATAAACATCCGCCTGCGGCAAAACCGCTCCTCAACCGAGATGCTTGAGTTTTACGCGGATCGAGATGCCGGTCGAGGGGCGGACGTCGCGGTCGGAAGTGAAGGTGCGCTCGAAGCGGGTCGTGAATTCCAGACATTCGTCGATGTAGTCGAGGCCGAAACCGCTGGCAATGGTGCCGCGGTTTTCCGCCAGGTCGCGCCGCGTACTGGCCGTGGCCCCCCAGTTGCGGGTGAAACGCGCCCGGCCGGAGAGGCGCAATTCTTCGCGGCTCTCCAACTCGTCGGTGGTCAGCTCGCGGCTCAACGAAACGTAGCCGGCGTTGAAACGCAAGGCCTTGGGTCCCAGCGAGAGGTCGATCTCGGTGCGGCGGATCGACCAGGTATCGCGGTCCATGCGCATACGGTGGCTGTAGTCGAGATAGGGGCCCGGGGTGACGTTGATGCGGGCTACGTAATCGGAGCGTTTGTTTTCCAGCCCGGTCTTGTCGGCGAAGGCGCTGCCGGCCCGAGCCCTGAGAACCTGGCCGATCATGGCTGTCGAGTGGCCGCCGCCTTCACCGTAGGCACCAAGTTTGACACCGTAGTTGAGACGCGGCCCGCCTTCCCAGCGGTCGAGGCCGGCGAAGCGGTTGAGGCTGAAGAGGTTGGTGTCGTCGTACTCGAAACTGGCCGAGTCCTCGTTGGAGATCTTGTCGGGATTGCCGCCGTAGGGGGCGGCGATCAGCATGGCGATGGGCTCGACGGTCTGGCGCACCTGACCTTCGTTGCGCACCAGCGGATAGCGCACGTCGACCGAGGTCTGCGGCAGCAGCCGGCCGACGAAGCCCTGCTGGCGCGTGCCCGTCGGGTTGGCCGGGTCGATCACCCGATCGACGTGGTAGAGGTCGCCGCGCAGCGAGGTCTTGAAGGCATAAACCAGCCCTCCTGGTGTGGTGCTGGGCAGGTGCCAGCCACCCGACAGCGAAAGCCTCCGGCTGTCTGCGCCGTCGGTACGTTCGAGCACCAGGGCGTTGGCATCCAACTCCAGGCGCTGGCCCAGGCGACCGGGTTCACCGACGAAATGGTATTCCAGCTCGGGCAACACGATGGGAGTGTTGCCAGGGTCGTCCTCACGGCCCAGGCCCTGGAAGCTGAAGGCGTTGGCGGCGGCGTAGTTGCGGTCGCGGAAGCCCTCGAGGAAGAGATTGCTGGTCAGGGTATCGGCGCTGGAGAAGTCGTAGCGCCGAAGGTAGGTGTCGTCGCTCGAGCGCTCGCCGGCAAATCCCCAGCGCCAGGTTTTGTCGAGGTCGAAGCTGCCGACGGTCTTGATGTGGCCGCGGTTATGGCCGCCGCCGGTCTTGACGTTGTCTTCGTTGCGCCGGTCGACATGGGTGGCACTGGCGCTGACTTGATAACCGCCGGTCTGCGTGCGCTCGCGGTACTCACCGGCCAGCACGACGCCTTCCTTGCTGGTAAAGAGCGGCTGGAAGGTGGCGTCGCGATGGGGGCCCAGGACGAAGTGGTAGGGCGTTACCAGCTTGAGGCCAAGCTCGGTGGAGGAGCCGTAGGTCGGCGTGAGAAATCCGCTGCGCCGTTTCACCGTGGGATCGGGGTGGGAGAAGAAAGGGGTATAGGCGATGGGGATGCCGTAGACCTCGAGGAAGGCATCCTCGTAATCGATGCGCTGGGCCGTCTGGTGGTGGATCACCTTGACTGCCTTGAGCTGCCACAGCGGCGGCCGCTGGGGGTGGTCGGGACAGAGCTGGCAGGCCGAGAACACGGCCCGGTCCATCTCGGTACGATTACCGTCGCGGCGCTGGGCGCCCCGCGCGGCCAGGCGCGAGCGGTCAGTCAGCAAGAGGCGGATGCCGCGCACGAAGCCGTTACGCAACTGGTCACGGAGTTCAGCAAATTCGGCAAACAGAACCTCGCCGCTGGGCTCCAGGATGGCGACCTCGCCGCTGGCGGTGACCACGTCGCGGCGCTGATCGTAGCTCACCCGACGGGCCCTGAGGATGCGCTCGCCCGTGGCCAGCTCGACGTCGCCCTCGGCCGTGACGATGCCGCGCTCCTGGTCGTAGGAAAGCGTATGCGCCTGCAGCAGCAGCGGTTGCTGTTCCTCGGCACCAGCCGGGGCTGCTGCCAGGGTGGCCAGCAGTAGGGCGAATAGCGCTGAACGGAGGAGTCTCACCTATTCTCAACCGTCTTCCAGATGGAACATCATGGCCAAACCCAGCAGCGTGCTGATACCGGCCGGGGCCCAGGCTGCCAGTACCACCGGCAGACTGCCCGAAAGACCCAATGCCAACATCACGTCGGACAGGAAATAGAGCACGAAACCGGCCAGCGAGCCCCCCAGCACCAAGAGCCCGGTGCCGCCGCGGCGTGTCAGCCGCAGCGAAAAGGTCGCGGCAATCAGCACCATGGCGAACAGCAACAGCGGCCCCGAGAGCAGCGAATGCCAGTGCAGGCGGTGCCGCAGCGCCGAAAAGCCGGCCCGTTCGAGGGTTTCGATGAAGCCGGGCAGGTCCCAGAACGACATGGTCTCGGGCGGTGCGAAGCTGTCCTGGATCTGGCCCAGCGTCAGGCTGGTGCGGAGCGTGTATTCAGCATGTCTTTCAGCCGGCTTGTCGGGTCCGGTGATCAGCGCCTGGCTAAGCTGCCAGTGTCCTGGCTGCAGTACCGCGCGGGCGGCGTCGATGCGGCCGACGAAATGATCACTGCCTTCGTAGAGGAAGATGATGACGTCGCTCAGCTCGACGCCTTCCTGGGACACCCGCCGGGCGTGGATCACCGACTGCCCGACCTCGTCGGCCTGACGCAGCCACAACCCCGAGGACGATACCGCCAACATGGAGGGGCGGCCGTGCAGGTATCTGGCCTCGAGGGTCTCGAAGCGCGCGGTGGTGGCCGAGGCCAGGGGGTTGAAGACGGTGACCACGAAGACGCCGAGCGCCAGGGCAATGAAGATGGCCGGCAGCAGGAATTGCCAGACCGAGACCCCAGCGGCGCGGGCGACCACAAGCTGGTGGGTGCGTGTGAGGCGCAGAAAAGCCAGCATGCCGCCGAACAGCATGGCGAAGGGCAGCACCTTTTGCGCCATGACCGGCAGTTTGAGGATGGCCATCTCGACTATCAGCCAAAACCCGACGCCATCTCGCACCCAGGCGCGGCGCAGCAATTCCATCAGGTCGACCAGCAGCACCAGACCGAGCAGCACCCCCAACACCAGCGCCGCCCCGGCCAGGTACTGGCGTCCCAGATAGACGGAAAGCGTCGGTCCGGGCCACATCAGGCCGGCCCCCCTGAGGCAGTGGCCAGGCCTCGGCCGTCACCCGGCCGTCCGCGGCCCGACAGAACCCAACTGGCGCCAACGATGGCGACGACGATATTGAGATACATCAGCGGTGCCAGGGCAGGGGTCTTGCCGACCAGTGGCATCAGGCCCAGTGCCACCGCCTGGAAGGCCACCGCAGCCGCCGCGCCGGCCATGATGCGCCGCCATTCGCCACGGCGGTTGAACTCACCCGAGAGGATGCCTGCGAGCGCTATCAGGGTGAAGGCCAGACAGTAGAGCGGCGAGACCAGACGCTTATGGGCCTCCGCCTTCATGCGGTCGGTATTATTGATGTCGTCGAGCCCGCTGCCTGGGTTCAGCAGCTCAGGCAGATAGCGCTCGCCCGGCTCGCGCCAATGCTCGCCCGAGGTCTCGGCGATCAGGCCCAGATCGAGGGCGTAGCGGTCGAAATAGAGCAGCGATAACTGGTCGGGGTCGCGGGCGACCTCCTGGCGGTTGCCGTTGACCATGACGAAGCGCGGCCCTTCGGCGGTGTTGGTCAGGATGCCGCGCTCGGCCATCACGGTTACCGGCTTCGAGGGCTGGCGGTTGTCGTGGACCAGAATGCCGCGCAGCTCGCCGCCGCTCTTGCGTTCGCGCACGTAGACCGTGACGCCGTCGACCAGGGTGTTGAAGACGCCCTCCCGCAGCAACACCGAGGCGTAGCTCGAGCGAATGGTGAACTGCTGGTCCTTGAAGGTACGGAAGCCCAGCGGCGTCAGATAGAGCGTCAGCCCATAGGTCACGATGGTGGCGCCGAGCGCCAGTGCCAGTGCCGGTCGGGCCAGTTGGCGGTGACTCAATCCGGCGGCGCGCAAGACCACGATCTCGCTGTCGAAGCTGAGCCGGTGATAGGTGAAGAGTACGGCGCAAAAAAGCGCGATAGGCAGGATCAGCGAGAGAAACCCCGGCAACAGCAGCATGGTGAGATAGAAGAAATGGCCAGCCGAGAGGCCGCGGTTGACGATCAGATCGACGAAGCGAAGGCTCTGGGTGAGCCAGACCACGCCAACCAGGGCCCCGGTGATGAACAGTGTGGGCGCGAAGAGTTGGCGCAATATATAGCGTGTGACACGGCTCATGGACGCATTATAGCCGATTCATCCGTCGCGCCGCAAAACGCGATTGACATCATCTTGAGCGATTTCCTGCAAAGATGAATCACATTAGTATGGGCCGCAATTTCACAACGCGACAAGGAAGCATGCCGCTATGAAGATTTCGCTTGCCGAGCCGTCACTCCCCCGTTCCGGCGCCCTGGTCGTCGGCGTATCCGAGGACCGTGTCCTCAGCCGCACTGCCGCCGCCGTCGACGGCAAAACCGGCGGGGCGCTTTCACGGGCGCTGAAGTCGGGCCGCTTTCGCGGCGCCAAGAATCAGATCATCGAGCTGCTGGCGCCCGGCGGCATAGCTGCCAGCCGCGTTGTGATGGTCGGCCTGGGCAAGGCCAAGGAGCTTGACGCTTTAGCCGCCCAAGCCATCGGCGGCACTATCGTCGGGCATCTGGGCAAGAGCGGCGAGCGCACGGCCGCGATCGCCGTCGACAGCCCCAAGGGAGCCAAGTTGAAGGCCGTCGAGATGGCGGCCAATCTGGCCTACGGCGCTCGGCTGGGCAGTTACCGCTTCGACCGTTACCGCACGAAGGAGAAGCCGGAAAAGAAGCCGAGCCTGCGCACGCTGAGTGTCATGGTCAAGGATCGCACAGCTGCCAGCCGTGCCTTTTCACGCCTCGACAAGATTGCCGACGGGGTGTTTCTTACCCGCGACCTGGTCTCCGAGCCGGCCAACGTGCTCTATCCCGAGAGCCTGGCGCGCCAGGCCCGGACGCTCACCAAGCTAGGCGTCAAGGTCGAAGTGCTGGGCCAGGCCCGTATGGAGAAGTTGGGCATGGGGGCGCTGCTGGGCGTGGCTCAGGGCAGCCCGCGCCAGCCCCAGCTCGTGGTCATGCGCTGGGACGGTGCCGCGCGCGGCGCCGACAAGCAGCCACTGGCCATCGTCGGCAAGGGCGTCACTTTCGACACCGGCGGCATCTCCATCAAGCCCTCCAAGGGCATGGAAGACATGAAGTGGGACATGGGCGGCGCCGGCACGGTGATCGGTTTGATGCGGGCGCTGGCCGGACGCAAGGCCAAAGCCAATGTGGTCGGCGTCGTTGGCCTGGTCGAGAACATGCCGTCCGGCATGGCGCAACGGCCTGGCGATGTGGTGACCTCGGCCTCGGGCCAGACCATCGAGGTGATCAACACCGATGCCGAAGGTCGGTTGGTGCTGGCCGACGCGCTCTGGTACACGCAGAACCGCTTCAAGCCCAAAGCCATGATCGACTTGGCGACGCTGACCGGAGCCATCATTGTCTCGTTGGGCCATGTCCATGCCGGCCTTTTTTCAGATAACGACAAGCTTTCCCAAGACCTTGCTGCGGCCGGACAGGCCGAGGGCGAACTGGTCTGGCGCTTTCCGCTGCATGCCGAATACGACAAGGAAATCGATTGCGATATCGCCGACATGAAGAATGTCGGCTCGGGCGGCGGTGCCGGTTCCATCACCGGGGCCCAGTTCCTCAAGCGCTTCACCAACAATGTGCCTTGGGCGCATCTCGATATCGCTGGCATGGCTTGGTCCAAGAAAGGCAAGCCGACGGTCCCCAAAGGCGGCACAGGTTTCGGCGTGCGCCTGCTCGACCGCCTGGTAGCCGACCGCTACGAGCCCAAGTAGGCGGACCCGGAACCGGGGACAACCCTGTGACCGAGGTTTCCTTTTACCACCTCGAGCGCACACCGCTGGAACAAGCCCTGCCCAAGCTGCTGGAAAAGGTCTTGGAACGAGACTGGCGGGCGCTGGTGGTGGCGGCTTCGGAGGAACGGGTCGAGGCTTTGAACGCCGATCTTTGGACCTACGAGCAGCGTTCGTTTTTGCCTCACGGCAGTTTGTCCGATGGTCATCCCGAGGCCCAGCCGGTCTATCTCAGTCCCAACCAGGAGAACCTCAACGGCGCCAACGTCCTGGTCCTGGTCGACGGCTGCAGCGGCACCGATATCGAGGCTTATGAGCGTGTCCTCGACATCTTCGACGGGGCCAGCGAGGCTGCCGTCGAGGCCGCCCGCGAACGCTGGCGCCGCCTCACCGAGGCCGGCCATGAGCTGACCTATTGGCAGCAAAACGAACGCGGCGGCTGGAACAAGAAGGGCTGAGGTTTAACCCGCATTTCTCACCGGGTCGCGCCCATGCGCGCGCCCGCTACGGAAAAGGCCGAAGGGCGTAGTCCCACTACGCTCTTCGGCCTTTTCCTTGCGGATCCACATCACCTGGGCGCGACGCAGGCCGTGACCCGGTGAGAAATGCGGGTTAAAGGATTGATTCCGGCCAGACAGGCGATTCTTATCGAACTTGGCGTGCTTGAGCGACGACTACCAGGGCAGCGGAACCTCGACCTTAATTGCTGAACGACTTCAGGCGGTCCGTTGTTCGCGGTACGCCGCCGTCTCTTCCAGCAGCCATGAACGGAAAGCGGCGATGTTCGGGTCGTCAAGGCGATCCGGCAGCGCAACCAGATAATAGGCGAAGCTGTCCGGCGCCCCGACGCCGAGTTCGAACGGGCGTACCAGGCGGCCTTTCGCGATCTCGTCGCCAACCAGGAAATCAGTGCCCAGCGCGACGCCCATTTCTTCAACGGCAGCCTTCACGGCCAGCGAAAACTGGGAGAACCGCAGTCCCTTGCTGGCGTCAACGCCACCGATGCCCGCTGCCTTCAACCATACGTTCCAGGTTGGCCAGACGTCTGAATCGTCAAACCACATCACATGCAGAAGGGTGTGGTGGCGCAAATCATCGGGGGTCAGCAACGGGTGCCCGCCTTCCAGCAGCGCCGGGCTGCAGATGGGATATTCCCGTTGATCGACAATGCGATCCGAATGCAGGCCCGCATAGGTGCCGCCGCCGTAACGAATTGCGACGTCGGCCTCGTGACCGAGCAAGTCGGTGACACTGTCCGTGGCGTCCAACAGGACCTCGACGTCAGGGTGCCGGTTGCGGAAATGCTCGAGGCGCGAAATCAGCCACATCGATGCGAACGAGGAATTTACGCTAATCGTCAGTCGCCGCGATTCCACCGTTTCGCGCATGCGGGCAACGCCCTCACGGAAACGCTCCAAACCGTCGCGCAGCAACGGCTGTGCCTTGCGCCCTGCCTCGGTGATGGTCAATCCGCGGGCCTGGCGATGAAACAACGCGACACCCACGAAAGCCTCCAACGCTTTGACCTGATGACTAACGGCCGCCGCCGTCACGTTCAGCTCCTCGGCCGCCTGGGCAAAGCTCTCGTGGCGGGCGGCAGCCTCGAAGGCGCGCAACGCGGTCAGAGGGGGAAGCGGTTCCATGATCTCGAATAGGCTAAATTTTTCTAATGCAAAGGCCAAAATATTGTCGTTTGATCTGGCCAAAAAGTCAAGATATTTGTTGTTCTTAGAGAGTATGAGCTCTCCAGTGATCAAAAATATTTTAGCCTAAGGAGCCATGTCATGCGTATTCATGAAAAATCTCAGGTCGGTGTGATTTCTGGCTTTGTTACAGCAATCAGGGACTATCTCAAGCGCTGCAGCGCGATCCGCGATCTGCGCCGGATGAGTGATCTGCAAATTGCCGACATCGGCATCGAACGTGGCCGCATTCCCGAGTTGGTCGACGGCCTGATGGCGCATCGTTCTCGTCAAGCGCACCGCTCCCAATAAGCGTCCAAAGGTCCGAGCCGCCATCGATCGTTCCGCCGCCGAAAACAACAAAATCCCCCATCCTTCTCCTGGGCTGCCGATCCGGATAGGATTGTCGCTGCCCTTGAGAGAGGGCACCAAGTGTTGGAATCTTTCCCCTATGGAGATCACCACATGCCAGCTTATTGCATCGCCGAACTGAAGATTTTCGATCAAGACGCATACGCCCGCTACAAGGGCGATGTCACCGCTGTCGTCGAGAGTTTCGGCGGGCGTTTTCTGGTGCGCGGGGACGATTACGACACCGTCGAGGGGGATTGGAACCCGGATTACGTGGTGATGATCGAGTTTCCCGACCGGGCCACCTTCCATCGCTTCTACGATTCCCCGGAATACCAGGGCCTGAAAGCCGACCGCATGGCCTTCGCGAACACCAATGTGGTGATATTTGAAGGTTGGGAAGGGGAATAATATTAAATATTACAATTGGTTATAGCGTATTCGTAATATCTTAGAACCGGTCTTCTTGGTAATCCAGGAAGGCTTGGCGGATCTCATCCATGGTGCTCATGACGAATGGGCCGTAGCGCGCGATGGGCTCTTCGATAGGGCGGCCGGCGACGATCAGAACCCGAGAACTCTCCGCGCTGGTTAGACGAATCCCGTCGCCTTCGCCCAGCACCGCCAGCGCGCCTCGGGGCACGGCCATGGTGGCGCCTTCCGGGCCGATATCGGCGCTACCCTCGAAGGGGTAGCAAAAGGTCGTATGGCTGGAATCGAGCGGCAACTCGAAGCTTGCGCCGGCGGCCAGCGCGACATCGAGATAAAGCGGCTCGACGGCGATGCCCTCGACCGGGCCGCGCACTCCGTCGACGCTGCCGGCGACAACTTTGGTCCGTGAGCCCGGGCGCTCGACTACGGGGATTTCCTCGGGTTCGACGTTCTGGTAGCGCGGCGCGCACATCTTGTCGGCAGCCGGCAGATTGACCCAGAGCTGAAATCCGGCCATGCGGCCTTCATCGATCTCGGGCATCTCGGAATGCACGATGCCGCGGCCGGCCGTCATCCATTGCACGCTGCCGGCCTGCAGGCTGCCGCCATTGCCGGCGCTGTCCTGGTGGCGCATGCGACCGGCCAGCATATAGGTGACGGTCTCGAAGCCGCGATGGGGATGGTCGGGGAAGCCGGCGATGTAGTCGGCGCTGTCCTCGGAGCCGAATTCGTCGAGCAGCAGAAAGGGATCGAGGTTTTCCTGGATCGGGCCGCCGATGGTGCGGCGGATGCGCACCCCGGCGCCGTCGCTGGTTTCCAGCGAACGCACGATGTTGATGACGGGACGGACGCTCAGCGTCATGGGAATTCTCCGCATGGGGGCACTCTTGGAATGGTGACATTGGCTGATTGCGAGCGATTAGCAAGTAGTAACGACGCGGTAACCACAAGGACGAACCCATCGTTACCAACTACCAGGCGGTGATTTAGTCGACCGCTGATCAGGTTTTCAATCCCCCGCGGCCGTTTCCAAGGCCTCGGTGGTTTCGAGCCAGCGAGCTTCGGCTTTCGTTAGCTCACGGGCCAACGCGCCGTGTCGGGGATCATATTCGCCGCCGGCGGCCAGCGCCGCGTCGAGGACGGCGATCTCTGCCGTTAGTCGTTCGACCTCGGCTTCGGCTCGGCGGGCGGCTTGGCGCAGAGGGGCCAGTGCGGCCCGGGCCCGGGCCTTGTCCTGGCGTTGCCGGCGGCGTTCGTGGCCGACCTTGGGTGTCCCGTTTTCGCCGTTCTTGGCCGGGCGCTTGCGCTGGGCCAGGGCCAGCTCGCGATAGTCGCCGAGCGATCCCTCGTAAGGTTTGACGCCGCCCTCGGCCACCAGCCAGAGACGCTCGGCGCAAAGATCGACCAAGTGGGCGTCGTGGCTGATCAGCAGCACAGCGCCCCGGTATTCGTTGAGTGCCTGGACCAGGGCTTCGCGGGAATCGACGTCGAGGTGGTTGCTGGGCTCGTCGAGCACCAAGAGTTGGGGTGCAGCGTGGCTGGCCAGTGCCAACAGCAACCTTGCCTTTTCGCCGCCGGAGAGTTGGCCCACGGCTACCTCGGCTTTGTCAACGCCGAAGCCGAAGCCGCCCAGCCGGGCGCGCAGAAGCTCGTCGGGCGCTTTGGGCATGAGCCGGCCGAGATGGGCGAGCGGCGTGGCGGCGGTCGAAAGTTCCTCCAGCTGGTGCTGGGCGAAATAGCCCACGGCAAGTTGGCGGTGGCGCACGAGTTTTCCCGACCAGGGTTCCAGGCGGCCGGCCAACAGTTTGGCGAAGGTGGACTTGCCGTTGCCGTTGGCGCCCAGTAGCGCAATGCGGTCGTCGGGATCGAGGCGCAGGTCGAGGCCGCTGAGCACCGGATTGCCGGGTTCGTATCCCACATCCACGCCACTCAACGAGATTAGCGGTGGTGCAGCTTCCTTGGGTTCGGGAAAGTGCAACGGTACCGTGCGCTCCTCGATCACCGCGGCGATGGGCTCGAGGCGCTCCAGCATCTTCAAGCGGCTCTGGGCTTGGCGCGCCTTGGTCGCCTTGTAGCGGAAGCGATCGACGAAGGCCTGGATATGGCGTCGCTGGCGCTCTTGGCGCAGACGCGCACTGCTCTGGCCCTCCAGGCGCAGACGCCGGGTGCGCTCAAAACTGTCGTAGCCGCCGCGATAGAGGGTGAGACGCTGCTTTTCCAGATGCAGGATATGGTCGACGGCGCGGTTGAGAAGGTCGCGCTCGTGGCTCACGATAATTACCGTGTGGGGATAGCCGGCGAGGTGATTTTCCAGCCACAGCACGGCTTCCAGGTCGAGGTGGTTGGTCGGCTCGTCGAGCAGCAAAAGGTCGGGCTCGAGAAAGAGCGTTGCCGCTAGCGCCACGCGCATGCGCCAGCCGCCGGAAAAATCGTCGAGCGGGCGCATCTGTTCGGCCTGGCTGAAGCCCAGTCCGGCCAGGATGGCGGCCGCCCGGGCCGGCGCCGTGTGGGCACCGATGTCGGCCAGCCGATTGTGGATCTCGGCGATGCGTCCGGGATCTGTAATCTCTGTGGCGCTTTCGGCCTCGGTCAGCAGGGCGCCGCGCTCGATATCCGCCGCCAGCACCGCATCGAGCAAATTCGTGGGCCCCGACGGCGCCTCCTGGGCCAGGCTAGCCAGGCGGCTGCCGCTGCGTCGTTCGAGGCTGCCGCCGTCGGCCTGCAGGGCGCCCTCGATGAGATGCAATAAGGTGCTTTTGCCGCTGCCGTTACGGCCCACCAGGCCGATACGATGGCCGGCCGGCAGGTGTACGCTGGTGCCGTCGAACAGCGTGCGCCCGGCGATACGGTAGACGAGTTGGTTGATGCGCAACATGGCCGCGCCTAATAGCACGGTCGTGGCCCGGGCGGGAAGCCGTCATGGTTGCGGCCAGCGCTGGCGGCGGCTATAACCCGCGCGCCGAAGCGATCCCAGCGAGATTGAGACGGAGAATACCGAACCCATGGCCCTCGAACGCACGCTTTCGATCATCAAACCCGACGCCACCCGGCGCAACATCACCGGCCGCATCAACAGCCGCTTCGAGACGGCCGGTCTGGCCATCATCGCGCAGCGCCGCCTGAAGCTGACGCGTGAGCGCGCCGAGGCCTTCTATGCCGTGCACAAAGAGCGTCCGTTTTTCGGCTCGCTTTGCGACTTCATGACTTCAGGCCCGGTGGTGGTGCAGGTGCTCGAGGGCGAAGACGCCGTCGCCCGCAATCGCGAGATCATGGGTGCCACCGACCCGGCCGAGGCCGCCGAGGGCACCATTCGCAAGGATCTGGCGGAATCGAAAGAGGCCAATTCTGTGCACGGTTCTGATTCGCCGGAGAACGCAGCCGAGGAAATTACCTTTTTCTTTAGCGACGACGAAATCATAGCCTAGAGTGGATATCAGTAGATGAGATCCACTCTAGTTTTTGTTTGCTCACGGCAGCGAACCTAACGGTCCGCGCCTGCGCAGGCGCGCCGGACGACCGGCGGGCCGCAGTCGCGGCCTTGAGCGATTCCCCCAGAACGGAAATCGCTCCGAAGTAGGAGAATCTCATGCCCGGTCGTCTCGCGGACAAGGTCGCTCTGGTCGTCGGTGCCGGTTCGGTCGGCGAGGGTTGGGGCAACGGCAAGGCGGCGGCGGTGCTCTTTGCTCGCGAAGGGGCACGGATCTTTGCCGCCGATATCAACCCCGACGCAGCGGCCGAAACCTGCGCCTTAATAGAAGGTGAGGGCGGTGACGCCACCGCCCATCAGGCCGACGCCACGAATGCGGCCTCGGTCGAGGCCCTGGTCGCGGCCTGCCTCGAATCCTACGGCCGCATCGATGTCTTGCAGAACAATGTCGGCGGTTCCGAGCCCGGCGGTCCGGTCGAGATGGACGAGTCGGTTTGGGACGCCAACATCGATTTCAATCTGAAGACCGCATTTCTTGGACTCAAGCACGTCCTACCGATAATGGAAGGCCAGGGGGCGGGCGCCATCGTCAACGTTTCGTCGGTGGCGGGGCTGCGCTATTTCGGTGGCCGCAGCATGGTGGCCTACCAGGCCGCCAAGGCGGGTCTCTTGCAGTTGACCCGCGTGGTGGCGCTTGAGTACGCCGCCAAAGGTATCCGCTGCAACAGCGTCGTGCCGGGGCTGATGAACACACCGCTGGTGACGGCCCGGATTACCCACCAGATCGACGCCGGCGATGCCGAGAAGACCATCGCCGGCCGCCATGCCGCGTGCCCCATGGGCCACATGGGCGATGCCTGGGACGTGGCCTACGCCTCGCTCTATCTGGCGTCCGACGAGGCCAAATACGTCACCGGCACGGAACTGGTGGTCGACGGCGGGCTGACCGTGCGCTGCGGCTGACCTATATTGGTGGCATGAGACGGCTCGGCGGATTGGTGCTTGCTGCGGCTCTGACCTGGTTGCCGCTTGCGGCGCCAGCCTACGAAGACGAAAAGGACCCCACACCGGCGCTGGTCGACGCCGAGGGCGAGCCATTGACCTTCACCGATCACCGCGGTTGGACCGTGACCGAGGAGAGCTTTCTCGGCCAGTTCCTGCTGATCTATTTCGGCTACACCCACTGCCCCGACGTTTGCCCTACCGATCTGCAGGTCATCACCCATGCCGTCGAGGATCTAGGCGAGGCGGGGGGCCGGGTGACGCCGATCTTCATCACCGTCGACCCGGAACGCGACACCGTGGCCGTGATGGCAGACTACATCAGTCATTTCCACCCTCGCATGGTTGGGCTGACCGGTACGCCGGACGAACTGGCCCGCGCCCGCAAGGCCTTCCGCGTGCGCGCCATGAAGTTTTTCCTGCCGCCCTCTGATGACGACGACGATGACGAAGACGCGGACGAGAAAGACGACGACGAAGACGACGAAGACGAGGCCGAGGACTACGTCTTCAGCCACACGTCGCTCTACTACCTGATCGACGCCGACGGAAAGCTGCTCACCACCTTCCATCGCGGCCTGCGCGCCGAGCGTATTGCCGCCAAGATCCGGGAGTATTTGCGTCGCTAGGGCATTGCGCGATTGTTTGGGATCTCCGCAAACTCGCCTTTTCGCGAAATTGGGATAGATCCTCAGCATGGTGACGCCTGATCAACCGACATCGCCGCTCTTTGACGGCATCAGCCAATGGCTGATGGAGCAAGCACTTAGCGAGTTGGATATGGGCGAGCTAATCCGTGGCATGGGGCAGCATCTGGTCGCCGGCGGCATCCCCATTCACCGCATCGCCATCGGTGGCATGATCCTGCATCCGGTTTTTGGCGCCCTCGACATCACCTGGGAAGCACAGTCCGATGTACTCCGCAACGAGCGCTTTCCCCGCAGTGGCTTACATTTGCCGGAATTCCAGGACGCGCCGTTTTTTTTTGCCACGACCAACAATATTCCTTTCGAACGCTATCATCTGGAAAACGGCGAGCAATCCAGATCGTTTCCCATTTTCGAGCGATTGCGCAGCCAGGGAGTAACCGACTATCTCGTCGCATTCCACTCCTACCAGCTCGACGGCAAGATCCTTTGGGCCGACCTGCCTTCGGTCATTCGTGGCGTTTGCTGCTCGTTTTCGACGCGCCGAATCGGCGGTTTCAGTGATCGCGAGATCGAATACCTGCGGGCGTTGACCCGGCCGCTGGCGCTCTGCGTCAAAGCCGGAACCACCCACGAGCTGGCCCAAACGGTGCTGAATACCTATCTCGGCAGCTATTCCGGCAACCAGGTTCTCGATGGCCTGGTGGAGCGTGGTGACGGCCGACTGATCGATTGCGTGCTGTGGTATTCCGATCTGCGTTCATCGACGGCGCTGGCCGACAAAATGCCCCTCGACGAATTCCTGGGCATGGTCAACGACTATTTCGAATGTGCCGCTGGGGCGGTTCTAGTGGATCCCACCTAACGGAAGAGTCCGAAAGGGGATTCCTTGAACAGGCCGTATGTGCGAGTCTGGGGCATGCGTACTGGAATATCCAT
>NZDS01000082.1 GCA_002690215.1 Rhodospirillaceae bacterium | reverse complement strand
CAGCCATAGTTTCCGCCTTTCGTGACGACATCGACTTCTTCGAACGCATCCTGGCCTACGTCGGCACAAATCAGGTCATGGTTGCCGCCCATGTCGAAGGAGCAACGCCAGGCNTTGCGGAAGCCATAGGCCCAGATTTCGTCCAANGCATCGTCGTTGCCGACGAAGGGATTGTCNTTGGGGATGGCATAGCCTTCNNNGCTGTTNACNTCGATNCGCANGATCTTGCCNAGCTTGGANCTNAGNTCNTGNCCATTGCCGGTNACCGGATTNTGNCCCAGGCCATANTCGTTGGCGAAGCCGCCATCACCCGTNGTNACNTAAAGCATGCCGTCGGGGCCGAATCCGANCCAGTGGCCGTTGTGGTTGAACTGCGGCCAGTCGATGACGGAAATGACTCGGCTATAGCCGGCATCAGCCATGTTCGGGTCGGCTTTGGACACACGGTGTTCCGCAATCACGTTCTTGTGGTTGAAAAACAGCAAATTGCCCAAATTCGCAGTGCCATGAATCGGCACCGAGTAGGAAATGTAGAACAGCCCGTTGTTCTTGAAGTCCGGGTGGAAGGCCAGACCTAGCAAGCCACGCTCGTCGAATTCGGGAACCAAGGGAACAATCTTCTCCTTGATATCCAGGAACGGCGTCAATTTTCCGTCCGGGTGAAGGATCTTAATCAGACCGATCTGCTCGATAATGAAGCGGCGGTCATCGCCCGGCGGTGAGGTCAACAACAAAGGGTGCTGCAATCCGGACGCGACCTCTTCCAGTTTGACGTCGAGTGCCGACGCATTGCTGCTGACCAAGGCGGTTATCGCCATTGCCATTGCAGCCATACCCAGTTTTCTAAGCATGATTATCCTCCCTGCTCATTTTTCGGGACTCGTATTGAATGGCTTGATGAGCGCAAACGTGTGACCGCAAGGCAAAGCCATTGCGTTCCGTCGGATCCCAACGGCCCTGTGGCGTGAAAGTCCTCACGATCATGCCCCCCGTGCCAATCCCGGTGCGTTCAGCCGCCCGTTTTTCTCTTGACGGGGCAATTGCGCCACGATTGCACAAGGGCGTCAATAGCAAATACGACTCATTCAAGTTACAAATGAAGGCTTATTCGTCGGTTTCGCCGGATCGCAGTGAATGGGAGTTTCCCTGTCAACCGACCATCGTATCCGGCTCGGCAAATATTCGAGGCAGTGGAGGGGGTAAATGCGATCAACAGTGGTTTTCAACGTAGTCGGCCTGACACCGGCCCTGGTTGGCGAACACACGCCGAATTTGCAACGTTTGGCTCAAAATGGCGGATTACAGCCGATACGCGCCGTAACGCCGGCTGTGACCTGTGCCGCTCAGGCCACGTATTTGACCGGATCTCAGCCCAGCCAGCACGGCATCGTCGGCAACGGCTGGTTCTTCCGCGATCTCTCCGAAATCTGGTTTTGGCGCCAGTCCAACAAACTGGTCGACGGCGAATGGGTTTGGGAGACGGCACACAAACGTAACTCGGATTTCACCTGCGCTAACCTGTTCTGGTGGTACAACATGTACCTCACGGCCGACATCGGCGTGACGCCGAGACCAATGTATCCCGCCGATGGCCGCAAGATCCCCGACTGCTACGCCAAGCCCGCCGAACTGCGCGACGAGTTGACCGCCAAATTGGGCCGCTTTCCGCTGTTCAAGTTCTGGGGGCCCATGACCGATATCTCCTCCAGCCAATGGATCGCCGATTGTGCGCTCCACGTTTTGGATACGCGTCGGCCGACGCTGACCCTGGTCTATTTCCCGCACCTCGATTACAACCTGCAGCGCCTGGGCCCGGACCACCCGGGAATCGCCAAGGACCTGGCCGAGGTCGATACCGTCTGCGGCCAGGTCATAGAACGCGCCGAACAGGACGGTGCTCGGATCGTCGTGCTTTCGGAATACGGCATCACTCCGGTATCGCGGCCGATTCACGTCAACCGGGCCCTGCGTCAGGCCGGGCACATCCAGGTGCGCGAGGAGATGGGCCGTGAGTTGCTCGACCCCGGTGCTTGTTCCGCCTTTGCCGTGGCCGATCATCAGATCGCCCATATCTACGTGCCGGAGCAGGACCGTTTGGCCGAGGTCAAGGCCCTGATCGAAGCATTGCCGGGCGTCGAGACGGTCCTCGATGCCGAGACCAAGCCGGCTCGGGGATTGGATCACGAGCGTGCTGGCGATCTGGTAGCTGTCGCCGAGGCCGATAGCTGGTTCACCTATTATTATTGGCTCGACGACGCGCGCTGCCCCGATTTCGCCCGTACCGTCGAGATCCATCGCAAACCGGGCTACGACCCGGTCGAGCTCTTCCTCGATCCGGCCTTGCCGGTTCCCATGCTCAGCGTGGCCTGGCGCTTGTTGAAGAAGGTCTTGGGCTTCCGCACGCTGATGGATGTCATTCCACTCGATGCTACGCTGGTCAAAGGCTCGCACGGCCGGCCCACGGATCGGGACGACGATGGACCGGTGTTCATTTCTTCGGATCCTCGACTCGCACCGAACGCGCCTGTCGAGGCCACCGACGTCAAAGACCTGATCTTGCGCCACATCTTCGAGTAGCGGGCGATGCTCTAGGTTCCCGGGACCCAGCGCTGAAACATCAGTGTGAGGGGAAAGCCGGCGACGGCGATCCAGGCCAGCGTGGTATCGCCTTGGGCTGCAATCAGCAGGGCATCCAAAAGGCAAATTCCGGCCAACAGAGAAATCACGGCGCGCGGCACGTCGAGGCGCGCCGGCAGGACCAGATAGGCCAAGGCATAAAGCACCCAGAGCGCGAAGGCGGCATAGATAAAGGCGCTGGCGGCAGCGTAGCCAAATGCCACGGGGACATAGGCGAACGGCACAGCCAGGAAGACCAGCGGCCAGAGATTGGTGATCCGATTGAGGTTTTCCTGCTTGGCAGCGAAGGTTAAGCCGATCAAATAACAAAGCAGCACCCCGGCGCCGAGGTAGAGCCCGGGCGGCAAGGCACTGGTGATGGCCGCTCCCGCCGTAAGGTAGACCAGCATGCGACAGGCGCCCATGATCAACGGGCTCAGGGGATTGGCTTTGTGGTTCCAGTCGTAGAACACGATGGCGCCAGCCAGAGCCAAGCCGCCGACAGCGCTCGCCCAACCCGTGCCGCCCGGTAAAGCGAAACCGGCCAACAGCAATCCAAGCATACCGAGGCCCAGCATGGCGAAGCCGAGGGCGAATACGCTTGTCGCCGACACCTGGCCCGAAGGGATCGGCCGTTCGGGCCGTTCGACAGCGTCGATGTTACGGTCGAAGGCATCGTTGAGATACATGCCGCCGATGTAAAACAGCGTCAACGAGACCAGCATGATTGCCGTCAGCGAGGCCGAAGCGCCACCGCCCGCCAGCGCGAATCCGGCCAGGACGTTGGTCCAGACGGTAGGTAGATTGGATACCCGGCCGAGCCTTAGGGCGACAAGCCAACTCAAGGTGCGGCCTCGCTCAGCGCACCATGCCTAGGGGGTTCTCTTCCGGCCCTTCAACCACGCCAGGCAGTCGCGAATGACGGCGTCGTCCATCTCGTTGACTTCGAGGCAAGTGCCGATGCCGGTCAGCATGGTGATGCTCAAAGCGCCGCCGAGATGCTCGCGAAATTCCTGCAAACCCGCCAGAATTGTAAGGTTGCCGTCGACCGTCCGGGTTTCCAGCGCCGGGTGCCAAAGCTCGAAGCCGAGGCGCTCAAGCAGATCACAAACGCGTTCGTCGTGGCCTTCGTCGAGCAATCCCTGAAGCACCGAATAGCGGCTATCCAAGGCAATGCCGATGGCCACGGCCTCGCCATGACGCACCGCGTGTTCGGTCAGGGATTCCAGCTTGTGGGCCGCCCAATGGCCGAAATCGAGCGGCCGGGCGCTGCCGGTTTCGAAGGGGTCGCCACCGTAGGCGATCTGATGCATGTGAATTTCGGCGCAACGCCGCACCATTTGTGCCACCGCAGTTTTATCGAAGGCGGCCAAGGCGTCGGCGTTGGCCTCCAAGGCGGCAAAGAAGGCGCCGTCGCGGATCAAAGCGACCTTGACCGCTTCAGCCATGCCGGCGCGGCGGTCGCGCTGGCTGAGCGTGGCAAGAAAGGCCTGGTCGTTGATGACGGCGAAAGGCGGCGCGAACGAGCCGAGGAAATTCTTCAGGCCATAGGCGTTGATCCCGGTCTTGACGCCGACCCCTGAATCGTTCTGGCCCAGCACGCTGGTGGGCAGGCGCACCAGACGCAGACCGCGGTGGCAGGTCGCTGCCACGTAGCCCACCATGTCAAGGAGCGCGCCGCCGCCGATGGCGATGACGTAGGAGTGCCGGTCAATACCCAATTCCGCCATGCGGTGCTGCAGACGTTCGACGATAGCCGGGTCGGTCTTCACGGTCTCGCCCCCGGGTATCACCTCAGGCGGCGCAACGAGGTTCAAGGACTCGGCATGGCGTTCGGCGTAACGTCCGATGTTGTCGGACAGGTCATCCCAGGCCGCGGCCACGCCCTCGTCGATAAAAACCACGATGCGATGGCAGCGGTCTGAATCGAGGCGGCTCAACGCTTCGACGAAGACCGTGTTGTCGGGATGAAAGACACTTTCCGTGAAGTAGACGGGATAGCTGAAGGGAACCGCAAATTGCTGCACGTAGAGATCTGCCCCACTCCGGGATTCCGACGTGCCGCCAAAAATATTGGTAACTTCTGACATCGACGTGTTACCCCCCAGGGAGATCTCAAGCCGGGTGTATGTTAGTCCTCAAGGCAATATCTAGTCTATCGACCCTGAAAAGGTACCCAGATTGTCGGATCCCGATCAACTCAGGCATGGGCGCCGAACATGGCAACGGCGATGGTGAACAGGCTCCAAACGATCATCAAGCGATGAAAAATCGCGGCCTGGCGTAGCATGCCGGACGGGTTCGCTGCCGCTTTCTGCATGAACCAGCGGTGCAGAAACAGCGGCTCGGCGATGAAGACCGCCAGGAAAAAGACCAGCCACAGAACCGTCATGGCGTGAACCGCCCAGGTTTCGATATGCAGGTAGCGCTCCCAGGCGTCCAGTAGATGCAACATGTAGAAGCCACTGAACCCGGTAAGCAGCACGGTGACACGGGCGTGAAAGGTAAAGCGCCGCTCGGCTTTTTCAAACAAATCGACGCCGTCTTCCCCTTGGTTCGACAAGGTGCGGGCAACGGGAAGCACGATGAAGGTTACGAAATAGAGACCACCGACCCAGACCACGACCCCCAGGACATGAAGCGCGCGAGCAAACGTCAGATCATCCATGGGATAGGCTCCGGGTTATCGGAAATAGGGGAGGTAAGGGTTGGTGGGCGGCGGAAAAGAATCCAACTCAGCCGGTATTATTCTCCTCAGCGTCCCAATCGTAAAGTGTCGGTTCTATGGCTGGGAAGCGCTTGACCGCAACCCTCTGGCAGGGTGTCAGGCGGTTCGTGCCCTCAATTCACCGGATTGATCGTCGAGGTCAATCAAGGAATTTATCCAGCTCCAACCAGAATACGGAAAACACCATCAGGAACACCACGAATTCGGCCAGCGTTATCATGCTCAGCAAATAGCAAATACGTCTTGCCGAAGGCTTCATGGGCTGCCAGACGCGGCGCATATAGAAATTCCATCCAGGAACCGCCGACCAGCGTTTGCTCAGCCGCAAGTAGCGGTGAAGATCGCGACCCCACTGCACGAGGCTTTTATCGACCTCATCGATGCGGGCTTCGCGTTCCTCACCTGACGTACCGCCATAGTCGTCTGTAACGACCAGTTGGGCGTTGCCATCCGGTTTCGGATCAACACGAAACGTGGTTGAGGTCTTCAGACCATTTGAATAGGTGACGATGACCCCACCATCAGCGCGCCTGACCTCGAGATCGGTTTCAACGCTTCTGCCGTTGCTGAGATTCTTGGCTTTCAAGCGATATTCGCGGTCGCCGGTTTGTCTCAATTCTTCGAATTCCAGCATCGAATTGATGCGGTAGAGGCGTTTGATGTCTTCGAGAAATCTCCGCAGCCGATCGGCATCGAAGGGGGTCTCGATGGTCACCCAGGCGGCATCGTCGTCATTTGTTGGCTCGGCGGTCATCGCTCGGGATGGGGGATGACCATGAGGCGTGTGTTCAGCCCTCGGACCAGGGGCTCCAGGGCCAGGCGCGAACGGTATCCGGCTGCGCCCTTGGGCCGGGGTGAGCCGATGATGGCGATATCGAAGTCGGCCTGGGCGCACTCCGCCATCAGGCAGTCCGCCGGTTTGCCCAGCTTGGTAACGTGGGAAAGGGCGATGGCTTTTTCCCCGGCCGCTCGGGCCAGACGATCGATTTCTTCCGCCGCTTCCCCGGCCAGTTGGTTTTCGACGTAGTGGCCGAAGCGGATCTGTGTCACCGCATTGTTGAGCCAGTCGTCGCCCATCATGCCTTTCCAAAAATCGGGAACAACGAGCAGATGCCGTAGCGTCGCACCGAATTCGTAGGCCAGCGCGATGGCGGCGTCTTCCGCCGCCCGGGCCCCGGGAGTGCCGTGACTGGCCAGAATGATCGTGGCGATTTCCATTATGCCCTCAAGCAGGTGCGGCGGACGGAATAATCTGCCGCCAGCACAACGGAAAACCCCGACGCCTCTCGAGGCGTCGGGATCCCCCGTTCAATTCGCGGCGATCATTTCACCAGGATATAGACGCCAAACGCTACCGCCAGCGCAAAGATCAGGGCGATGAAATCCTCGTGCCGGTCACTCATGAATATCGACAGCGCCGAGCCGCGATGGAATCTGGCGCCTGCTTCTTCCTGAAGGTCGATGTCTTGACTGTCGTGTTCTGACATTTTTCGTCCTCCGCTCAAATGGTTTCACGCACGAACAACAAGATCACGATCAACGACAGAACCGCCTTGGTGGTTCCAACGATGCCACCAATGAAAAGTGGCTGCCCGCCTGCCTGTTTCATCGCTGCGAGGGTGATCTGCATGCCCAATCCGGTCAGCCCGAAGGCGAACAGAAGTGTGATCCATTGCCTGAATTTCTTGATCCTTTTGGCGGTGTGCCTGACGACTTTGGTCGCTTTCTTGAGCACTTTGTTGGCGTCCTTGGAGAGGACTTTTGCATTGTAGATGCCACGAACCACAGTTTCGGACTCGATGGTCATGACCTTCCTGTTTTCGATCAGGCTGGCCAGGGCCTTCTTGCGATCGGCCCGCTCCACCTTGCCGGCCTCGGCCGAAAGCAGTGCTACCTGCTCGTCCTTGAGCAGTTTCCCGGCCGCGACGTTGTTGTCGAAGTACTTGCCTTTGTAGTGCTTGGCGGGGGCGAACACGCCGGTTGACGACAGCGCGAACATCAAAATGAAGCCGAGCACGAAGACCGGGAACTTCTCGAAGATCACGGTGGCGACGTTGACTTGATGGCTGGGGTCGGTTTCCTCCAACCGTACGTACCAAACCGCCAGCCAGAGGACGATGATGGGCAGGAACAGCACACGGGTGATGTTGAAGATCTCGGCTACCTTCAAGGTTTCGATGCCGTCGGGCTGGTAGGCCAGAGCGGCACCTGCGACCTGCGCCGAATTGAGGATGCCGGTGCCGGCCCAGGCGCCGAACTGGATATGGCCCAAGTCCAGCAAGTGGCCGATCACCGGGAACAGGAACATACAGCCGACGCCCCAGATCAGGATTGTGCCGATGGTATAGGCGATTTCCACCGACTTGGCCTGAACCACCGGCGCCGCGGCAACCGTCGCCGAGACGCCGCAAACGCCCATGCCGGCGGACAACACGCCCGCCATGGAGTTGGGGATCTTCCTTCTGCGTCCGAGCCAGAGCACCATGCCGACGGCGCCAAGGACGAAAAAGCCGACCATTATCGCCGACAGCTTGCCGAGCGATTGCAGCTCGGCCAGGCTATAGAGCGTGCCCAGCAGGATGACGCCGGTCTTGAGGCCGAGCCGCGACAGGCGGACGCCGTTTTCGGCCCAGACCGGGATACCGAAGACATTGACCGTGATAATGCCGGCCAGGATGCCCAGGACGACATAGTTGAGACCGAGCACCTGGTGCAGGTACTTGGCTCCCATCACCGGTCCGATGGCCTTGCTGGCAACGGCGACCAAGGGCGCACCGTACCAGCGCACCAGCATGGCGATCAGCAGGATGAAAATGGCGCCGGCAATGGTGGAAAGGTAATAATCGACATTGCCTTGTTCATGGGAGGCCCATAGATGCCAGGCTCCGATGACGACGCCGATGGCACCGAAGGCGTAGCCCATCCAGATCATTTCGCCGGAATACTTGCCGGCCTTCAGATACTCGATTATTTCGCTGATGGCACCGGAGTCGGCCAAAGCCGCAATCACAACGAAAATAATCCCCATAATCAGAAGAGCCGGGTGCTTCTTCGTATATACCATTGTGATTTATCCTTGTAGTTTCAGATAGTTAGCTGGCCTGCAGCGAAGGAGCGGAAAACGGTCCGGGCCTGGCGCCGCCTGTTCGGTGATTATTTTTGGATGCCACGGTCATGGCCTGCGAAGCCGGAAAGGTCATCGCGAGTAGCCAGTGGCAGGGATCGGGTAGGTGCTCTCGGGGAGGAGCCGCTCACCGCCTGTCTGTTCGACAAACGCACTTGGTCCCAGCCCAGACATCCGGCCTCCCCGTCCGAAGTTAGGTCAACCCTGCGGCGTTTCGATCGAAATCCAAACACCCGCAAGAGGAAACGGACGGGGGGGCGGATTTATTCCGGTGCTTTTTTCCTGGCCGCGCCGGCGCTGCTCAGGCCAGGCAAGGCCGGCTCTCTGCCCGGCTCGTCTTGAGCGCCACGCGGGTTTCCTGATCGGCTGGCCTGTGCTGTCGGCTAGAGTGACGCACGGTCTCGGCTATCAAGCGAAAACGGGCTCCATCCATGCCTTCTGCCAGGATAACGTAGCGCAGGCTGTCGCTACGCCAAGCATAAGCCAGCTTCAGCCCCGCAACGTGATCCGCCAAGGCCTCGCCCGGGCCGCTCTCGAAAAGGGAGACAAGCAAACTGACTTTGCAGCCACGGCTGCCGACGTAGCCGACCAGCAGTGGAGCATCGCCCGCAGAGGGGCGATCGGTGTGAACGAGCGTGAGGCCGGCCGCCGAGAGGTCCGGAACGTATGCGCCGGGCAGCAGATTTTCGTAGTTGGCTAGCAATACCGTCGAGCGAGCCTGTGCCGTGATACCCGCGGCCGACCAGCCATTGTGGCGCTGCCAGGCCGCGTCGAGCCAAGGCGGTGGCCCCGGCAGCAGGGCCCACGTCACCAGTGAGCCAAGCAATACGAGGAGCGCCACACAGGCTGCCACGGCGGTTGCTTGGCGTGGCCAGCGTCGGCGCTGCGGAACGGCGCTGGCGGCCACAGCGGATTTGAGCTGGACCAGAACCGCCACTTGCCGCGCTACCTCAGCATCCTCAGCCATAGCCTGGGCGACCACGGCTGCATCGGCAGCGTCGAGTTCACCGTCGACGTAGGCGTTTATTACTTCGAATGTCACTCTTTCGACGCTCATTCCCACTCTCTTGCAGCTTCGTTGGTACTTTTCTGATGTCCGGTTACTTGAGCGCCTCGAGCAGTGCCCGTCTTGCCCGGCTAACGCGGCTCATGACGGTCCCGGCAGGAACGCCGAGCAAACCCGCGGCCTCGGCGTAACTCAGGCCGACCACATCGATCAGCGTCAGGATCTCGCTGTGGGCATGAGGCAGCTTGGCCAGTTCGTGTTTGACGGCGAGATTATTGATTAAACGTTCGTCACCCTCCCAGAATTCCATTGCCGGTTCGGCAGCGGCCGATTCCAATGCCGAACTGGCCGTCTGCCGCCGCCGCCGGTTGTCGAGGAAGGTGTTCCTCAGAATACGGAAGAGCCAGGCACGATAGGCCGGCTCGTCTGTGGGAACGCGCCGGGCCGCGAGGGCCTTGGCGGCGGAGTCCTGCACCAGGTCCTCTGCCTCGTGGGTGTTGCGGCAAAGCGACATGGCGTAGCCGAACAATCGCTCGACATAGGTCTCGATCTTTATTTCGCCGTTCTGGCTCACGTGCTCCCGCCCCAACGACATCAGCATTGCGCCGTTCGCCTTGGCTGGCAAGCCGCAATTGAACTCGTACCGCCACTAATCGCTAAGTTGGTGGTCTGGAGGGCGCGTAATCCGGCCTCCGGGGTTGCCTCGTTGCCAGCCGCTGACTTGGTTCAGCCGGCGTCCTTCCTCTTTGCGTCCCAATCGAAAAGTGCCGGCTCCTTGGCCATGAAACGCTTGACCGCAGCCTTGTGGTAGGGCGTCTCGCGCAGCTCGCCCTGGGCCCCGACCTCGAGGCTTCCCATGGTGCGTATGTCCTGGTGCAGCGACTGGTTGAGCAGGTGCTTGGCGTTGCGGATGGCGTCGGGCGAGGCGTTCTCGAAGCGCCCGGCCAAGGCCTTGGCCTGGTCCAGCAGGTCGTCGGCCGGGTGGATGGCGTGTACCAGGCCGATATCGCGCGCCTCTTCGGCTTCCACCACACGGGCGGAATAGACCAGTTCCTTGGCCATCGAAAGCCCGACGGCGCGGGGTAGGGTGTAGAGAATACCCAGATCCGGCACCAGGCCGATGCGGCCGAAGACGGAGCAAAATTTGGCGCGCGCACTGGCCAGCACGAAATCGGCGCACAACGCCAGGCCCAGCCCGGCGCCGAAGGCAAAACCGTCGACCGCCGCAACGACCGGCAGAGGCAGATCGATGAGATCGGGGATCCAGCCCCGCGCCCGGTGCAGGTTGGCGTTGCGCTCAGGCAGCGGCTTGTCCAGCCCCTCGACCATGGCCTTGACGTTGCCGCCGGAACAAAAGGTGCCGCCGGCCCCGGTCAGCACCAGCGCCCGGATGCCGGCGTCGTTGCGCGCCCTTTCTATCAGGGCCGGGAAATCGTCCGAGAACATGGCCGGCGTCAGGGCATTGCGTTCCTTGGGATTATCGATGGTGAAAACGGCGATGCCGTTTTCGACCTCGAAAGTGCAATCAGTGAAGGTCATGATTCCTCGATTACTTTCAAATCGTCCAAGTCGACGTAGAGCATCCGGGCAATGCGGATCACGTTGTCGACGCTACGGGTGCGCTCGCCGGTCTCGATCATGCACTCCAAAAAATAACACGATCACCGCCGATCCGCAGCCGGTAGAGATCGCTACGGCGTAGCGGCCAAATGTTGGCTGCCAAGTCACCGCGTTGTCCGGTGGCCACCAATCGCGCCGCGTTGCCGTTTCGCGGGCCATCATACCCGGAGGCGGGCCAGCATCTCTCTCCGCGGTCATAACCCGATTTCAGAGAGCCGGCAAGAACACCAAGCCATCGTCAGTTTTGGGGCTGATACTGCTCCAGAACAGCCGTTGAAATCTTGCAAATCGCCAGTATTCGGATGGGCCGGATCATTATCTTGTCAAATCCATTTTCGGCCGGTTTACTACGGACGGCAGAAAGTAGACTGGGAAACTTCTAATGCAATTGGAGCTCTGGATAGCATTCACGATCGCCAGCGGCGCTTTTCTGGCCATTCCGATGGGCCCGACGGTCATGCTCGTCATAAGCTACGCGCTCTCGAAAGGCCGTTCCAGCGCCTGGGCAACGGTGCCAGGAGTGGCGCTAGGTGACTTCACGGCAATGACTATATCAGTGCTAGGTGCCGGGGCAATCCTTTCCGCCTCCACTGTTCTCTTCACGACATTGAAGCTTTTTGGCGCGGCCTACCTGGTTTGGCTTGGGATCCAGCTTTGGCGCTCAGAGCCCTCACCGAAGGCGGTGACCGGCGAAAAATCGACTACCCAAAGTCGCCGTATGTTCTGGAACTCCTACATCGTCACGGCTCTGAATCCCCAGAGCATTGTTTTCTTCATCGCTTTCGTGCCCCAGTTCATCGATCCGACTGCTCCCCCGGTTATTCAGTTTGCCATCCTCGAAGCAACTTTCGTTAGCCTGGCGGCGCTGAATGTGGCGATATGGGCGCTACTTGTCGACCAAATCCGCTTCCGCTTTCAGCGGCCCTCCACGCTACGCATGATCAACAGGATTGGTGGCGGTTTCTTGATTGGGACGGGACTTTTGACGATTGCCGCACGGCGTGCGAATTGAGGCCATCGAATTCGTTTTCACAACTGTCTTTGAACGGCCCTTCCGGGCCGGACTCTCGCCTACTAAAGGCCTCTCACGGGGCACGGTGACTGCCGGTGGATTCACTTTTTCCTATCCACTCCCGACATTGCTGCGCCCTGCCAGCAGGTCTTCAAGCGCGTCGGCGACGGCGCCGTTGGCCTCCTCTGAGCCTATGGTAATGCGGACGAAGTCGTCCATGCCGTAGTCGTCCATCGAACGCGTGAGGATGCCGCGGCGCGCCATGTGGTCGATGGCGTCCTGGGCTGTGACGCCGGGATCGGTGGGGAAGCGGACGGCCAGGAAATTGGCGGCACCGGGCAAGGTTTGCAGCCCGAGCGGCACCAGTTTGGCCCGCAGCCAGTCTCGTCGCACCGCCGTCTCGCGGGCCACCATGGCGACAAAATCGAGATCCTCCAGCGCCGCCACGGCCGCCGCCTGGGCGATGGCGTTGACGTTGCCGATGCCGCGCATGGGGTTGAGCGCCCGGATCATGGCCGCCGGGCCGTAGCCCCAGCCGATGCGGAAGGCGGCCAGTCCGAAAGCCTTGGAAAGGGTGCGGGTGACGATGACGTTGGGCCGCTCGCCGACCAGTCCCAGGCCGTCGTCGTAGCTCTCGTCGTCGACGAACTCGGCATAGGCCGAATCGATGACGTAGACGATGTGTTCGGGCAGGGCGTCACGCAGTCTCACCAGAGCGTCGCGGTCGACCCAGGTGCCGGTGGGGTTGTTGGGATTGGCGACGCAGACGATGCGGGTCCTTTCCGTGACGCGGTCCAGTAAAGCCTCGACGTCGAGGGTGTAGTCGCGCTCGGGCGCCATTACCGGCGTTGCTCCAGTGCGCAGCGCCATGATGGGGAACTGGATGAAGGCATGCCGCGAATAGAGGATTTCGTCGCCGGGCCGGGCATAGAGCCGGCCGATGGCGTCCAGCACCTCTTCCGAGCCGTTGCCGCAGATCAGGCGCTCAGGCTCGAGGCCGTAGCATCGCGAGATGGCCTGGCGCAGCTCGTCGCTGGCCGGATCGGGGTAGATGTTGGGCAACTGGCAGCGCGCCGCCGCCGCCGCCGCCACGGCCGGATTGGCGCCAAAGGGCGATTCATTCAACGATAGGTCGAAGACGATGTCTTCAGGAGCTACCGGAGGTTTTTTGACCACCTTGGTGCCGGTGTCCGGAACGTAAGGCACAGGGCCGGCTGGGAATTTTTTTTCGTTCATGATGACGAATTACGGCACCTGAGGCCCGCCGACAAGGAAATTTCCGCTCTAAACCTTTCATAGGACCCAGTATCCTCCCTGGGCGCGAACTGGCGGGCGC
>NZDS01000242.1 GCA_002690215.1 Rhodospirillaceae bacterium | reverse complement strand
ATAGACTGGCACGACAGCGGCGCGGCCCCCTCCCGTGCCGCGTCACCCGGGCGACGCCCTGTTGCCCGGCCATCAAATTTGTTATTATTAGGTGACCGCCTCTTGGCAGGACGCGCGCGCGACCCGTCTCCGTCCGCGCAGCTTTCGTGGTGCAAGGAGGGGGGGGGGGAATGCTGGTCGCCAAATACCTCGATAAAATCATCAGGGTTGGCACCCTGACCGTCGTTGACGCCCACGGGAAAACGCATCGCTTCGAGGGAACCGAGGGGCCGGCCGTCACTGTGCGCCTGCACGACAAGGCGCTTCACTGGAAACTCTTCTTCGACCCGCAGCTCTACGCCGGCGAGGCGTTTACGGACGGCAACCTGACCATCGTCGGCGGCAGCATTTACGACTTCCTCGAACTCGTCAGCATGAACATGGCGAGCGTCGAAACCCCGCTCGTGCAACGGATGGCGCTTTGGGGCTACAAGATGGCGCGGCGTCTGCACCAGTACAACCCGGCCCGCCGCGCCCGCAAGAACGCCGCCCATCACTACGATCTTTCAGGGCAGCTTTACGACCTCTTCCTCGACGCCGACAAGCAGTACTCCTGCGCCTATTTCGCCGGCGGCAACGACGACCTCGATACCGCCCAGGCGGACAAGATGCGCCACATCGCCGCCAAACTTTTGCTGGAGCCCGGCCACAAGGTGCTCGACATCGGATCGGGCTGGGGCGGGTTGGCGATTTACCTGGCCCGCGAGATGGGCGTCGACGTCACCGGCCTGACCCTGTCGGAAGAACAGCTCAAGGTGGCCGAGGCGAGCGCCCGCGAGGCCGGGCTGGAAGATCGCGTGCGCTTCAAGTTGCGCGACTACCGCGAGGAGACGGGCTCCTACGACCGCATCGTCTCGGTGGGCATGTTCGAGCACGTGGGCGTCAATCACTTCGGCACGTACTTCGCCAAGGTGCGCGAGCTTTTGACAGACGACGGAGTGATGCTGCTGCACACCATCGGCTATATGGACGGCCCCAGCGCCACCGATCCCTGGATTCGCAAGTACATCTTCCCCGGCGGCTACATCCCGGCACTCTCGGAGATCGCCGCCTCCATGGAAAAGACGGCGTTGTGGACGACCGATATCGAGGTCCTGCGCCTCCACTACGCCGACACCATGCGCCACTGGCGGCGGCGCTTCCTGGCGCGGCGGGCCGATGCCGAGGCCCTCTATGACGAGCGCTTCTGCCGCATGTGGGAATATTACCTGGCTTGCAGCGAAATCGGCTTCCGCCACCTCGGAAACGTGGTCTTCCAGATTCAGTTGGCGAAGCGCCAGGAAGCGGTGCCGCTGACCCGCGACTATATCGCCCGGGCGTGGGATGGCGCCAAGAGGAGTGGCCGTCCCAGCGACCGCGAAGCGGCGTGATACGTCCGATCCCGGCGTTTTCTTCAAGCCCGAAAATTACCTTTTTATCCTCATTATCCCCGTAAGTAACATGCGGGGAGGCCCTCCAATCTGCTCTAGTCTCGCCAACCATGGTGACCACGGCCATCCCGCCATCGCTCGTCGANCCCCAAGACACCGCGCCNGTCNGCGGCGNCGCGCTGCGGGNNCAGCCCCANAACGTCGAGGCCGAGAAAGCGCTNCTCGGCGCCATNTTCGCCAACCGCCGTGCCTACGAGAAAGTGGNGGATTTNCTGCGTCCNGAGCACTTCGCCGTGGCCGAGCACGGNCGCATATTCGAAGCCTGCATGGTCCTCATCGAGCGCGNCCAGATCGCCGACCCGGTAACCCTGAAGAACTTCTTCGAAGCGGAGCAAAGCCTGGCCGAGATCGGCGGCCCCGCCTATCTCGCCGAGCTCGCGCTGTCGGCGGTCACCATCATCAACGCAGGCGAATACGGGCGCATCGTCTACGACCTCTATCTCAGGCGCCAGCTCATCGAACTCGGCGAGGACGTGGTCAACGACGCTTACGCCGGCGATATCGAGGAGACGGCGCCCGAGCAGATCGAAAAGGCCGAGCAACGCCTTTACGATCTCGCCGCCAGTGGCGAATACGAAGGCGGATTCGAGGATTTCCGCACCTCGCTCATCAGCGCCGTCGAGTTGGCCCAGGTGGCGCACCAGCGGGACGGCAAGCTCAGCGGTGTCCTCACCGGGCTCAGGGACCTCGACAAGAAGCTCGGCGGCCAGCACGCATCNGACCTNCTGGTNCTGGCCGGNCGGCCGTCNATGGGCAAGACNGCGCTNGCCACCAACATCGCCTACAACGCGGCGCGCGCNTACAAGNACACCGACGGCNCCGAGGGNGCCGTGGTCGGNTTCTTCTCCCTGGAGATGTCGGCCGANCAGTTGGCNACGCGGATTCTGTCNGANCAGNTCGAAGTCTCNTCCGACCGCATCCGCAAGGGNGATCTTTCCAANGANGANTTNNCNCGCNTCGNCNAAGTCAGCCAGACCATGTACGACCTGCCCATCTTCATCGACGATTCGCCGGCCCTCTCGGCAAGCCAGCTCAGGACCCGGGCGCGGCGGCTCAAGCGCGTCCACGGCCTTGGCCTGATCGTCGTCGATTACCTGCAGCTCATGAGCCCGGGCCCCGGCGTGCGCCGCGACAATCGCGTCCAGGAGGTCTCCGAGATCACCCGCGGCCTGAAGACGCTTGCCAAGGAGCTGGACGTGCCGGTGCTGGCGCTCTCCCAACTCAGCCGCGCCGTCGAGCAGCGCGAGGACAAGCGCCCGCAACTCTCCGACCTTCGCGAATCGGGGTCCATCGAGCAGGACTCCGACGTGGTCATGTTCATCTACCGCGAGCAATACTACCTGGAGCGCGCCGAGCCCCAGCACCGCGCCGACGAATCCATGGAGCGCTACGCCGAGCGCCACGCCGCCTGGCAGCAGCGCTGCGAAGAGGCCCACAACAAGTCCGAAGTGATCATCGCCAAGCAACGCCATGGTCCCGTCGGCAAGGTGCATCTGCTGTTCGAGGGCGAATTCACGCGCTTCCGCGACCTCGAGACCCGCCTCGACGAAGACCGCCGCTATTGAGAGCCCGGCCATGTCGGAGCCTTCGCACGCCGGCGCCATCCTGACCATCGATCTCGGCGCCATTGCCGCCAACTACCGGCTGCTCAGGGAAATGGTGCCGGGCGCCGAGTGCGCGTGCGTCGTCAAGGCCGACGCCTACGGGCTTGGCATGGACCGGGTGGCTCCGGCCCTGGCCGCCGCCGGGTGCCGGACCTTCTTCGTCGCCCAGACCGGCGAGGGAATCGCGCTGAGGAACCGTCTGCCCGAGGCTACCATCCACGTGCTCAACGGATTGGCTGGCGCCGACCCACGGGACTTCACCGACCACAACCTCGTCCCCGTGCTCAACAACCTCGCCGAGATCGAAGCGTGGGCGCGCTTCTGCCGCGAGCGCGGTACCGCGTTCGCCACCGACATCCACGCCGACACGGCGATGTCGCGCCTCGGCCTGACCGGCCAGGACGTGGCCCTCTTGGCCGCCGAGCCGGGGCTTGCCAAGGGCATATCCGTTTCCCATGTGATGAGTCATCTGGCCTGCGCCGAGGAACAGGACAACCCTCTCAATGGCCGGCAGCTCGCGGCCTTCGGAGGGGCCCTGGCGGCGCTGCCACCGGCCTTGTCCGGGAAGGCCTCGCTGGCCAACTCTTCCGCCATCTTCCTGGGCTCCGATTACCATTTCGACATGGTGCGCGCCGGGGCCGCGCTGTATGGCATCGCGCCGGTCGCGGGCCAGCCCAATCCGATGGCGCAAGTCGTTAGTTTACAAGGAAAAATCCTGCAAGTCCGCGAGATTGACACCCCCCAGACCGTTGGCTATGGTGCGACCCACCGGGCGGCCCGGAAGGAGAAAATCGCCACCGTCGCCGTGGGCTACGCCGATGGGTACTTGCGCAGTCTGAGCAACAGCGGCGGCGGTTACATCGGCGGCATCCGGGCACCAGTGGTGGGACGCGTTTCCATGGACCTGACGACCCTCGACGTTTCCAGCGTCCCCGACGACCAGGCCCGCCCGGGGGCGTTGGTCGAACTGATCGGCCCCCACAACCCCATCGACCAGGTCGCCGCCGACGCCGGCACCATCGCCTACGAGATACTGACCAGCCTTGGGTCGCGCTACCACCGGGTTTACACCGGGGGCGGCGGCTGAGCGTCCATGAAGATACTGCAACACATCGGGCGCATCTTCCTGGCCTTTCTGGCGACGGTGGGATGCCTGGCTCCGTTCATGGGGAGCGCCGCGGTCCATTGCGTGCGCCCGCCCTTTTATCCCCGGACCGTGCTGCGCCACATGGTGGAGATCGGTTATTACTCGCTCCCCGTGGTCGGCCTGACCGCCATCTTCGCGGGCATGGTCCTGGCCCTGCAAAGCTACACCGGGTTCGCCCGTTTCTCGGCGGAAGGCGCCATCGCCAACGTCGTCGTGCTGTCCATAACGCGCGAACTCGGCCCGGTGCTGGCCGGCCTCATGGTGGCGGGGCGCATCGGCGCTTCCCTGGCCGCCGAGATCGGCACCATGCGGGTTACCGAACAGATCGACGCGCTGACCACGCTGTCGACCAACCCCATGAAGTACCTGGTGGCGCCGCGCATCATCGCCGGCCTCGTGATGTTTCCCTTCCTGGTCCTCGTCGCCGACGTCATCGGCGTCTACGGCGGCTATCTGGTGGCCGTCTACAAGCTCGGCTTCAATCCCGCCAACTACCTGCAGCGTACCTATGAGTTCCTGCAGGCCGAGGACGTCAACTCAGGCCTCGTCAAGGCCGCCGTCTTCGGTGTCATCGTCACCCTGATGGGGTGCTACCACGGCTATCATTCGAAGGGCGGCGCCCAAGGTGTCGGCAAGGCGACCACCAACGCCGTGGTTTCCGCCTCCATTCTCATCTTGTCCTTCGATTACATTCTCACGGAAATGTTCTTCGCCCGATGACCGATAACCAACCAAAGCTGCGGCTCCGCGACGTGCGCAAGGCCTTCGGTCCCAAGGTGGTGCTGGACGGCATCGACCTCGACGTCGGCGTCGGCGAATCGCTGGTCGTCATCGGCGGCTCGGGGTCCGGCAAGTCGGTCACCATCAAGTGTATCCTGGGCCTCCTGGAAGCCGATACGGGCTCTATCCACGTCGACGGCGAGGAGGTCGTCGGCATCGCGTCCCGGGACCGCGAGCGCATCAACAGGAAGTTTGGCATGCTGTTCCAGAGCGCCGCCCTCTTCGACAGCTTGGCGGTGTGGGAGAACGTAAGCTTCGGGCTTCTGGCCGAGAAGAAGGTGAACCGCGACCAGGCCAAGGAAATCGCCGCCTCCAAGCTGGCCCAGGTGGGCCTGTCCAAGGAAGTGGGCGAGTTCTTTCCGGCCGAGCTTTCGGGCGGAATGCAGAAGCGCGTCGCCCTGGCCCGCGCCATCGCCGCCGACCCCGAGATCATCTTCTTCGACGAACCCACCACCGGCCTCGACCCCATCATGGCCGACGTTATCAACGACCTCATCGTCAAGATTACCCGCGAGGTCGGCGCCACGGCCCTTTCCATCACCCACGACATGGTCAGCGCCCGCAAGATCGCCGACCGCATCGCCATGATCTACGAAGGCAGGATCATCTGGTCGGGCCCCACCGCCGAGATCGACCGCTCCGGCAACGAGCACGTCGACCAGTTCATCCACGGCCGCGCCGAGGGGCCGATCAAGATGGCCGTCAGGGCGTGACGGCGCCGCCTCGGCAAGTGGGCACTTGAGGAGAACACGTTGGCCCGCAAAGCCGCGCGATTCGTCTGCCAGCAATGCGGCGCCAGCCACGCCAAGTGGGGCGGGCGCTGCGATTCGTGTGGCGGCTGGAACACGCTCGTCGAGGAGGCGCCGGTCGAGGCGACGCCCCGCGGCCTGGGGTCCAAGCGCGGCCGGAAGATCGATTTCGTCGGGCTCGATGGCGACGGCGAGGGGGCGCCGCGCCGCGCCACCGGGATCAAGGAATTCGACCGGGTTTGCGGCGGCGGCCTGGTGGCGGGCTCGGCCCTGCTCGTCGGCGGCGACCCGGGCATCGGCAAATCGACCCTGCTCCTGCAAGTGGCGGCGGCCCTTTCCGGCGGCCTCGCGGTGGCCTACGTCTCGGGCGAGGAGGCCGTGGATCAGGTACGCCTCCGGGCGCGCCGCCTGGGCCTGGCGCAAGCCGGCGCGCGGTTGGCGACGGGGACCAGCGTGCGCGACATCGCCGCCTCGGTGGACGTGGCGGACGGGCCCGGGGCCGTGGTCATCGATTCCATCCAGACCATGTACGTGGACACCATCGATGCCGCCCCCGGCACGGTGACCCAGGTGCGCGCCTCGGCCCAGGAACTCATCAGGCTGGCCAAGCGCCGGGGGTTCATCCTGTTCCTGGTCGGCCACGTGACCAAGGAGGGACTGATCGCCGGCCCCCGGGTGCTCGAGCACATGGTCGACACCGTGCTCTATTTCGAGGGCGAGCGCGGCCACCAGTACCGCATCCTGAGGGCGGTCAAGAACCGCTACGGAGCAACCGACGAGATCGGCGTCTTCGAGATGAGCGACGCCGGCTTGATCGAAGTCTCCAATCCCTCGGCCCTTTTCCTGGCCGACCGCCGCGGCGATGTCAGCGGCGCCTGCGTCTTTCCCGGCATGGAAGGGAGCCGCCCCGTACTCGTCGAAATCCAGTCACTGATCGCGCCCTCGGCCCTGGCCACGCCGCGCCGCGCCGTGGTGGGGTGGGACAGCGGGCGCCTGGCCATGATCACGGCGGTGCTTGAAGCACGCTGCGGCCTGTCCCTGGCGAGCCGCGAGGTCTATCTCAACGTGGCGGGGGGGCTGCGCATCGCCGAGCCGGCGGCCGATCTGGCGGTGGCCGCGGCGCTGGCCTCGGCGGCGAGCGGCACGCCGGTGGCCGAGCACTCGGTGGTCTTCGGCGAGGTCAGCCTGTCGGGAGAGGTGCGCGCCGTGGCGCACGCCGATGCGCGCCTCAAGGAAGCGGCCAAGCTCGGATTCACCGGCGCCATCATGCCCAAGAGACGGGGCAAGGCGGGAGCCGGCGCCGCCAAGGGCCGGCGGCCGGGCGGCCTGGAGATCGTCGAGATCGACCACCTGCGCGACCTGCTCGCCCTTTTCCCGCCGCTCGCCGAAGGGCGCGCCACAGGTGGACAAGGTGGACAAGGCGGCCGCCATGGCGCCAGGAGACGGGAGCCGGCACGCCATGGATAACCTGCCCGTCAACGTCGCCGACATTGGCGTCGGCGTGGTGCTTCTGGTCTCCGCCCTCCTCGCCTATGCGCGCGGCTTCGTCCACGAGGTGTTGGCGGTGGGCGGGTGGATCGGCGCCATCTTCGCCACCTTTTACGCGTTCCCCTACGCCAAGCCCTTGGCCCGCGAGTACATTCCGATGGCGCTGGTCGCCGACATCGCCGCCGGCGCCGTCATCTTCGTCGGCACGCTGGTCGTGCTGTCGATGCTGACCCGTGCCATCGCCAAGCGGGTCAAGGCGAGTGCCTTGAACGCCCTTGACCGGGCGCTCGGTTTCCTGTTCGGTGTTTTGCGCGGCGCCGTCCTGGTATGCTTGGCCTATCTGGNGCTCGACTGGATGGTGCCCCGGGAAGACCACCCCGAGTGGGTGCAAACGGCGAAAACCCTGGCTTACGTCCAGACCGGCGCCGCTCTCCTGGAGACGCTGGTGCCGGAGGAGGCGGCGAGGAAAGGCGCCAGGGCGGCCACGGAAACCGAGGAAAAGGCGCGCAAGATGTTAGAGGCCCAAAAGGTGTTCCGCGAGATGCTCGCGCCCGAAACCAAGGGCGCGCCGTCCGGTGATCCCCCGGGCTACGGCCGCGGCGAGCGCAAGGACATGGATCGCCTGATCGAGAGCAACCGGTGAAGCGAGGCACCCCCGCCATGGCGAAAACCGACGCCTGGGACGACGACCGCCGGCGCGAGGAATGCGGCGTCTTCGGTATCTTCGGGAGTTCCGATGCCGCGGCCCACACGGCCCTCGGCCTGCACGCCCTGCAACACCGGGGCCAGGAGGCGGCCGGGCTGGTCACCTTCGACGGCGAGCAGTTCCACACCCACCGCGCGCTCGGCCTGATCGGCGACAACTTCGGCTCCGAGGACGTCATCGGCGGACTTCCGGGGACCATCGCCCTCGGCCACGTGCGCTATTCCACCACCGGCGGCACGGTGCTGCGCAACGTGCAGCCGCTGTTCGCCGAATTCGAGTTCGGCGGCCTCGCCATCGCCCACAACGGAAACCTCACCAACGCCTACGCCACCCGCCGCGGTCTGGTGCGGCGCGGCTGCATCTTCCAGTCGACCTCCGACACCGAGGTCATCGTCCATCTTATCGCCACCAGCCATTGCTCGGCCGTCGTCGAGCGCTTGGTCGACGCTCTCGGGCAGGTGGAAGGCGCCTATTCCCTGGTCGCCATCACCCGCGAGTCCCTGATCGGCGTGCGCGACCCTCTCGGGGTGCGGCCGCTGGTCCTGGGGTGCATCGGAGACGCCCATATCCTGGCCTCCGAGACCTGCGCCCTCGATATCATCGGGGCCGATTTCGTGCGCGACGTGGAGCCCGGCGAGATCATCGTCATCGACGCGGAAGGCATACGCAGCATCAAGCCGTTCGCGGAGGCGCCGTCCCGCTTCTGCATCTTCGAGTACATCTATTTCTCGCGGCCCGACAGCGTGGTCGGGGAACGCAACGTCTACGAGGTGCGCAAGAAGATCGGCGCCGAGCTGGCCCGCGAGACCCACGCGCCCGCCGACATCGTGGTGCCGGTGCCCGACTCCGGAGTCCCGGCGGCCATCGGCTACGCCGCCGAAGTGGGCCTGCCGTTCGAGTTCGGGATCGTGCGTAACCATTACGTGGGCCGCACCTTCATCGAGCCTTCCGACCAGATCCGCCACCTCGGCGTCAAGCTGAAGCTCAACGCCAATGCCAACCACTTGAAGGGCAAGCGGGTGATCCTGGTCGACGATTCCATCGTGCGCGGTACCACGTCGGTGAAGATCGTCGAGATGGTGCGCAACGCCGGTGCCCGCGAGGTGCACATGCGCATCTCGAGCCCACCCATCGCCCACTCGTGCTTTTACGGGATCGACACCCCGGAACGCGANACCCTTCTCGCCGCCAACCACGACATGGACGGCATGGCCAAGGTCATCGGCGTCGATTCGCTGGCCTTCATCTCCTATGACGGCATCTACCGCGCCGTCGGCGAAAGCCGGCGCGACCACGAAAACCCCCAGTACTGCGACGCCTGCTTCACCGGCGAATACCCCATCCCGCTTACCGACCACGACGGCGGCCCGATACCCTTGCAGCTCTCCCTGCTCGCCGAACGGAATTAGCCCATGGCCNGCGCCGCGAAGAGCCCCTCCGGGGAGGGCCGCCGGCTGAAGGGCCGCATCGCCTTCGTCACCGGCGCGTCGCGGGGCATTGGCCGGGCGGTCGCCAGGCGCTTCGCCGCCGAGGGCGCCCACGTGGTACTGCTGGCGCGCACCCAGGGCGCCCTCGAAGAGCTCGACGACGAGATCGGGAAGACCGGCGGCCAGGCCACCCTGGTGCCCCTCGACCTGACCGATTTCGACCGGATCGACCGCGTGGGCGCCGCCCTCTTCGAACGTTTCAAGCGCCTCGACGTGCTGGTCGGCAATGCCGGCGTGCTCGGCACCATGGGCCCCGTCGCCCACATGGATCCGGCGGTCTGGAGCCAAGTGATGGCCGTCAACGTCACCGCCAACTGGCGACTCATCCGCAGCTTCGACCCCCTGCTCCGGGCGTCCGACGCCGGGCGCGCCATCTTCGTGACCTCGGGGGCGGCGCGCCGCCCGCGCGCCTACTGGGGGGCCTACGCGGTGAGCAAGGTGGCCCTCGAGATGCTGGTCGGTACCTACGCCGCCGAGGTCACCAAGACCAACGTGCGCGTCAACCTGGTCGATCCCGGAGCCACCCGCACGGCCATGCGCGCCGAGGCCTACCCCGGCGAGGACCCGCTCTCCCTGAAGGATCCGGACAGCCTCACCGACGTCTTCGTGGCCCTGGCCGAGCCGGCGTGCGACCGCCACGGTGAGCTGGTGGCGGCGCCATGAGCACCAAACGCCGCGTGCCCTGGCTGCTGACGCCGGGGCCCTTGACCACGTCGGCGGCCACCAAGGAAGCCATGGGGCGCGACTGGGGCTCGCGCGACGCCGACTTCATCGCCATGAACCGGCGCGTCCGCGACCGCTTGGTGGCCATCGCCGGGGGCGAGGGCAGCCACGTCGCGGTGCCCGTGCAGGGCAGCGGCACCTTCGCCGTGGAAGCGGTCCTCGGCACCCTGGTGCCCGACGGGGTCAAGGCCCTGGTGCTGATCAACGGGGCCTATGGCCGGCGCATGGCGCGCATTCTAGAGATCATGGGCCGGGCGTACGTCACCCTGGAGACCCCCGAGGACACGCCGCCCGCCGCCGCCGAGGTGGACGCGGCGCTCGCCGCCGACCCCGCCCTCACCCACGTGGCGGTGGTCCATTGCGAGACCACGTCGGGCATCCTCAACCCCATCGCGGAGATCGCCGAGGTCGTGGCCAGGCGCCGCCGCCGCCTGATCATCGATGCCATGAGCACCTTCGGCGCGCTGCCCCTCGACGCCCGCGAGGTGCCCTTCGACGCCGCCGTGGCGTCCGCCAACAAGTGCCTGGAAGGCGCGCCGGGGATGGGCTTCGCCATCGTCGGCAAGGAGGCCCTGGCGACCAGCCGGGGCAACGCCCATTCGCTGAGCCTCGATCTGTTCGATCAGTGGACGGCCATGGAGGGCAACGGCCAGTGGCGCTTCACGCCGCCCACCCACGTCGTCGCGGCGCTGGACGCCGCCCTCGACCAGTTGGACGCAGAAGGCGGCGTGGCGGCACGAGGCGCGCGCTACGCGGCCAATTGCCGGGTTCTCACCGAGGGCATGCGCGGGCTCGGCTTCCACACCCTGCTGCCCGACGCCCTGCAGGCGCCGACCATCGTCACCTTCCTGACGCCGGCCGACGCGGCCTTCCGCTTCGAGGAGTTCTACGCGGCGCTGGCCGGGCGCGGCTACCTCATCTATCCGGGCAAGCTGACCAAGGCCGACAGCTTCCGCATCGGCTGCATGGGGGCGCTCGGCGAACCCGAGATGCGCGGCGTCGTCGCGGCGGTGGCCGAGGTCGTCGGGGAGATGGGAGTGACGCGAACGGCGCCGGGGTGAAGGTGCAGAGCAGGTTAGCTTGATTCGATTTCCCAAGCGCTTAGGTTTATGTTACGGTGACGTGTGCCGACGGCCTTGAGAATCGGCAGTCTTCGGGTGGTGATCTACCCGAACGATCATCGGCCCGCGAACGTGCATGTCATCGGAGGCGGCCACGAAGCCGTCTTCGACCTACACTGGCCGGATGGCCCGCCCGAGTTGCGGGAGAACTACGGGTTCTCGCGGCGGGACATTGGCCGCGTCAGGAGGGCGTTGAGCGCCGCCGGCCCTTTGCGACGAATGGAGGAACATCCATGGCGAGGCTTGACGAGTTCGATGAGGCCGACGACCGGGCGGCGGCTCGGCTCGACGCGGCGCCTTGCGCCGTCTCGGCCCGCTACGACCGCCGCCTCGGCCGCGTGGTGGTGAGGCTGAGCACCGGTCTCGACGTGGCGTTCGCGCCCGGCCAGGCGCAGGGCCTGGAGAAGGCACGGCCCGGCGACCTCGCCGTCATCGAAATCAGCCCGTCCGGCCTGGGGCTCCATTTTCCCAAGCTCGACGCGGACCTCTATTTGCCGGCCCTGTTGGAGGGATTGCTCGGCTCGCGGCAATGGATGGCCGCTCGGCTTGGGCAACGCGGCGGCAAGGCGCGTAGCGCGTCCAAGGCCGCGGCCTCGCGCGCCAACGGCAAACTCGGCGGCCGGCCCCGCAAGGCCGCGAAGGTGGACTGAATCGGCAACAAGGGAGACCACACAATGTCCTACGCCGAGGCCAAGAAGTGCTTCGAGAAGAACCTGTCCATGCTCGTCGAGGGCAACGAGGGCGCCCAGGTATGGAACGTCTATTCCGGCCTCTTTCACCTGGCCGAGGCCATCGAGACCGACATGCGCCGCATGGAGAAGCGCATCGAGGAACTGTCCAGCCGCCTAGACGAAAAGGCCACGGACCAGTAACGCCGCGCCGCCCTCAGGGTCGGCGCGGCGGGCACTCCGCTTCCAGCCCGGGCGCGGCGCGCCACACTCGGCGCATGGCCCACAGCCAGACGCCGAGGCAAATAGCGGCGCCTCCCGCCACCGGCGGGCCGAGGCCGGCGTTCGACGCGATCCACCCCATGACCAAGGCGCCGACGGCGGGGCCGCCCAGGAAGATCACCCCATAGAGGCTCATGACCCGGCCGCGCATGGCGCCCTCGACGGCGTTCTGCAGCAAGGTCTGGGTGCTCACCCCGACGGCGACGAGGGAGAATCCGATGACGGCGACGGCCCCCAGCCCGACCCACAAGGCGCCGCCCGAGGCGAGCACGAAAAGGGCGGCGGCGCAGACAACCATGTAGGAGACGAGGATGCGGGTCAGGCCCTGGACGCGGCCGCGCCGGGCCAGCCAGATTCCGGCCATCAGCGCGCCGAACCCGGTCGCCGAGGTCAGCATGGCGAGGCCGTCGGCGCCACGGCCGAAGACCTCGGCCGCGAAACCGGGAAGGAGCTCCATGTAGGGCCTGAGCAGCATGGCGGTGGCGGCCAGCAGGATGAGCAGCGAGCTGATTCCGAAGTGCCCGGCCACGTAGCGGAATCCCTCCAGGGTATCGCCGAATATACCAGACGCCCGGCGCGCCGGGCGCGCCTTCGGGGCGAGGCGCAGGCGCGCCAGCATGGCCACGAACCACAGGTAGCTGATGGCGTTGAAGGCGAAGGCGGGCGCCGTGCCGGCCCCGACGATGATAACGCCGGCCACGGCCGGGCCGATGAAGCGAGCGCCGTTGAAGGTGGCGGAATTGACGGCGACGGCGGCCGACAGGTCCCTGGCCTCGACCAGGCTCGGCACCATGGCCAGGCGCGCCGGGTGGTTGAAGGCGGTGATCAGGCCCTGGACAATGGATATGCCAAGCAACAGCTCGATGGTGATGAGGCCGCTGAAGGTGAGCCCGGCGAGACCTAAGGCCAGGACGCCGGCCAGCGCCTGGGCTGCGATCATCTGGAGGCGGTAGTCGCCGCGGTCGGCGAAGGCCCCGGCGAATGGCGATACCACGACCGTCGGAAAGAGCTCGGCGAAGGCGATGACGCCGAGCCACGCCGCCGAGCCGGTGAGCTCCCAGGTGAGCCAGCCGATGGCCACCTTATGCACCCAAAGCCCGATCAGCGAGACGATGCCGCCGGCGCAATAGATGCGGAAGTTGCGGCTCCGGAAGGCGCGGCCGATGCCGCCGAAGCCGGGATTTTCAGACATGGCGGACTACGGCTTGAGCGTCCGTGCGAAGGCGCGGACGTCGTCTGTGAAAAGGTCGGGCGCCTCGAAGGCCGCGAAATGCCCGCCTCTCGGCATGTCCGTCCAGTGGGTGACGTTGTAGCCCTTCTCGATAAAGCTGCGCGGCGCCCAGGGGATGAATTCACGCGGGAAGCTGGCGACGCCGACCGGCACCTCGACCCTTCGGCCGGACGGCAGCCGGGCATCGCCGGCGTCCACGTGGGCGCGATAGATCCACGACGCCGTGTTGAAGGTGCGAGACACCACGTAGATCATTACATTGGTGAGCAACCGGTCCTTGCCGAAGGAGCCCTCGGCGCCCGAGTCCGACCAGGTGTCGAACTTCTCGACGATCCACGCGGCGATGCCGACGGGGCTGTCCATCATGGCATAGGACAGGGTCTGGGGCTTCGTCGCCTGCATGAGAAAATAG
The DNA here is from genome assembly GCA_002690215.1 of Rhodospirillaceae bacterium. Lineage (GTDB taxonomy): Bacteria > Pseudomonadota > Alphaproteobacteria > UBA2966 > UBA2966. The sequence continues at coordinate 3,591 of NZDS01000242.1, read as the reverse complement.
GCGTTTTCCGCCCGCCAGACCTTCCTGGCCGCCTTGTGCCAGGCCTTTTCCTCCGCCGTCTCGAGCGCGACGCCGCCGGGCAGCGCCGACATCATGTTGAGGTGAATGGCGGCGCAGCGCGGGGCGCGCTCGAGGCCCATCCAGGTGGCGACGTAGCTTCCCCAGTCGCCGCCCTGGACGATGTAGGCCTCGTAGCCGAGCACGTCTTCCATCAGCTTGCCCAGGGTGGTGCCGACCCGGCGCGGGCCGATCGGCTTTGGCGGCTTTTGCGAGAACCCGAAACCGGGAAGCGAGGGCACGATGACGTCGAAGGCGTCGCCTTCGTCGCCGCCGAAGCGTTCCGGGTGGGCCAGCCGTCCGACGGTGTCCGCGAACTCGTAGAACGAGCCCGGCCAGCCGTGAACGAGCAACAGGGGCCGCGCCGCCGCCCCGCTTCCCTTCTCGTGGACGAAGTGAATGTCCAGGCCGTCGACCTCGGCTGTGTACTGGGGAAGGCGGTTGAGTTCCGCCTCGCTTGCGCGCCAGTCGTAGCCGTCCGCCCAGTAGGCGCAAAGTTCCTTCATGTAATCGATATTGGTGCCGTACGACCAGCCGCCGTCCTCGGGCATCTCGTGCCACGGGTAAGCGCGCACCCGGGCAAGCACACCCTCCAGGGTCTCTTGCGCAACCTCGATGGAGAACGGCTTGGGCTTGCATGCGGTCATGGGCGTGTCCAGGTGGTGGCGGCACTCATTATGGCAGCCCGGCGGCGGGCGGCAAATGGCGCGGCTGACGCCGGCCCGGCGGTCCTGTAGTGTGTCGTCACCTGGACGCCGAGAGGAGGATCGAACATGGGAGACAGACTGGCCGGCAAGACCGCCCTGGTCACCGCCGCCGGGGCCGGCATCGGGCGCGCCACCGCCCTCGCCTTTGCCGGCGAGGGCGCCATCGTGTGGGCCACCGACATCGACGACGGGGCCCTGGCATCGCTGGCCGCCGAGGTACCCGCCCTGACGACGCGCCACCTGGACGCCACCGACGGCGCCGCCATCGCGGCGCTGGCCGAAGAGCTCGGCGCCGTCGACGTGCTGTTCAACTGCGCCGGCGTCGTGCCCCACGGCACCATCCTCGATTGCGACGAAGAGCTCTGGGACTTCACCCTGACCCTCAACGTGACCTCCATGTACCGCATGATCCGCGCCTTCCTGCCAGCCATGCTGGAGGCCGGCGGGGCGAGCATCGTCAACGTCTCTTCGGTGGTCTCCAGCGTCAAGGGCGCCCCCAACCGCTTCGTCTATGGCACCACCAAGGCGGCCGTCATCGGGTTGACCAAGGGGATGGCGGTGGATTTCGTGAGCCAGGGAATCCGCTGCAACGCCATCTGTCCGGGCACCGTCAACACGCCTTCGTGGGAGGGCCGGGTCGCCGCCGCCGACGACCCCGACCAGGCGCGCAAGGACTTCACCTCCCGCCAGCCCTTGGGCCGCATCGCCGAGGCGGGGGAGATCGCCGCCCTCGCCGTCTATCTGGCGTCCGACGAAGCGGCGTTCACCACCGGCGCCATCCACCTCGTCGACGGCGGCTGGTCGATGTGAGCGGGAGGCACGCTTTGGCCATGTGCTCGTAAACGGGCTTCACAAAGCTGTCATTATGTCCGCTTTCAGAGTTGAAGCGGACGTCGCGCGGTCCATGCTGCGAGGTCCGCAGATAGCCACAAGCGGACATGGGAGAGAGTATCAGAAGCTTGATCCGACATTTCCCAGATAACCTTCACTTGGTCGCCAATGTAGCCGCTTCCCTTTACGGAAGGAAAGAATTTTCCCCGATCGGTGATGCGACAGCCTCAATTTGACGGTTTGATCAAGCTCAGGCGCCCAATTGGCAGTTTTTGTCGTCATCCGAACGCACTTCTCCCATCTTGTTCCCTGTGCCGTCGATGATCCCGGCCTACGCCGGAGCGGGTCTTCGTCGCAGGTCATCAATCAAGGCCAGGATTTTCTGGAACAGGTTCCTTGGAACGGCGACCTCAGCCAGTTGGAAAGTGACGTAGCGGCCATGGCGAACGACCTTGGCTCCGATCTTCACCAGCTTCTCTCTCAGTGTCGTCAGCGACCAATGCTCCACTTCTTCGGGCAAGGCCAAAGTCCGCATGAAGTTGGCAAAGTTGTAGGCCAGTGCATGAAGCTGGAGCCGAACCTCGTTGTTGCGGAACTTACGGCATGACAGCCGCGTCCATTTGATCGCGTGCTTGCCTTCCTTGATCCATTGCTCCGCCGTGCCACGGTGATTGTAAAAGGCGACAATCCGTTCGGCGGGGCGTGACAGGTTGGTGACGATGAAGCCGACGCGAGGGTACAACTCGCCGGGATGCCATTCGACCTTGGCAACGACACGGCGTTTCTTGTCCCACGATCCGGCCTGATAGCTGAAGCTGGCGTAATAACGTCGCACATGGTTCGGCGGACGGCCAACGGGGCGTGTCAGCAGATGGGCAATGCACTCCTGAAGAATAGCATTCGCTTTGAGGCGGATGGCGTATAGGAAACCTTCTGCTTCCAGGAACTCGTAGATGTCCGGTGCGGCAAAGGCGGCATCGCCTCGGAAGTAACGACGCAGGTTCCGTTCCCGGTAACGCGCAACAACCGGTTCCAAAACGTTGCGCCAACCGTCGGCACTATGAACATTGCCGGGACGCAGGGAACACCGTTCCAGATCACCGAATTGGTTGAACAGGAATAGTGGGTGGTAGCAGGTGCAGCCGAAGTGACCATTGTACGTCGTTCCCTCCTGTTCACCATGGGTCGGGCTGACGCTGCTGTCCATGTCGAGAATGATCATCTTCGGCGGGCGACGGTCGTGAACACGATCGATCCAAACCCCGTTCATGTCGGTCAGAGCTTCAACATTTGCATCGGTCGCCAAAAGTTCCGTCTCGAACCGCCCCATCTGGCTGGTGGATGCAGCCTGTCTTTCCACGGCTTTGCCGCCAACAATCCAACGCATGGCGGGATCACGTCCCAGACGCTCGGCATCATTCACGTCTTCATAACCGCCAACGCGTCCAAACAGCGATTGGCGGAACTGACCCGTCATGCCGTGCCATCCATTCTTGCCGGTACGGCTGTCCTGAAAGATAGCCCCGGCAATCTCTGTCAGGCCAAGGGCGTCATCAAGCTCTCGATAGGCGAGGAACCCACCGTCAGAGGTAATCTTGGAACCGTGGAACTCCAGCTTTAGTCGGCGGTCAAAATCGACCCGCAAAGGGGACTTTTTGCTTTCACCCGCCGGGTGACGTGAGGCGCGTCTGTTCTGATGTGTGTATGACATTGATTCTTATAGCAGAATCATATGGTCGCCGCATGAAATATCGGATTTATCTGGGTAATGGGGGATTAACTACCTTACCTAATGGAGTTTCTCGGGTGCTAACTCGGTTGATCGAAGTCCCCCTCCCTCCGGTCTTACCATCACCATACCATCACCTTACCATTAAATTAAAAACGGACGATTAGTAGAATACACCGGGTTTCTGGCGCATTCCGGGCATTGGGGACAATTGGCGGTTTTGTCGGTAGGTTTTCGGTTCCTGCCAAAAAACACCTGCAACTGGTA
>NZDS01000081.1 GCA_002690215.1 Rhodospirillaceae bacterium | reverse complement strand
GCCCAAGGCCGCCGGGCCGGGCTCGGCGCCGGCACTTTGGGGCCCGATCTGCAACACGCCCGAGCCATCGATCCAGGCCAGGCTGCCGCCGCCGGCACCCACCGCGTCGACGTCGAGCATGGGCAGCGCCAATGGCAAGCCGAAGTCGAGCGCCTTCTGGGCCGTGGTTGCCGGTCGGCCGTCCTGGATGACGCAGATATCGAGGCTGGTGCCGCCCATGTCGCAGGAAACGGCGTTATCGATGCCCATCTCGGCGGCGATGGCGGTGGCCGCGGTGACGCCGGCGGCCGGTCCCGAGAGGATGGTATTGGCGGCAAAGCGCCCGGCCACACCGGCCGCCATGACACCGCCATTTGACTGCACGACCAATAGCTCGTTGGTGAAACCGCGCTCGGAGAGTTGCCCTTTCAGGGCCTCCAGGTACCCCACCACGAGTGGTTGCACGTATCCGCCGATGGTTGCCGTGCTGCTGCGTTCGAACTCACGTAGCGCCGGCAGGACTTCGGACGAGGTGACGATGAAGTCGTTGGGCCAGACCTCCGCCGCCGCCAGCCTGGCGCGGCGTTCGTTCTCGGGGTTGGCGTAGCTGTGCAAAAAACAGATCACCAATACTTCGCAGCCGTCGTCCCGCAGGGCTGCAGCGACGCCTGCCACCTGGTCGCCATCCACCGGGGTCAGGATATCGCCCTCGGCAGTTACCCTTTCCCCGACCTCGCAGCGGTCGCGGCGCTCGATCAGGGGCTGGAAATCGGCGTCCAGGCCGTAGGTGTGGGGGCGGTCGCGCCGGCGCAGCTCGAGCACGTCGCGAAAGCCGGCCGTGGTGATCAAGCCGCAACGCGCGCCGCGGCGCTGAATCACGGCATTGGTCGCTACCGTGGTGCCGTGAATGATCAGCTCCAGCCCCTCCAGCGCTACACCTAACGTCTGGGCCCCGCTCAACAGGCCGTCGGCAGCCTGGGCCGTGGTCGGCAGTTTGGTCACGGCCAAGCGGCCGTTGGCCATGTGAACGACGTCGGTGTGGGTGCCGCCAATATCGACGCCGAGCAGACCGGTCATGGGGTGTCGCTCCCTAGCGTGGCCAGTCTTCGCGGATCGGGTCGCTACCGTCCCAATCTACGGCGGCCTCGCGCACGCCGTCGAAGATGCGGCGCCGGGCCTCGGTCAGGTCGGCCATCTCGACGATGGTGCCGGGGTGGCCTTCGTCGAGGAAATAAACGAAACGGCCCCGCGGACTGTCGGATTCCTGCCCCACGGTATAGCCCGCGTCCAGGGCGCGCTGGTAGATCTCGTCGTAGTTCTCGGGCCAGGTCGAGAAATGCTGAAGCCCTTCGAGGCCGCGCCCCAGGAAGTCCTGATACATGGTCGGGGTGTCGTCGCGCTGCTGGATGAGTTCGACCTGCATCTCGCCGGAATTGGCCAGCGCAATGGAGATGTGCGGAGCGGCGGGCTGGCCGCGATACTTGAAGCCCTCGATGGGCAAGCGGTCGATGTAGAACCAAGGCCCCGCCTGGCAGGTCTTTATCCAGTGTTCGAGGGCGCTCTCCATGTCCCTGACGACGTATCCCATCTGGCGCAACGGTCCGAATAGGCGGCTCATGAGGTATCTCCCGTTTTTCTTTTGGCGTGACTCAGAGCGGCAACCTGAGGCGGGCGCGCAGGCCGCCCAGTGGTGCCTCTGAAAGCGTGATCTCGCCGCCGTGGCCACGCATCACGTCGCGGGCGATTGAAAGTCCCAGCCCCATGCCGCCGGTGGCCGGATTGCGCGAGCTCTCGACGCGGTGGAAGGGCCGGAAGACGTACTCATGCTGATCGGCAGCAATGCCGGGGCCGTCGTCGTCGATCGTCAGTTCTACGTGATCATTGCCTTGCTCGACGGAGATGGCGATGCGTTCGGCATAGCGGCGGGCATTGTCGATCAGGTTGGTGAGGCAGCGCTTGAAGGCACCGGGTTTGAGGGGCAGCACGATCGGCCGCGGCTCGCCAGCCTGCTCGGGCCAGTTCAGCTCCAGCGTGGTGCCCTGGGTGCGAGCCTCCACCACCACCTCGTCCAGCAGCGCCGCCAGGTCGGTGTCGACCGTTGCTTCGGCGTCCTGGCCGCGGGCGAAGGCGAGATAACCCTCGACCATGCGCTCCATCTCGCCGACGTCGGACTTGAGCTTCTCCACCTCGGCGCCCGGGTCCAGCATGGCGAGCTGCAGTTTCATTCGTGTCAGCGGCGTGCGCAGGTCGTGGCTGACACCGGCCAGCATCTCGGTGCGCTGGGCGATCTGGCGCTGGATGCGGTCACGCATGTTGATGAAAGCGGCGGCGGCCTGGCGCACCTCACGCGCGCCTGAAGGCCTGAGTTCGACATTGAGGCGGCCCTTGCCGAAGCTCTCGGCCGCCGTGGCCAGGCGGCGGATGGGCCGGATCTGGTTGCGCAGGAACAGGATGGCCACGGTCAGCAGCACCAGCGAGGTGCCGACCATCCACATCACGAAAATGTATGTGGTGGGACTGGAGACGCGCTTTTTCGAGGCCAGGACGCGGATCACACCTTTCTTGAGCTGGACGCGGATCTCCACCAGGTCGCCGAAGCTCGCCGAATCGATGCGATAGGGCCTGAATACGGTCTCATTCATGGCCTTTCTGAGCATACGGTCGATGATGCGGTTGGCGAGGGGAGCCGGCGGTGGAGCGTTGGGTAAGATGACGTCCGGCAGATACTCGATGCGCATCTGCATGCTCTTTTCCGCCGAGGCCAGGATGGTTGCCTGCGCCGGCCCCTTCGGCACCTCACGCAGGACCTGCATCAGCATGGCCACGTCGCCGGCCAGACCCAGTGCGAGACGCCGCGTGACCGAATCCCAGTGACGTTCGTAGAAGACATAGGTGGCGACGATCTGCAGCAGCACCACCGGCGTGACGATGATCAGCAGCGAGCGTCCAAAGAGCGTGCGTGGCAGCAAGCGTTTCAGCATCGCCCGGCGCTCCGGAGATCTCTTACGAAATCCGAACGATTGATTCGGATTTCGTATCTTATTTCATTTGACCCTCGCCGTGCGTGCGCATCCGCGCACTTGGCCGCCGCTTCGACGGCGGCTTGATACCGCATCCGAATTGACCATTCGGATGCGGTATCAATCGGGCCACAACACATAACCTTCGCCCCATACGGTTTGCAAGTAGCGCGGGTTGCGCGGGTCGGGCTCGATCTTGCGGCGCAGCCGGGTGACTTGCACGTCGATGGCCCGTTCACTGGCGCCGCCGCTTTGTTGGCTGAGTTCATGGCGGCTCACGGTCTGGCCCGGGCGCCTGGCGAACAGCCTGAGCAGAGCCACCTCGCCCGAGGTCAGCTTGACCGGCCGCTCGGCACTACGCAACTCGCCGCGCTGGGCGTCGAAAGAATAGTCACCGAAAGCAATCTCCCCGGCGGTCTCGGCTGGGGGGGCGGCGCGGCGCAGCACGCTGCCGATGCGCAGCAATAGCTCGCGCGGCTCGAACGGTTTGGCCAGATAGTCGTCGGCGCCGCTCTCCAGGCCGGTGATGCGGTCCTCGGCCTCGCCCATGGCCGTAAGCAGCAGGATCGGCACTTGCGATGAGCTGCGCAGGCTGACGGTAAGCTCCAGGCCGCTCTCGCCCGGCATCATGACGTCGAGCACGATGAGGTCGAATTCCAGCCCCACCAGCCGGGCCCGGGCCTCGGCGGCATCGGCGGCGGTCGTGACCAGAAAACCGTTCTGGGTCAGGTAATCGCGCAACAGGTCGCGCAAGCGCTGGTCGTCGTCGACCACCAGGATGTGGGCCGGGTCGGGCATTGCTCAGCGCCCGCGGAAGGATTTGAGCACGGCCTCGCGATCACTTTCGTTGATCAGCCCCAGCAATATTTTTCGGTAGGCGGCGACGGCCTCTGGGCCGGCCTCGCGGTAGGCATCGCCCACACGCTTGTGTTGCGGACTGGCCAGCGAGCGTTCCAGCTCGGTGCCCTCATCGGTCAAATAGAGTAGGCGCTGACGGCGGTCGCGGGTGCCCTTTCGTTGGACGATGTAACCGCGCTCGATAAGCTGGCTCAGCACCCGGCTCAGTGATTGTTTGGTGATGCGCAGGATGTCCAATAGCTCGGCCACCGTGATGCCCGGCCGGCGGCCAACGAAATGCACTACCCGGTGATGCGCCCGGCCGAAGCCCGAGCCGGNCAGGATGGCGTCGGGGTCGCTGGTGAAATCGCGGTAGGCGTAGAACAAGAGCTCTATGCCCTGGCGGATCTCCTCCTCGTCCAGGACATTGTCCTTCANGATTGCGTCCTTTCCGGNNACGGGTTTTACGTCAGCCATATTGACATATTTGNTGCATGATGATATTTATCGCACGGTATTTGTTAGAATGTTGCCGAAATCGGCACGAATTCGAACTAATCATAACCGCATCATAACCACGAGGACGATGCCATGAGTGGGCCCTCCTTCGACGACCGCGACGGTCACATCTGGTACAACGGCGAAATGATCGCCTGGCGCCAGGCCAATGTGCACGTGCTCAGCCACGCGCTTCACTACGCCTCTAGCGTATTCGAAGGCGAGCGCGCCTACGAGGGGGAAATCTTCAAGCTCACCGAGCACAGCGAACGCCTGATTGCCTCGGCCACAGCTATGGGCTTCGAGATTCCCTACTCGCTGGCCGAGATCGACCAGGCCTGCAAGGAGGTCCTGGCCATCAACCGCATCCAGGACGGCTACGTCCGCCCTGTGGCCTGGCGCGGCACCGAGATGATGGGTGTCTCGGCCCAGGAATGCCGCATCCATCTGGCCATTGCCGCCTGGCCTTGGCCGGCCTATTTCACTCCCGAGGCGAGGCTCAAGGGCATCCGCCTCAAAACCTCGCGCTGGAAGCGGCCCTCGCCTGAATCGGCACCCGTGTTCGCCAAGGCAGCCGGGCTCTATATGATCTGCACGCTTTCGAAGCACGATGCCGAGGCTGAGGGCTTCGACGATGCCCTGATGCAAGATTGGCGCGGCCAGGTGGCCGAGTGCACCGGCGCCAACATCTTCTTCGGACTGAATGGCGTGCTGCATACGCCGACGCCCGATTGCTTTCTCGACGGCATTACCCGGCGCTCGGTCATGGAACTGGCCAGGGCNCGCGGCATCGAGATCATCGAGCGCGCCATCATGCCCGACGAGATGGCGGGCTTCGACGAAATTTTCGTCACCGGTACGGCAGCCGAGGTGACGCCGGTGTCGCAGATCGACGACCTCAGATTCCAGGTCGGCCCCATTGCCCGGCAGATGATGGGCGACTACGAGGCGCTNGTGCATCGCCGCGCCGCTGCCTGAGGGCGACGGNCAGAAAAAATTAGGTCAGNAATATTGACATAACTGCGTAACGTAGTTACGTTGTTGGCATCTTGTTGGTTTGTTCGTTGCGCAGTTCGTGGTGCGAGCGAACGAAATGCAAAGGATGCCACGTCATGCCGACCCCGCCTTTCGACGACCGCGACGGCCTCATCTGGCTCGACGGTGAACTCATTCCCTGGCGCCAGGCGAACTTGCACGTACTCAGCCACGCGCTCCACTATGCCTCCAGTGTGTTCGAGGGAGAGCGGGCCTACGGTGGCGAGGTTTTCCGGCTGGGTGACCACAGCGCACGCCTGGTGCGTTCGGCCGTGGGCCTTGGTTTCGAACTGCCGCAGAGCGCGGCCGAGATCGACGAATCCTGCCGCCAGGTGCTGGCGGCCAATGGCATCATCGATGGCTATGTGCGTCCCGTGGCCTGGCGTGGCAGCGAGGAGATGGGCGTGGCGGCGCCGACCAGCCGAATTCACCTGGCCATCGCNGCNTGGCCCTGGCCGGCCTATTACACCCCTCAGGCCCAGACCGAGGGCGTGCGCCTGGCTTGGGCGCGCTGGCGCCGGCCGCCACCCGACTGTGCCCCGGTGGCAGCCAAGGCCGGCGGGCACTACGTCATCGGCACCATGGCCAAGCACGAGGCCATGGAACGCGGCTACGACGATGGCCTGATGCTGGACTGGCGCGGCCGGGTGGCCGAAGCCACGGGCGCCAACATCTTCTTCGTGGCCGANGGCGCCCTGCACACGCCGACGCCGGACTGCTTCCTCGATGGCTTGACACGGCAGACGGTTGTCATGCTTGCCCGCGGTCGCGGCCTTGAGGTCATCGAGCGCACTGTGATGCCGGACGAGCTGGCGAAATTCGACGAGGTTTTCATCACCGGCTCGGCCGCCGAGGTGACCCCGGTGCGTGAGATCGAGGGCTTGAGCTATGCCGTGGGGCCGGTGAGCCGCCGCTTGATGGCNGACTANCAAGACCTGGTACNCAGCNGCGCCATNGCNGCTGCCTAAGNTGGCTCGATCNGCACCTCGAGTTTTGNGAAGGCTTGGCGCAGCGTAGCTTCGACGCCCTCGGGGGTATCGCCCTCGGCAAACAGAAAGCCGAGATAGCGATCGCCCTCGGGCAGCGCCTGGACGCTCTCTCCCAGTGGGATGGTGATCGTCAAGTCGGTGATGCCGGGAACCGCACGGGCGGCCTCCTGACCCTCGACCGCCAGCAGGCGGCCTGATTCCGGCACCGGCAGCATCATTACCCCGCCGCCGCCGTCCTGGCGTTTTAGAGATTCGAGCGGCTGACCCAAGGCCTGGCGCAGGATGATCTCCTCCAAACTCAGGCCGGTGCCAAAGCGCAGCATGCGNGAACACAGGCCGCCGATCGAACGGGCGGCGATCTCGATGGGCCAGATGCCGTCATCGTTGATCCTTAGCTCGGCATGGATGGGACCACTGCATAGCCCCAGCGCCGCCACGGCGCGGGCAGTGATTTCGCGAATCCGGGCCTGAACCTCGGTCGGCTGGCGCGAAGGCGTGGTGTAGATGGTTTCGGCGAAGAAAGGCCCCTCAAGCGGGTCGGGTTTGTCGAAGAGTGCCAGCACGGTGAGCTCGCCCGCCACCAGCAGGCCTTCGAGCGCCACCTCGATGCCGGGTACGTAGTCCTCGACAAGGATACTCCGCGCCGTCGAGCGCCCGCCCTGAGGGTCGTGTTGGTGCAGCAAGGCCGCGATGCGGTGGAAAGCGGCGACGAAAGAATTGTGCCCGTCCGCCCGGATGACGCCGCGGCTGGCCGANAAGGCCANNGGCTTGAGCACGCAGGGGAAGGGCAGGTCACGGGCCTGGGCCGGGTCGTCGTCAAGGCTGAAGAGGCGAAACTTGGGCGAGCGCACGTCGCTACCCACCAAGGCCTGGCGGAAGAGGTACTTATTGCCCGCCGCTTCGACCGCCGGTGCAGGGTTGTGGCCAAGCCCCAGCCGGGCAGCCGCTTCGGCGGCGATCCAGGTGGTTTCTTCGTCGCTGGCNACGATGGCGTCGAGCGGGCGTTCGGCAGCCAGAGCGGCGATCTGCTCGAGCGCCGCGTCGGGGTTCCGAAAGTCCACTTNGAACGCCGTTCTGGCGCCAAGGCCGGCCAATACCGGCTGCTGGTTGCTGCCGACGATGACTTCGACGTCGAGCCCGGCCGCCGCTTCGAGAAAGTCGCCGACGCGGTATGAGGTGGTCGGAACGAGGAGCAGCAGCCGGGTCAAACCTGGGCCGCACGCATCAGGTTCTCGCTGGGTTCGGCGCAACAATACCAGCCTTCGCTGAGGCTCGGCACCGCGCCGGTCCGGCCTGGTGGCAGCGGCGGTGCCGTCTCGCCCAGACTCTCGTGGACCCGTCTCCAGAGGCGTCCGAACAGGCTGTGGCGCTCCTCGCCTGCAGCCTCGCCATCGGCCACCAGAGCCATGATCTCGCCTTGCAATGTGTCGACGGCCGGGTCCGGATTGCGCCAGGCGTAGGTCAGATTTTCGGCGTCATATGCGCCTGCGAAGCGGGGCCAATCATCGAGTTCCAGGATCAGCGAACCGGCCGGCACCAGCAGTCGCAGTGCCAGTTGCACCGGCGCCACGGCGGCCACCAGGTCGAGCGCGACGATGTCGCTGAGCAGTCCGCGGTAACCCTCCAGCGTGGTCCAGGGCGTAAAGGGTACGAAGGTGGGGGAAAGATCGAGGCCGCTGCGGCGCAGCAGTTCGACCGCCGCCAACGCCTGGGCCCGGGTGTGGCCTTTGTCCAAGCGCTCCAGCACGCCATCCTCGAAGCTCTCGATGGCCGAGATGACGAACAGGCAGCCGGTACGGCGCAGTTTGGGCAGCGCCGCTTCGTGACGCAACAGATGTTCGACCTTGATCGTGACGTCGTAGGTGAGTCCCGGAAATTCCGCGTGCAGGTCTTCGATCAGCGCCAGCGCATGGCCTGGGCCGTTGAGGAAATCGGGATCGCCGAAACTGATGTGGCGGGCCCCGGCCGCCACCTGCTGGCGCACATCGGCCAGCACCACGTCTCGTTCTATCACCCGGAAGCGGCCGTCGTAGACCGGTACCACCGGGCAGTGGCGGCAGCGGTGCTTGCAGCCCCGGCTGGCCTCGGTGTAGCCGGAAAGGCGTTCGCTGCCATCGGGCAGGCGTAGCTTGGCGTAGTGCTCCAACCCCGGCAGGCCGACACGGTCGGGCGTCAGGAAGGCGAGCTTGTCGAGGTTGCCGGGCTGAGGCAGGGCTTCGCCGGTGGTGGCCGCCCGGTAGGTCGCGACCAGCGCCGCCTCGAATTCGGCGCCGAGCACGCTATCGCCCCCCAGCGACCGCAAGTAGTCCTCGTTCATTGGTGCGTAGAGGCCAAAAAAACAAAGCTGTGCTTTCGGGTTGAGCGCCTTGAGTCGCGGGGTCAGTTCGCCGGCCAGGCGGGTCGCCGTGTGCATGGGCAAATGCACGGCGATCAGGCGGGCCGTGCGCACCGCCGCTTCGTCCAGGGGTTCGACAGCCAGGTCGTTGCAGACCACGCGCGCCCCGGCAGCGCCCAGCCAGGCGGCCGGCGAGGCCAGCGCGAAGGGTTGATGGCCGAGGTCGTAGGTCGAGATCAGCAGGGCAAGTTGCTGCTCAGTAGGCACTCATGCCTTCCTTGCCGGGCTGGAAGTAGGGATTGTCGCCACCAGCATGGTCGGTGCTGTCGAGCACCTCTTCGATCGACGGTACGGCCTCCTTGATGGCCACTTCGACGCCGTGCTTGAGCGTCATCGAAGCCATGCCGCAGCCTTGGCAGCCGCCTTCGAGGCGGATGTAGACTTTGGTGTCCTGGACGTCGACCAGGGCGATGTGGCCACCGTGCATGGCAACCTGGGGATTGACCTGCTCGTCCAGCAGCTTCTGGATGGTCTGGCCCTCGATGGTGTCGAGGCCGGGCTTGGGGATGGTGTCCTGGTAGTCGACGACGCGTTCGACCTCGGG
>NZDS01000080.1 GCA_002690215.1 Rhodospirillaceae bacterium | reverse complement strand
CGCTCCGATTCATGAACGCCATGTCACGCGGTGTGACGGACGATCTCGCTTAATGCTTTGGTATTTCGGCAAAACCGAAACGAGTTCAGCGCTGAACTCGTTTCTTGGATCGGACCTCGTCAGATGAGGTCCCGCCGGGGACGGTTTAGCGGGTGGGTGTCGGCACGTCTGTGGTGTAGTCGTAGAAGCCGCGGCCCGATTTGCGGCCGATCCAGCCGGCTTCGACGTACTTCACCAGCAATGGGCAGGGCCGGTATTTGGTATCGGCCAAGCCCTCGTAGAGCACCTGCATGATGGCCAGGCAGACGTCGAGGCCGATGAAATCGGCAAGCTGCAACGGTCCCATGGGGTGGTTGGCACCGAGCCGCATGGAGGTATCGATGGCCTCGACCGAGCCCACGCCTTCATAAAGCGTGTAGATGGCCTCGTTGATCATCGGCAGCAGGATGCGGTTGACCATGAAGGCCGGGAAGTCCTCGGCATTGGCCGGCGTCTTGCCCAGCTTGATGGCAACCTCGTGCACCACGCGGTAGGTGCTTTCGTCGGTGGTGATGCCGCGGATCAGCTCGACCAGCTGCATCATCGGCACCGGGTTCATGAAGTGCATGCCGACGAACTGGCCGGGGCGGTCGGTGCCGGCGGCCAGGCGGGTGATGGAAATCGACGAGGTGTTGGTGGCGATCAGGGCCTCGGGTTTGAGCACCGGGCAGAGCTCATCGAGGATGGCGCGTTTGACCTCCTCGTCCTCGGCCGCCGATTCGATGATCAGGTCGGCGTCGCCCATATCCTTCAATTCGGCCACCAAGGCGATGCGGCCGAGCGCGGAAGTGCGGTCGTCGTCGCTGATGACGTTGCGCCCGACCTGGCGGTCCATATTGCGCTCGATGGTGGCCAGGCCCTTTTCGGCCGCCTCCATGGTGACGTCGCTGAGCACCACGTCGTAGCCCGAAAGGGCACAGACGTGGGCGATGCCGTTGCCCATCTGGCCGGCGCCGATGATGCCGATTTTGCGGATCTCACTACTCATTCAATATCCTGTCGCTGTCGGCGGTCTGCAGCCGGTGGCCAAGCGGATCCCATCAAACTCTCAAAGGCCGGCCTTGGCCAGTTCTTCGTCGAGTTCCGGCAGGGCCTTGAAAAGGTCGGCCACCAATCCAAAATCGGCGACCTGGAATATCGGCGCCTCCTCGTCCTTGTTGATGGCGACGATGACCTTCGAATCCTTCATGCCGGCCAGGTGCTGGATCGCACCGGAAATGCCGACCGCGATGTAAAGGTCGGGCGCCACGATCTTGCCGGTCTGGCCAACCTGATAATCGTTGGGCACGAAACCGGCGTCAACGGCGGCGCGCGAAGCACCCACCGCGGCGCCAAGTTTGTCCGCGACGGCTTCGATCAGGGTGAAGTTGTCGCCGCTCTGCATACCGCGGCCACCCGAAATCACCACCTGGGCCGAGGTCAACTCGGGCCGCTCGGATTTCGAAAGCGCGCGGCCGACGAAGGTCGAGTTGCCCGGGTTCTCGGCGGCAGTGACGCTCTCGACGGCGGCAGATCCACCCTCGGGATCGGCGGCTGCGAAGCCTGTCGTGCGCACCGTGATCATCTTGACGGCGTCGCTCGACTGCACCGTTTCCATGGCGTTGCCGGCGTAGATCGGACGCACAAAGGTGTCGGGCGAGACGATTTCGACAATCTCCGAAATCTGCGCCATGTCCAGGAGGGCCGCAGCGCGGGGCATGACGTTCTTGCCGAACGTATTACCGGCCGCCAAGACGGCGTCGTAGCCGCCGGCCAGGCCGACGATCAGCGTCGCCATGCTCTCGGCCAGGGGATGTTCGTAGATCGCGTCGTCGGCCGACAGCACTTTTGCCACGCCGGCGATCTTGGCCGCGGCCTCTGCGGCGGCGGCCGAGCCGGCCACCAGAACATGCACGTCGCCGCCCAACTGGCCGGCGGCGGTAACGGTGTTGAGCACGGCGTCGCGCAAGGCGCCGCCTTCGTGTTCGCCTACTACAAGCGCAGTCATCAGATTACTCCCGCCTCGTCACGCAGTTTTTCGACCAACTCGGCCACGCTCTCGACGATCACGCCGGCCTGACGCGTCGGCGGCTCCTCGACCTTGAGCACTTTGAGCCTGGGCGTGATATCGACGCCCAAATCTTCAGGCGTTTTCTCGTCTATGGGCTTCTTCTTGGCCTTCATGATGTTGGGCAGGCTGGCGTAACGGGGCTCGTTCAGCCTGAGATCGGTGGTCATGACGCAGGGCATGTCGACAGCGATGGTCTCGAGGCCGCCGTCGACCTCGCGGGTGATGGTGGCCTTGCCATCGGCGATCTCGATCTTCGAGGCGAAGGTGCCCTGCGGCCATCCGGCAAGCGCCGCCAGCATCTGGCCGCACTGGTTGGCGTCGTCGTCGATGGCCTGCTTGCCCAGGATGACCAGGTCAGGGGCCTCCTCGTCGACTACGGCCTTGAGCAGTTTGGCCACGGCCAGCGGCTGCAGTTCCTCGTCGGTCTTGACCAGAATGCCGCGGTCGGCGCCCATGGCCAGGGCCGTGCGAATGGTTTCCTGGCATTGCTGGACACCCAGGCTGACAGCCACGACCTCTTCGGCCGTACCGGCCTCCCGCAGGCGTAGCGCCTCCTCGACACCGATTTCATCAAAGGGGTTCATCGACATCTTTACATTGGCCGTCTCGACACCGGTATTGTCACCTTTGACCCGGACTTTGACGTTGTAGTCGATGACGCGCTTAACCGCGACGAGTACCTTCATCAGCGTGCGACTCCAAAAAAAAAGGGGCATAACGCCGACACAGCGACCGCAAAAAACCGCTCCCGTCGGCTTATTTCGCAGTGCAGCATAAGACCATGGTGGGGGGCTGTCAACGAGCCCACGGGGCGGACTGGGGATGACGGCCGGGGCGCGAATTGCTAACTTCTGCGGGCCATGAATGAACAACCACCCCCCGCCCCGCCACCCGACCCCGCCAAGCCTGTTCAGCCTGACAAGGCGCGCCGGGTGCGGGCGCTTTTCGATGACGTGGCCGAGCGCTACGACCTCATGAACACCGTGCTCGGCGGCGGCGTCCATCACCTCTGGGCCAACTCGATGATGGATTGGCTGGCGCCACGACAGGGCATGCGGCTTTTGGATGTGGCCGGTGGCACGGGAGATATCGCCGGCCGTTTCCTCCAACGCCTTGGCGGCTCAGGCACGGCGGTGGTCTGCGACATCAACCAGCGCATGCTCGAAGTGGGCCGTGACCGGGCCGTCGACCGCAATATCGTGCGCGGTCTCAGTTGGCTCTGCGGCAATGCCGAGGCGCTTCCCATAGAGGACGGCTTTGCTGACGCCTACACTATCGCCTACGGACTGAGGAACGTCAGCAACCTCGAGGCCGCTCTAGCCGAGGCGCGCAGGGTGCTGCGCCCGGGCGGCCGATTCCTGAGCCTCGATTTCAGCTCCGTCGAACTGCCGCTTTTGAAGAGCACCTACAACGTCTATCTCGACCAGTTGCTGCCACGCGTCGCCAAGCTTTTTGACGTCGGCGGATCCGACTACCTGGCCGAGAGCATCCGGCAATTTCCCGACCAAGCGACTCTGGCCAAGGCCATTGCCCGAGCCGGCCTGGGAAGGGTCAAGTACCGCAACCTGATGGGCGGCGTTGCGGCGCTGCATTCGGCCTGGCGAATTTAGTCAATCTTCACGAGTGCTCTAACCATTCGAGGATGCGCTGCCACAATTGAGGGCAATCGCGCAGATGGCCGAAATGTCCCACGCGCTCGCGGCCGACCTCGTCGGGATTTAAGTGCCAGCGGCTGACTTCCGCCGATTCCAGACGCTCGCAGAAGCCGTCGACGGCGCCCCGCAGGCCGAAGTTGCGGTCGTCACTGAAGGAAATCGACAGCACCGGTGCCGCTACCCGGGCCAGGAGCTGATCATTCTTGCCGGAG
This sequence comes from Rhodospirillaceae bacterium, assembly GCA_002690215.1. Classification (GTDB taxonomy): domain Bacteria; phylum Pseudomonadota; class Alphaproteobacteria; order UBA2966; family UBA2966. The sequence continues at coordinate 27,227 of NZDS01000080.1, read as the reverse complement.
CTCTGGCATTGATATCGGCCCGAGGTGCCCCAGCGCGCCCAGTCGATCACCACCTGACGAGCGACTGGGCTGCTCCAGCCCAGGCGCTGCCCCGGAAAATAGCCCATCAGTCGGGCCAGGGCCGCATAGGCCACGAAATGGCACCAGACCATCCAACCGACCGGCGCCGGCCAATGGCGATAATGGACGTGCGGGGTGGTCAGCAGTACCAGGCCGTCGACACGGTCGGGCGTCAGGCCGGCATATAGAGCGCTGATCATACCGCCCAGGCTGTGGCCCAGCAGCACCAGCGGCCGGCCGGGATAGCGCTGGCGGGCCCAAGCTGTAACGGCCGGCCAGTCCTGCTCGAGGAAGGCGTCGATGCCGTAGTCGTTGTGGCGGGACGGCGCCGGCCCGCTTTGGCCTACGCCGCGGGGGTCGACCGTGACGGCGGCACAGCCGCCGGCTGCCAGGGCCGCCGCCGCTTCGCTGTAGTTTCGTGCCGATGTCCCCATGGCCGGAAAGAACAGCACCAGCGGTTTGGTGATTTCGCTGATCGCGGACTCAGCGGACTCAAAGGCCGTGACCGCCAAGGACCAGCCATCGGCCGTTTCGACCGTGTGGTTTGTTGATCTCATTTTCCGAACGCCGTCTTCAGGGCCTGAGCGCCTTCGGCCAGGGACTGGCGCGCGGCGTCGAGCAGGCCGGGCATCGAGATGAAACCGTGCAGCATGCCGGGATAGCGCGAGAGCCGGGCCTCGACCCCGTCGGCCTGGAGCTTTTCGGTATAGGCCTGGCCTTCGTCCTTGAGGGGATCGTAACCGGCCGTCACCAGCAGCACCGGCGGCAAGCCGCTCAGATCTTCAGCAAAGAGCGGCGAGGCACGGGGGTCGCGGCGATCACCGCCGGCACCGAAATAGTGCGCCATGAAATAGTCGATCAGATCGCTGGTCAGTCTGTACCCTTCGCCCAGTTCCCGGTGCGAGCCAAAACTGCAGGTCATGTCGGTGCTGGGGTAATAGAGCAATTGGAAACACAGTCCGGGACCGCCTTCATCACGGGTGCGGATGGCTGTCACGGTCGAGAGGTTGGCTCCGGCGCTGTCGCCACCGATGGCGATGCGCCCGGGATCGCCACCCAGACTGGCAGCATTTTCGGCGATCCAGCCGGTGGCCGCCCAGACGTCCTCGCCGGGTTTGGGGAAAGGGTGCTCGGGCGCCATGCGGTAGTCGACCGAAACGACCAGGCAATCGGCGTCGCGGGCCAGGTATCGGCAGGGCACGTCGTGGCTGTCGCGGCTGCCGACGACGTAGCCGCCGCCGTGCAGATAGATCAACACGGGTTGTGGTCCCTGGGCCGGGCGCGGACGGTAGAGCCTGAGTGGGATGGCGCCGAAAGGGCCGGGCGCCTCGAGCTCCTCGACGGCGTGCATCTCGGGGCCCTCACCGGCGACCGCCGCGGCCATCTCCTCGTACTCGCGCCGGGCTTCGACAGGGGTCAGCGTCTCGAGCGGTGGCCGCGTGCTCTTGGCCGCTATGTCGAGCACCATTTGCGCCTGCGGATCGAGCGTCATGCTTTCTTTGCTCCCGGTCAAGTTGGCGAAGAAACGGCATCCTTTCGCAATCGATCAGGGTTGTCCAGGATTCTGTCCGGCGGGAAATCCAGCGTTGCCGAGGTGCCCTCGCCGCGGCGGCTGGCGAGTTCCAAGCGGCCGCCGTGCAGCTCGACCATCGTAGCCATCAGCGATAAGCCAAGGCCGGTGCTGGGCTGGGAGGTCTCCAGCCTACCGATTTGGCCGAAGGAAGTCATGGCGACGGGAATGTCTGCGGCTGTGAATTTCGGCCAGCGTACTGTTGGCTTCGATCAGCGCTCGGAATCTTGTCTCGGAGTCCCGCATGGGTTCCTGTATCGGATCCCCCTCCGACCAGGATTGGAATCGCTTGAATACCAGGTTGAGGCCGACGCGGCACCCATTGGACCAAGTGTCGCAGGAGACCGATTGTCGCAGTGTCGCCTGACGGATAGCGGACCGCTGCTTCTTTGCCCGCTGGCATTTGACGGTGTCCCGTATTACATGAAGGGCGCAACGAGGCGCCCATGATTCCGCTGCACGACGACAACCCGACCGAAATTCGGCCCTACGTCACCTGGGCCCTGATCGCCGTCTGTGTGCTGGTATTCCTGTGGCAGCAGACACCGGGCAACGAGCCCGCGGTCTTGAGCCTAGGCTTTATTCCCGCCGTACTCTTCGGCTCGGCCGAGCTGGCGCCCGAGCTGGTCATGGTGCCGGCGGCGTTGACGCCGGTGACCGCCATGTTCCTGCACGGCGGTTGGATGCACCTGATCGGCAACATGCTCTACCTCTGGATCTTCGGCAACAACGTCGAAGACGCCATGGGACACGGCCGATTCGTTGCCTTCTATTTGGTTTGCGGGCTGGCTGCAGCAGCGGCTCAGGCGGCCCTGGATCCTGCCTCGCGTATTCCCATGATCGGCGCCTCGGGGGCCATCGCCGGTGTGCTTGGCGCCTATGCGCTGCTCTATCCGCGGGCTCGGGTGCTGGTGCTGGTACCTATCTTCGTCATCTTTTTCACCGTGCGCCTGCCGGCGCTATGGGTGCTGGGCGGCTGGTTCGTACTGCAAGGAATCAACGCTGCCCTGGCCGACTCGAGCGGCGGCGGCGTCGCCTGGTGGGCCCACATCGGCGGCTTTGTTGCCGGGCTGGCGCTGATTTGGTTTTTCAAGCGGCGCTCCATCAAGCTGCTGGCCACACCAGCCCGCTCGCCCAGTGGTCTCACCGTGGTGCGCAGCCGGATCCGGCCGTCACGTCCAAGCCAACACGTGCCCACCGTCAGCCGCCGTCGCCGCGGTCCTTGGGGCCGTCCTTGAGGGCTCGGGCTGCAATTCTTTGCACAACTGCAGGCCAGGGCTCGGTCACCTCGCCGTGTTCATAAGCTAACACGGTAAGATCGCCGACCAATTCCAGAAGCTCGCCGGGCCCCAACAGATGGTCCGGGTTGCGCGGCCGACCAAAGCGCTCGTTGCCCTGGGCGAAGGTCTCGTAAATCAGCAAGCCGCCCGATTCCAGAGAGGCCAACAGGTCGGGAAATAACGGCCGGTAGAGGTAATTGGTAACCACGATGGCGGCGTAGCTGCGGCCACCAAGTGGCCAGGGACGGCCGTCTTCAAGATCGTGTTCGTGCCGCTCAAGGGCATTTTGGGGGGGCAGTTTCGAAAGGTCACGGTCGATGGCCGTCACGGCATGACCGCGTCCGAGAAAGAGCCGGCTGTGCCGCCCGCTACCGGCCGCCAGGTCGAGCACGAGACCGCCGGCAGGTACCAGCGGGGCGAATTTCTCGACCCAGTGCGAGGGTTTCTGGCGCAAACCGCGGCGCGTCGGGGTGGCGCCTTTTTCTTGCCCTTCCGTCTCTCTCATGCCATCTATTTTGAGTCTCGTGTCGCCACTTCCAGCGGAAGCTCCATGATCGTCTACGATCTCAAATGCTGCAACGACCATGTCTTCGAGGCCTGGTTTCGCGACAGCGCCAGCTGCCAGGCCCAGACCAAGGCCGGCAAGGTGGATTGCCCGGTGTGCGGCGAAAGTCGTGTCGAAAAGGCGCCCATGGCCCCCAACGTCTCGGTGCAAAAGGAAAGCACAGGCAAGGAACTGGCGGCCCGGGCGGCGGCGCTGGAGGTGCTTGGCGAAATGCGCCAACACGTCGAGAAGAATTGCGACTACGTCGGTCCCGAATTCGCCGAGGAGGCCCGCAAGATCCACCACGGCGAGGTCGACCAACGCAACATCTATGGTGAGGCGACGGCCGAGGAGGCCAGCGACCTGCGTGAGGAAGGCGTCGAATTCAATCAGATCCCCTGGGTCGAGACCCCGGAAAACTGATTCTCTTCGAGGCCAGACCATGACCACATCCGGCGATTCGGAAGGCCGTATCAGCAGTGAGCGGCGCGGCCATCTTTTCCACATCGGCATCGACCGGCCGACCAAGCTGAACGGCTTCACACCGGCCATGTTGAGCGGACTGGCCGAGGCCTACACTGCTTTCGAGAACGACGCCGAGGCACGGGTCGCCCTGGTTTTTGCTCATGGCGACAATTTCACCGCTGGCCTCGATCTGCCCAAGGTGGCGCCGCTGATGCGTCAGGGCGTCGATCTCTTTCCTCCGGGCAGCATCGATCCCTTCGACCTCCGGCCGCCGCTGCGCACAAAGCCAGTGGTGGCGGCGGTGCGCGGAATCTGTTTTACGCTGGGCATAGAATTGATGCTGGCCGCCGACATCGTGGTGGCGGCCCGCAGCACGCGGTTTTCGCAGCTCGAGGTCAAGCGCGGCGTCATCGCCACCGGCGGGGCAACGCTACGCTTCGTGGAGCGAGCCGGCTTCGGCAACGCTATGCACCTTTTGCTGACCGGCGACGAGTTCGATAGCCAAACGGCGGTGCGTCTCGGATTCGTTCAAGAAGTGGTCGACGACGGCGATGACATCGCCCGCGCCGCGGCCCTGGCCGAAACCATCGCTGCCCAGGCACCGCTGGCCGTCAAAGCCATGCGTGCGGCCTCTAAAGCTTACGTCGAGGGCGGCGTGCTGGCCGGCCTGCGCGATATGGCCAGCGTGCAGCAAGCCCTGGCACAAAGCGAAGATGCCGCCGAAGGCGTCGCCGCATTCAAGGAAAAGCGCGATCCGGTATTCAAAGGGCGTTAGAGAGTTTCACGCTTGGTGCCGAACGCCAGATAGTTGACCGCCAGATCGCGGCCCAGGCGCCAGTTGCCGCTCAGCGGGTCGTAGACCACGCCCGAAAGGTCGCTAAGCTCGATGCCTGCGGGCCTGAAGTGGCGGGCCAACTCCGAGGGTTTGACGAAGCGGTCCCACTGATGGGTGCCGCGGGGAACCCAACCCAGCACGTACTCGGCACCCACTACGGCCAGGGCCCAGGATTTGACGGTGCGGTTCAGCGTCGCTCCGATGAAGGCGCCGCCCGGTGCCACCAGTTGGCCGATGGCGGCCAGGAAGGCGCCAACGTCGGCCACGTGCTCGATCACTTCCATGACCAACACGGCATCGAATTGCTCGCCGCCGGCTGCCAATTCCTCTGCGCTAGCCTGGCGGTAGTCGATAGCCAGGCCAGTGGCTTCGGCATGATGGCGGGCCACGCCGACGGCTTCGGCGCCGGCATCGAGGCCCACGACCTGGGCCCCCAGGCGGCAAAGCGGCTCGGCAAAGATGCCGCCGCCGCAACCCACGTCGAGCAATCTCAGGCCGGCCAACGGTTTGAGGTCGGTGGTCGCCCCCAGGCGCGCCGCAAAATGTTCGGCCAGGTGCTCGCGGCTGTAGGCCAGGCGCACCGGATTTAGGCGGTGCAGCGCCTTCAGTTCGCCGTCCGGGTCCCACCATTGGTCGGCCAGGGCGGCAAAGCGGGCCAGTTCGTCGGTGTCGACGGAAGGTGCGGCGGCAGCTCTGGAGGGGCACATCGTGCGGTTGCCTTGGCGAGGAGGGAAAGAGTATGTATAGCCGCCCTTGGCGGGACGGGAAACAACGACTAGCGCCCACGTCAAGAGATAGCAAACGAGAGCAACTGTCGATCGGGGTAATCGCGCATGTCGCGCTTGGTGATGAAATTCGGCGGCACCTCGGTGGCCGACGTCGGCCGCATCCACGAGGTGGCACGCCGCGTCAAGGCCGAAGCCGACGCTGGCCACGAGATCGCCGTGGTGGTTTCGGCCATGGCCGGCACCACCGATCAGTTGATCAACTGGACGGCGGACGTGGCCAACCTGCACGATGCCCGTGAATTCGACGTCGTGGTCTCGACCGGCGAACAGATCACCAGCGGACTGATGGCCATGGCGCTGCAGGATCTGGGGCTGACGGCGCGTTCCTGGTTGGCCTGGCAGCTTCCGGTGCGCACCGACGGCGTGCACGGTAGCGCCCGCATCCTCGATATCGAGGCGGCCGAGGTTGGCGCCCGCATGGCCAAGGGCGAGATTGCGGTGATGGCCGGCTATCAGGGTCTGGCGCCGGACAACCGGCTGACCACCATTGGCCGTGGCGGCACCGACACTTCGGCCGTGGCTTTGGCGGCGGCGTTGGGCGCCGAGCGCTGCGACATCTATACTGACGTCGAGGGCGTATTTACGGCCGACCCGCGGATCGTCGCCAAGGCGCGAAAGCTTGACAAGATCACTTATGAGGAAATGCTCGAAATGGCATCGCAGGGCGCCAAGGTCCTGCAAACCCGCGCTGTCGTGATGGCCATGAATCACCGCGTCCGGGTGCAGGTGCTGTCGAGCTTCAGCGAGGCCCCCGGAACCCTGGTAGTCGACGAGGACGAGATCGTGGAACAACAAATCGTCAGTGGCATCGCCTATTCCCGCGATGAAGCCAAAATCACCCTGCGCCGTGTGGCCGACCGCCCCGGCGTGGCCGCCGCCATTTTCGGCCCCCTGGCCGAGGCCAACATCAACGTCGACATGATCGTGCAAAACGTATCGGAGGACGACGAGACCACCGACCTCACCTTTACCGTGACCGAGGCCGATCTCGATGATGCGGTCAAGGTCATCAACGGCGCCCGCTCGGAGATCGGCTACGAGGAAGTGCTTTACGACAACGGCGTCGCCAAGGTCTCGATCATCGGCGTCGGCATGCGCAGCCATGCCGGCGTGGCCTCGCGTATGTTCGGTACGCTGGCCGAGAAGGGCATCAATATCGAGGTCATTTCGACCTCCGAGATCAAGGTCAGCGTATTGATCAACGAGGAATACACCGAGCTGGCACTGCGCGCGCTGCACCACGCCTATGGCCTCGATGGCGCCTAAATCCGAGTCGGAACCCGGATCCGCACGGCTCGATCAGCTGTGGCGGCGCGGCCGCGAGTTGCTGGGCGTGCGCTACGCCATTTTGGGCGGTGCCATGTCGTGGCTTTCCGAGCGCCACCTGGTGGCCGCTATCTCCAACGCCGGAGGTTTCGGGGTCATCGCCTGCGGCGCCATGACGCCGGACCTGTTGGAGGCCGAGATCAAAGCCACGGCGGAGCGCACGGACAAACCTTTCGGCGTCAATCTGATCACCATGCATCCCGAGATCGAAGACCTGATGACGGTCTGCGTCGCTTGCGGTGTCGGTCACGTGGTGCTGGCCGGTGGGCTGCCGCGAACAGCCGACATCGAACGCCTCAAGCAAGCCGGCATTCGGGTGCTGGGGTTCGCCCCGGCCCTGGCAGTGGCGCGCCGCCTGGTGCGGGCCGGCATCGATGGCATCATCGTCGAGGGCGCCGAGGCCGGCGGCCATATTGGACCGGTAGCGACCAGCGTGCTGTGCCAGGAGATCCTGCCCGAGATCGATACCGTGCCGGTCTTCGTGGCCGGCGGCATCGGCCGCGGCGAGGCCGTGGCGCTGTATCTCGAAATGGGCGCCGCCGGGGTGCAATTGGGTACGCGTTTCGTCTGCGCCGACGAGTGCATCGCTCACGAAGACTTCAAACGCGCCTTCATCCGCGCCAATGCCCGCGATGCCGTGCCTACGGTGCAGGTCGATCCCGAGTTCCCCGTCATCCCGGTTCGCGCTTTGGCCAATAACGGCAGCCAGCGTTTCATCGCCTTTCAGCACGAGGTCATAGCGCGCTATCGGGCCGGCGAATTGGAGCAGAAGGCGGCCCAGCTCGAGATCGAGCATTTCTGGGCCGGCGCCCTGAAACGCGCCGCCATTGATGGCGACGTGGAGGAGGGCTCGCTGATGGCCGGCCAAAGCGTCGGCCTGGTCAAGTCGGAACAGCCCACCGCAGACATCATCGCGGAACTGGTCGAGCAGGCCACGGCGGCCCTGGAGCGCAAGTAGCGTCAAAAGGCAAAACCCAAAAAACCCAAAAAACCCAAAAAAACTCTTTGCCGATTGATCGCTATCAAGGGAAAATGCGTTTGAGGATTTCTTGGGGCCGCCACCAAACCTCGTGCAATATCCCCGAAATACCATTTAACCCATTGCAAAATTTCGAAAATTCTTATTGACCCCATTCGCTGGTTTAAGTATTCAGGGAATCTACGCAGGCAGCCGGGAAAAATCCGGATTGCCCAGTGATTCGTCCCGACCGGTGCTTGGGGCCCGGTCGCCACAGTGGGAACACAAACGGCCAATTCCAGCCTGACACCGGCACCATGAGCGATCGCCAGTCCACCGAACGCAAAACCGACCGCGAGGCCATCCAGCGCCGCTTACATCTGCGCGAAGTCAGTTCGGAATTCGAACATGTCAGCTATGACGGCATCGGCTCCGACCTCAAGGCGACACGCGTGCGCAACGGCCTCGATCTGGTTGCCGTCACCCGTTCCTTGCGTATCCGTCTGGAATACTTGCTGGCCCTCGAGGAAGGCCGTTTCGCCGACCTGCCGGGATCGGTTTATGCCATTGGTTTCGTGCGCACCTATGCCGAGCACCTGGGCATCGACGGCGAGGCGGCGGTTGACGCCTACAAGCAGGAGACGTTGGGACAGAGGGCCGAGACGAAACTTTTGTTCCCCACGCCAGAGCCGGAAAACCGTATGCCGAAGGGCTGGTTGATCGGTCTTTCTCTGGCCCTCTTCGCCCTCATCTACGCTGGCTGGTATTACGCCGAGAACAAGGACCAATTCGTCATCGAACCGGTGGCCCAGGTTCCCGAGCGGCTGGCGGCGCCAGAGGCCGCCGAGACTCCGCCGCAACCGGCCGTGCGCAACGAGCCTGCAGCGCCGGTCAAGCCGGCCAAGCCGCCCGAGGCTGCGGAAACCGCCGCAGCAGCGATTGTGCAACCCACCCCAACGGCGGCCGTAGCAGCCGAGCCGGTAGCGGATCCTGCGCCCGAGTCAGTGGCGCAGGCAGAAACCCAACCCCAACCCCAGACTCAGCCCGTGGCCGCGAGCCAAGCGGTGGCCGAGGCCGAGCCTGCTCCGGCAGTTGAAGCTGCGGCGATCAGGCCGATGGCGGTGGTGGAGCAGCCTGAACCCCGAGCAGAGGCTCAAGCCGAACTCCAGGCCCGGATCGCGACCGAGACGCAGGCGCCGAGCGCTAGCGCAAGTCAGACCGCGGAGGGCATCAACCGCCGCCTGCTGAACGCCGGCGACGGTCAAGCCCTGCAGGGACCGTCGCCCGCTTCGGTGCCTGTCGACGTCGTGGCCTATCCTTTGCCCAGCCGGCCGCGAGCAGCCTTGGCCGTGCCGGCTGTCGAAATCGCCGAACCGGCGTCGCCGGCTGCCACCGAAGATCAAACGGCAACCGTCGAAGCAGCGCCACCAAGCCCGCCACCGGCCGTTGCAGAAGATCAGGTGGCCGCGGTCGTCGAGCCGGCGCCAGCCGACCCACCGCAGGTCACTGCCGATGACCAGGTGGCCACCATCGTCGATCCGACCCCATCCATTCCAGCGCCGGCCGCCGCCGCTGGACAGGTCACCACGATCGTCGATCCGGTACCGCCCAGCGTGCCGCCGACGGCGCCTCAAACCGAGGGACCGAGCGAGCCACAGAACGCAACACAAAGCTCTTTGGCCAGTGTACCGTCCAGCGCCGCAACGGCCGCATGGGCGACGGGCGGCGAGCACGTGCCGCAGATCTATGGGGCCGGCAACTGGAATGCCCGCGTTGTCGTTCAGGCCCGGGCCGACGCCTGGGTCCAGGTGACAACGGAGACTGGTGACCTCTTGCTCACTCGAGTGTTGCGCAACGGCGACAAATTCCTGGCTCCGCCGCGCGACGACATCGTACTTACCACCGGCAACGCCGGAGCGTTGGAAATCTTCGTCGACGGCAACCGCCTGCCGTCCATCGGTGCGTTGGGCGAGGTTGCGCGCAACCTGTCACTATCGGCCGATTGGCTGATGGCCAGGTTGCGCACCGATCGCTAACTTGGATTTGTCGCCGGGTCGCGCTTGATCTTGGCGCTACTTCGGCGCATTTTCCCAGATGATCCCTGTTTTCCCCCGCGCGCCGAATTGGGCCGCCAGCGGCTTGAGACCATGAGCCTTCGCCCCTATCGAGATATCGCCCGCCGGCACAGCCGTTGCGTCCAGGTCGGCAATGTGGCGGTCGGCGGCGGCGCACCGATCACGGTGCAGTCGATGACCAACACGGTGACGTCCGACGTCGAGGCCACGATGGCCCAGGTTGCGGCGCTCAGCGAGGCCGGCGCCGACATCGTGCGGGTTTCCTGCCCCGACGCCGCGGCGACCCAGGCTCTGGCTGAGATCGTCACGGCCGCCAGCGTGCCGATCGTCGCCGACATCCACTTCCACTACCGCCGCGCCATTGAGGCGGCCGAGGCAGGCGCCGCCTGCCTGCGCCTCAATCCAGGCAATATCGGCTCGCGCGACCGCGTGCGGGAGGTGGTGCGAGCGGCCCGCGATCATGGCTGTTCGATGCGTATCGGCGTCAATGCCGGTTCGCTGGAAAGAGAATTATTGGAGAAATACGGCGAGCCCTGCCCCGAGGCCATGGTCGAGAGCGCACTGGGCCAGGCGCGCTGGCTCGAGGATGAGGATTTCCACGAGTTCAAAATTAGCGTCAAAGCCTCCGACGTCTTTCTTGCCGTCGCTGCCTACCGCCAGCTTGCCGCTGCGTGCGACCACCCGCTGCACCTCGGCATCACCGAGGCCGGCGGCGCCGTCAGCGGCACCGTCAAGTCGGCCATCGGCCTCGGTGCCCTGCTCTGGGAGGGCATAGGCGACACCATCCGGGTCTCGCTGTCGGCCGACCCGGTAACGGAGGTGCGGGCGGGCTTCGAGATTCTCAAGGCGCTCGACCTTCGTCGCCGCGGCGTCACCGTCATTGCTTGCCCGTCCTGCGCCCGCCAGGCCTTTCCCGTGATCGAGACGGTGGCGGCATTGGAAGAGCGGCTGGCCCACATCACGACACCACTGACGCTCTCGATCATCGGCTGCGTGGTCAACGGGCCCGGCGAAGCACGCGAGACGGACATCGGCCTGACAGGCGGCGGTCCCGACAATCATCTTGTTTATCTGGCCGGCGTCGAGGACCACAAGATCGACGATGCCGGTCTGGTCGGGCACATCGTCGAACTGGTGGAGCAGCGGGTAGCCGAGATCAAGGCCGCCCAGAGCGACGCCGAGGGCAGCGCCGAGAAGCTGGCCCAGGCTTCCTAATCAGCAACCAATACGGAGAGATTTTCAAGTGTCTCAAGTCCAACCCGTGCGCGGAACCCACGACATCCTGCCTGAGGAGGGCCGGCGCCACCGCCACGTCGTCGAGACGGCGCGAGAGCAGGCCGAGCGCTACGGCTTCGGCGAAATCGCCACGCCGATCTTCGAGTTTACCGAAGTCTTCCAGCGCACCATGGGCGACACCTCGGATGTCGTGACCAAGGAGATGTACACCTTCAAGGACCGCGGTGACGAACAAATCACGCTGAGGCCGGAATACACCGCCGGCATCGCCCGGGCCTTCATCTCCGGCGGTCTGCGCCAGGAATTGCCGCTCAAGTTTTTCGGCTCTGGTCCCATGTTCCGTTACGAACGGCCGCAAAAAGGGCGGTTGCGCCAGTTCCACCAGATCGACGCCGAAATCCTCGGTGTCGCCGAGCCCCAGGCCGACATCGAGGTGGTGGCGCTGGGCGCCGACATTCTGGCGGCGCTGGGGCTCGCGGACCGCGTGCGGCTGGAGATCAACACGCTGGGCGATCCGGAAAGCCGAACTGCCTACCGCCAAGCCTTGGTTGCCTATTTCGGCCAACACAGCGAGAAGCTTTCCCAGGACAGCCGCGCCCGGCTCGAGCGAAATCCGTTGCGCATCCTCGATTCCAAGGACCCGGGCGATCGTGAGCTGATCCCCGATGCGCCGCGGCTGGGCGACTATCTCAACCAGCATTCGGCGGATTTCTATGCCGAAGTACGGGCCGGCCTCGAGGCCATTGGCATCGACTTCGTGCACAATGAGCGTTTGGTGCGGGGCTTGGACTATTACACCCACACCGCCTACGAGTTCGTCACCGACGAGCTCGGAGCCCAGGGTGCGGTCATCGCCGGCGGCCGCTACGACGGCTTGATCGAGGCCTTGGGCGGACCTCCGACGCCGGGCATCGGTTGGGCCGGTGGCATCGAACGCCTGGTCATGATGATCGGCGAGGTGCCAACGCCTCGGCGCCCGGTGGCGGTGATCCCGATCGGTGATGATGCCCGCCTGCCGGCACTTTCATTGGCCCAGGAACTGCGACGCGCCGGCCACGTGGTGGAACTGGGCTTTCGCGGCAACCTAACCAAGAGGTTGAAGCGCGCCAACAAACTGGGCGCCCGGGCGGCAGTGCTGCTGGGCGAGGACGAGCTGGCGCGCAGCGGTGCCACGCTCCGGGATCTGGACAGCGGCGAGCAGCGTGAGGTGGCGCTCGAAGAGCTTGCTGAGGCGCTGCAGCACTATCTGGCGGCTACATGATTCCTCAAGAAAAACTCCAAAGCATCGTCGATCACCATCGCGACATCGAAACCCGCATGGCCGAGATCGGCGGCGGTAGCGACGACTTCATCCGGCTCTCGAAGGAATACGCCGAGCTGGGGCCGGTCATAGTTGCCATCGGGAATTATACCTCCTGCCTAACCGAAATTGGTGATCTCGAGGGATTGATTGCCGACCCGGAAGGCGAGGCCGAGATGCGCGAGCTGGCCGAAGCCGAGTTGACTGATCTGCGCGAGCGCCTGCCGCAGCTGGAGCATGCTCTCAGGATCCAACTGCTGCCGGCCGATGCGGCCGATCAGAAGAACGCCATCCTCGAGGTGCGGGCTGGCACCGGTGGCGACGAGGCGGCCCTGTTTGCCGGTGATCTGCTGCGCATGTACCAGCGCTACGCCGAGATAAAGGGCTGGAAAATGGAGGCCATGCAGGTTTCCGACACCGACCTCGGCGGCGTCAAGGAGGCGCAGATCCTGGTTTCGGGACGCGGTGTCTTCGCCCGTCTCAAGTACGAATCCGGCGTCCACCGCGTACAGCGCGTACCGGAAACCGAATCCAGCGGCCGTATCCACACCTCGGCAGCAACCGTGGCAGTGCTGCCCGAGGCCGAGGAGATCGACGTGGAGATCGAGGAGAAGGACCTGCGCGTCGACGTCTACCGTGCCTCGGGCCCCGGCGGCCAATCGGTCAACACCACCGATTCGGCGGTGCGCCTGACCCACCTGCCGACCAGTATCGTCGTCACCCAGCAGGACGAGAAATCGCAGCACAAGAACCGGGCCAAGGCGATGAAGATACTGCGTTCGCGGCTCTACGAGATGGAGCGCGCCAAGGCAGACGCCGAACGGGCCGCCTCGCGGCGCGGCCAGATCGGCTCGGGTGACCGCTCGGAGCGCGTGCGCACCTACAATTTCCCCCAGGGCCGGGTGACCGATCACCGCATCGGCCTGACGTTGCACAAGCTCGACAAGGTGCTGGCCGGTGAGGCCCTGGACGAAGTCGTCGACGCCCTTACGGCCGACGACCAGGCTGGCCGGCTGGCCGATCTGGAAAGCGGTGCATGAAGCAGGGCGTCGACACGATAGACTTTGGACCAGAGCCCGGTAGCGGCCTCGACACCTGGCTGGCCTGGGCTGCGGCCGAACTCGGCGATGCCGCCGTGGACCAGCCCCGGCGTGACGCCAGGCTGCTGTTGGGTCACGCCGCCGGCCTCGATACCACGACTCTGGTGGCCCATCCCACGCGTCCGCTGGGCGCTGCCGGGGCGGCCGCTTTCCGTACCGCCGTGGCGCGGCGTCGTTGCCGCGAGCCGGTTTCCCGCATCATCGGGCGGCGCGAATTCTGGAGTCTCGATTTCAAGCTTGGGCCGGCCACCCTGGATCCACGGCCGGACAGCGAGACGCTGGTCGAGGCGGCGCTCGAAACTATCACGGAGCGCCATCGGGCCTGGCGTCTCTTGGATCTTGGCTGCGGTAGCGGTTGTCTGCTGGGTGCGCTGCTCAAGGAACTGCCACTTGCCTTTGGCGTCGGTATCGATCTCGACCCGGCAGCGCTGACCCAGGCCCGCGACAATGCCGCCGGCCTGGGCTTGGCGGGGCGTGCCGTTTTTGCCGCCATGGACTGGAGCGCCGGACTGGCGGGCCGCTTCGATTTGATCGTCTGCAATCCCCCCTATGTGCCCAGCGCCGCCATCGCCGGGCTGGAGCCCGAGGTGCGCAGTTGGGATCCCGGCCTGGCGCTCGATGGTGGCGCCGATGGCTTGGCCGCCTACCGCCGGCTGGTGCCCGGACTTCCCGACCTGTTGGCCGGCGGCGGCCGGGCGATAATCGAGATCGCCGCCGATCAGGCCAGACCGGTGGCGGCGTTGCTGCGCCAAGCCGGCCTGGCCCCGGCAACAACGCGCCGGGACCTGGCAGGACGGCTGCGTTGCCTGGTCGCCGAAGCATTCGCACCAGAGCTTGTCAAGGAAAAATAAAGGTTGGAAACCGCCGCCGGCGCCGTTAGGGTCTAGCCCGACAACGGCGATCAGCCCCGCTCAATCGGCGGGCTTTAGGGATAAACCCGGAAACGCCGTCTGACCCCGACCATATCCGTTGCTGCAAAAGGATGAGGTTGGAGGGTCAGGACCAAGGGCCGAAATTGGGCATTTCCTTGCGGGCATCGTTCCTGAGGGCGGGACCGTGCAGACGCGGCGTAGGTCCGTAAAGGCCAGGAAAAATAAGGACAGACTTGGTGACATGAAGCACATCGGCAACGGTAAACGTGGGCGCGGCGGACGCTCCGGTGGACGCAGGCACAATCACAACGCCAACCGCAGCTACGACAGCAACGGACCCGACGTAAAAGTTCGGGGCACAGCCAGTCAGGTCTGCGACAAATACCTGACGCTGGCCCGAGAGGCCTCGACTAGCGGCGACCGCGTCAAGGCCGAGGGCTACTTCCAGCACGCCGAACACTATCTGCGCCTGCAGAACGGCGAGCAGCAACAGCGCCAGGAGGCGCAAAACAGGCAGAACGGCCGCCGCGCAGATACACCGCGCGAAGCCGCCAACCAACCCCAACCGGTGGCCCAAGCCGTGGCTGCCGCCGAACAGGATGCGGCCCCAGCGACGACCATCGGCGACGCCCCACAACCGGTGGTCAAGGCGGTCGAAATGCCAGTGATCGAGGAAGCCGTGATCGAGGAAGCCGTGGTCGAGCCGGCCGTGGTAGAGACGGCGGTGGCGGAGGCCATATCCGGCGAAGCCGAGCCGGCGGAGGCCGAGAGCTCAGCCTGACAGCGCTCGCCCATATCAAGTTCCCGTTGACACCTGCCGGCGGCCCTGGCCGCGGCGGCGGGACGTTTTTCCCCTTGTGTGTTATTTCCGCAACACCATCTGATAGACTGAGCCGGGTGCCCGGCCAGACTTGAGCGGAATGGTGATATGGAATTCGACAACTACAGCGATCGTTCGCGCGGCTTCATTCAGTCAGCCGAGGGAATGGCGCTGCGCTCGGGGCATCAGCAGTTCACTCCGGAACACCTGCTGAAGGTCCTCTTCGACGACCCCGAGGGCTTGTCAGCGGAGCTTGTGCGGGCGGCCGGCGGGCGGCCCGAAGAGGTCCCCGAGGCGGTGACGGCGGCGTTGGCCGAATTGCCTTCGGTGGAAGGACCGGGGGCGGGCCAGCTCTATCTGGCGCCGGAAACGGCGCGGCTTTTCGAGGCGGCGGAAAAGCTGGCGGAGAAAGTCGGCGACAGTTTCGTCACGGTGGAACGTCTGCTGCTGGTACTGGCCCTGGCCAGCGGCACGCGCTCGGGCGAGATCCTCAAACAGGCCGGTGTCACGCCACAGGCCCTGAACCGGGCTATCGACGAGATGCGCAAGGGCCGCCGCGCCGACAGCGCCGGAGCCGAGGGCGGTTACGATGCGCTGAAGAAATATGCCCGCGATCTGACCGAGGCGGCGCGGACCGGCAAACTCGACCCGGTGATCGGGCGCGACGAGGAAATACGCCGTACCATCCAGGTGTTGTCGCGCCGCACCAAGAACAATCCGGTGCTGATCGGCGAGCCCGGCGTCGGCAAGACCGCCATCATCGAGGGCCTGGCCCAGCGCATCGTAAACTCCGATGTGCCGGAATCGCTGCAAAACAAGCGCCTGATGGCGCTCGATCTTGGGGCCATGATCGCCGGCGCCAAGTTCCGTGGCGAGTTCGAGGAGCGCCTCAAGGCGCTGTTGGCGGAGATTCAAGCGGCTGCCGGCGAGGTCGTGCTTTTCGTCGATGAACTTCACACCCTGATCGGGGCCGGCGCCGCCCAGGGCGCCATGGATGCCTCCAGCCTGCTCAAGCCGGCGCTGGCGCGCGGCGAGTTGCACTGCCTGGGCGCCACCACCCTCGACGAATATCGTCAGTACGTCGAAAAAGACCCGGCCCTGGCCCGGCGCTTTCAGTCGGTCTACGTCTCCGAGCCCGGCGTCGAGGAAGCGGTGTCGATCCTGCGCGGGCTGAAAGAGAAGTACGAGCTGCACCATGGAGTGCGCATCAGCGACGGCGCCATCGTCGCCGCCGCGACGCTTTCGCAGCGCTACATCACTGACCGCTTCCTGCCCGACAAGGCGATTGACCTGGTGGATGAGGCAGCCAGCCGCCGGCGCATGGAGATCGACAGCAAACCCGAAGAGATCGACGAGCTTGACCGTCGCATCATCCAGCTAAAGATCGAGCGCGAGGCCCTCAAGAAGGAGAACGATGGCGCTTCCCGCGAGCGCCTCGAACGCCTGCAGGAAGAGCTGGCCGGGCTGGAGGAGCAGTCCGCCGTCTTGACCGAACGCTGGCAGGCCGGCAAGGGCAAGCTGGCCGACGCCACGCGCATCAAGGAGGAGCTCGACGGCGCTCGGCTCGAGCTGGCGCAAGTGCAGCGCGAGGGCGACTTGGCCCGGGCCGGCNAACTCGCCTATGGCATCATTCCCGAGTTCGAGTCCGCTTTGGCGGCGGCGGAGGCGGATGGCTCCGACGGGCCAGCCGGGACCGGCAACAACCAGAAGATGTTGCAGGAGGCCGTCGAGGAAGCCGATATCGCCCATCTGGTGTCGCGCTGGACCGGCATTCCCGTCGACCGCATGCTGGCCGGCGAACGCCAAAAAATGCTCGAATTGGAGAGCCTGCTGGGCCAGCGCGTGGTGGGCCAGGAAGAGGCCGTGGAGGCCATCGCCAACGCCGTTAGACGGGCTCGCGCCGGACTTCAGGACGCCGCCCAGCCAATCGGTTCGTTTCTCTTTCTCGGGCCCACTGGGGTGGGCAAGACGGAACTCACCAAGGCCCTGGCCGAAATCCTCTTCAACGACGAACAGGCGCTCGTCCGCATCGATATGTCGGAGTACATGGAGAAACACGCCGTGGCCCGGTTGATCGGTGCGCCGCCCGGCTACGTGGGCTACGAGGAGGGCGGAGAGCTGACCGAAGCGGTGCGCCGGCGGCCCTACCAGGTGATCCTCTTCGACGAGGTCGAAAAGGCNCATGCCGACGTCTTCAACTTGCTCCTGCAGNTGCTCGACGACGGCCGCCTGACCNACGGACATGGCCGCACCGTGGACTTTCGCAACACCATCATCGTGCTGACATCCAATCTGGGTTCCGAGGTCCTGGCCGCCCGTGCTGAAGCCGCTGCCGATGCGGGGGTGCGCGACGAGGTCCTGGCTTTGACCCGGGCCCACTTCCGGCCCGAATTCCTCAACCGCCTTGACGAAATCATCGTCTTCCACCGTTTGGAGCGCAGCCACATGGATGGCATCGTTGCCATCCAGGTGGCCAATCTTGCGTCGCTTCTGGCGAACCGCGGTTTGAGGCTCGAACTTGACGAGGCGGCCGCCTCCTGGCTGGCCCAAGCCGGTACCGATCCGGTCTATGGCGCCCGGCCCTTGAAGCGCGTGATCCAGCGCCATATCCAGAATCCGCTGGCCAACATGATTGTGGCCGGCGAGATCGCCGAGAGCGGCACGGTCAAGGTCTCGGCCGGGAGCGAAGGCCTCAGTATCAACGGTGTTTTGGTCGACGCTGCTTGAAAATTTCTCGATTTTGGCGTGGCATCTGTGCTGGCACTTCTATACCGTGATAATCATATCTGATTGTCTCGGGGGAAGCCGGATGCAGACCGACATGCACTATTGGGGCGCCTATGCTCTGGCCCGGGCCGCAGGTATCAAGCGCCGGGCGGCGCAAATCATCGCCTCGGCCTCGGAGTACGTTGACGACGCCGTGCTCGACGAAAGTGTCCACATCGGCGACGGCCGTTCCATCCTGGTCGAGATGACGGCGCACAAGATGCTGGATTTCAAAAACACGGATTCCGACGATCAGCGCCGCGTCTGGCTGCCGTTCCACTTTTTGCCTGGAGGAAACGGCTCAAGCGCTATCGAGAAACTGGTTTGCGGCAAAGACAGCAAAGTCGCCCGGCAACTGGTGGCGGCCAATCTGGCCCGCGCCGCCGTGGCGCCCTACGGTCGGCAGCTGCTCGGCATCACCGCCCACGTCTATGCAGACACCTTCTCGCACTGGGGCTTCATTGGTGCCAATCATTCGCACAACCGTGTCAAGGACGGCTCTATCAAACTTCAGGTGGCGGACGGCAGTGTGCTGAGCTACATCCAACGCAAGGCCGGCAGGTTCTTCGAAAACTTGGTGTTGGCCGGCGTAGGCCATGCCCTGCCTTTGGGGCACGGTGCCGTCGCCACCTACCCCGACCGGCCCTATTTGAGTTGGAGCTACCGCGAGGATTTCGGCCGCGGCCGGCGCGTCGTACGCGACAATCAGGCTGATTTTCTTGACGGCTGCAAGGCGCTGCACAAGATGTTCGGGCAGTATGTCGCCAATGTTCCTGCTGACAGCGACGGTGGAGGCCGCACCTGGGCGCAAATCCGCCCAAAAGTCGAAGCCGTCCTGGCCGTGGAGGGCGACAAGCAGAAACGCATCGCCGCTTGGCAACAGGCCATCGAGGCAGGTGATCTAAGAGGCGTGGGCGAAAGCCCGGCGAAATATCTGGGCCACGCGTGGTCGGCCAAGGTCGAGGAGTTACGCCAGACCACGCCAAGTTCGTCGCCGCCGGTGGGACAGTTGGCGGCGCTGCCGGTCTACCGCTTTTGTCAGGCGGCGCGGCACCATCGACTGGCCTTGCTGGAGTTGCTACCCAGCCATGGCCTGGTCGCTGCCTAGCAGGGATTTCTACTCGGGTCATGGCGGCGCAGCGCCATTCAGCGTGACCGCCGTCGCTTGCCAGGTCGGCGGTATTTTCTGCTACTATGCAAACGCTTAACGGTCAACCGGTACCGAGCGGGCTTGCGCCCTGCTGCGGTTTCCCGCGGAGTGCCTTTGATTTGTCGCTTGCCGTCCCACGGGGGGATTCACTCAGGGGCGTCGGGGGAAGTATGACGCCCGAAGATCTTGTCGCGGCTCTCAAACTCCATCAGCGCTTTGTCAAGTCGCTGACAGGGGGTAAGCGTGCCGACCTCAAAAACGTCAATTTTGGCGGCCTTAAGCTGACCAAGGTCGACCTCAGCCAAGCGGTGCTGTCGGGCGCCGATTTCACCGAGTGCAAGTTGATCGGCGCCAATTTTTCCTACGCCGATTTGTTCGGTGCCATCTTCGACCGGGCTGACGTGCGCGCCGTCAACTTCGAGCGGGCCGACCTCAGAGGCGTCAGCTTCCACGGCGCCCTGCTGGCCGGCGCCAACCTGAACGATGCCGACTTGCGTCCCGGGGCACTGGTCAACATCAAAGACCAGCTGGGCGAGCCGGACGAGACCGTAGCCGATCTCTCGAACGCCAATCTCGACGACGCCAACCTCGATGACGCCAAAATGGCCAAGGCCAAACTGCGCAACACCTCGGCTCAGCGCGCCAGTCTCAAGCGGGCCCAGATGCCCCAGGTCGACATGCGCGGCGTCGATCTATCCGGCGCCAATCTAGAATCGGCCCGCCTGCGCGGCGCCAACCTGACCGGCGCCAATCTGCAAAAGGCGCAATTCGCCATGACCCGGCTGGA
Organism: Rhodospirillaceae bacterium; assembly: GCA_002690215.1. Taxonomy (GTDB): domain Bacteria; phylum Pseudomonadota; class Alphaproteobacteria; order UBA2966; family UBA2966. Next base: position 7,295 of record NZDS01000080.1, on the reverse strand, counting down.
TGGCGCCAACCTGAGCGGCGCCATCCTGGCCGAAACCGACCTCGACAAGGCGGACCTGACGGGCGCCACGGTTTGTCGCGGCGCCACCGATCTTTCGCTGGACATGCAGAAAATGCTGGCGGGTCACGCCTTGTGGGTCGAATCCAANGGCGCCCGGGGCGATCGGGCTACGCTATCGGGCGAGGATCTGCACGGTGTCGATCTCGCCGGCGCAGCACTTTCAGGCGCCGAACTCAAGAGCTGCAATCTGTCCGGTGCCAATCTGGCGCGGGCCCTTTTGGTGTTGGCCGATCTCAGCGACGCCAACCTCAAGGAGGCCGACCTGCGGGGCGCGGAATTATCCGGTGCCAACCTGCAACGGGCCAACTTGCTCGGCGCCAACCTGCGCCGGGCCGATCTCAGCACGGTCGAGCTCAAGAGCGCGGGCGGCGACGCCACGGGCCAGGCCTGGCCGACCAACTGCAGCGAGGCCATTCTGACCAACGCCGACGTCACCGGGGCCGACATGAAGGGCACGGTGCTGACCGACGCCGATCTCGAGGNCATCATCGGCCACATACCTGAGCTTCCCCCGGAAGAAGAAAAGCGATCGGGCAGGGGGCCAGGCTCCCGCCAGGGCCGGCCGGGCGGGGAATGGCGCGGCGGCTAGTGCGATTTCGGGATCGTTCTTACGTGCTTTAGCGACGCTGGGCCAGTTTGGTGGCCAACGGTGTCTCGGCCCGAGCCACGTCGACTTGCTGGCGTAGCGCCTCGAAGCGGGCCAGTTCGGCACCCTTCAATTTCTGACCGGTCGGCAGTTTGATCTTGAGCGGATTGAGCTGGCGGTTACCGACCAGCACTTCGTAGTGCAGATGCGGGCCGGTCGAGCGGCCCGACGAGCCGACGTAGCCGATGGTCTGGCCCTGACGCACTCGCTTGCCCCGGCGCATGCCTTTGGCATAGCGGCGCATATGTGCGTATGCCGTCTTGTAGCGGCTGTTGTGGCGCAACCGGATGTAACGTCCGTAAGCGCCATTGCGGCCAATGGATTCAATTACGCCGTCACCGCCGGCCATGATCGGCGTGCCTCGCGGGGCAGCGAAGTCGAGCCCGCGATGCATGCGCGTGTAGCCCAGGATGGGGTGGCGCCGCTTGCCGTAACGCGATGACAGCCGGGCACCGTCGACCGGCGTGCGCAACAGCGCCTTGCGGGCGCTCTGACCTTTGTTGTTGAAGTATTCGAAGCGGTTCGGTTCGCTTTCGAAACGATAAAGCGGGTAGTGGACACCGCTGAGTGTCAGCGCAGCGTAGAGCACGGCACCGTCCTTTACCGGCTTGCCGCTTTCATCGTGCAGGCGTTCGTACAAGATTTCGAAACGGTCGCCACGCTGGATGTCGCGTTGGAAATCGACGTCCCAACTGAAGATGCGGATTACGTCCATGATCAGGCGGTTGGGCACGTCGGCCCGGTTTGCTGCCAGGAACAGGCTGTCATTGATGGTGGCGCCGGCATGGTAGGCGACGCGCTCCAGTTCCTTGACGATACCGTGCGAGGTGAAATCGCCGTCAGTCGTTCTTTCGGCGGCGAATTCGTGCTCGGCATCGGTGTTCAGGCGCAATGCCACCAGCTTCTTGGGCGCTTTTCCCGTCGCTCCTTTTTGGCTGCTGGCAATCTCTTGAAACGTCGCCGTCAGGGTCTGACCGGGGCGCAGGCTTTTGGGATTGAAGACGTCCTTCAGCGAGGTGATGGCGGCATGGGCCTGCTTGCGGTCGCTGCCACTGCGCAGGATGGCCTTCATCAAGGTGTCGCCGCGGCGAATGGTGACGGAGCGGCTGGCCGTTGCCGGAGTCGTAGGCGCCGCCTCGATGCCATCTTCTCCGGGGGGTAGTAAGAAATTATCCGGCAGGCTGCGTTTGGCGCCGCCGTCGAGCCAGCCGGGGTTGCCGAAGGCCGGCAGATCGGGTATCGAGATCAGCGCCAGCAAAAAACCAACGGCAGCGATGATACCGTAGACCGTCAACTGGGCGCTGCTGCTCTCGCCGCCGTTTTCCCTGGCCCCTGCCATTTGCTCCTCCACGCCGTCGCGGCCGCCAAGATGCGGGCTCGGGAATTGGTTGTCAAGAAATTAATCAATTGAATCAATGAGATTTCCTGCTTCTCTAATTTCATCACACAGCATTATCGGCAATCCAATTGTAATGAAAGCATAGACTGTTGTGCGACTCCACCACATGGTAGAGCTGGACGGCGATCCGAAAAGGCGTTGGTTTCAGAGGCCGGGCGGGTTATCTAGATTGCTGTGCGGAAGGGGTGGGCGGCCCCGGTCATGACGATAGGGGTATTAGCCGTGTACAAAGTTTCTCGGATTTACGTGCGATCGGGCGGCGCGTTATGAGCGGCCAGCGAATCCGCAAGATATATCTCGATGAGGAAGAGGACTTTTCGCGTCCTCATGCCTTGGGTCAACGCGTCGTCACGCCGGTGCGTTTCTCCACCGATCCCCGGGACCTGGGCTGGGTGCGCGAAAATGTGCCCTGTCAGACCGCTTGCCCGGCCGACACCAACATCCCGGCCTACATCCGCATGATCGTCGAGGCGCGCTACGGCCGCTCCTATGAGCTCAACCGTATCGCCAACGTGCTGCCGGGCGTGCTCGGGCGCATCTGCAGCCGGCCCTGCGAGGCAGCCTGCCGCCATGGCTGGCCGGGCAACGGCGAATCAGTCAACATCTGCCATCTCAAGCGCTCCGCTGCCGACCACAAAACGGCGGGTCACCGCATCACCGAGGACCTCTATACGCCGTCCGGCAAACGCATCGCCGTAGTTGGCGCCGGCCCGGCCGGTCTGGCGGCGGCCCACGATCTGGCCACCTTGGGCCATGCCGTAACCGTCTTCGAGCGTGAGGAGAAACCGGGCGGTATGCTTTATTACGGCATCCCCGAGTTCCGCCTGCCACGCCAGGTGCTGTCAGTCGAGGTCCACAATGCCACGCGCTTGGGCGTCGAGGTGCGCACTGGCGTCGGTATCGGCAACGGCCCCAGCGAAACGCCGCTGGCGGCGCTGCGGGCGGAATACGATGCCGTAATGCTGGCCACTGGCTGCATGGCCGCCATGCGCCTGCCTTTGGAGCCGGGCGCCGACGAAGAAGCCGGCGATCCGGTGGATCGGCTGGCCGACGCCGAATATGGCCTGAATTTCCTTATGGAGCTGCACCGCGGTGCCAAGAAGCGGGTGGGCCGGCGGGTGGCGGTGATCGGCGCCGGCTTCACGGCCCTGGATTGCTCCCGCGTGGCGCGCCGGCTGGGCGGCGACGAGGTGGCCATCCACATCCGCACCACCGAGAAGTACATCCCGGTGATGGAAGAGGAAATCTTCGAGGCCAAGCGCGAGGGCATCGTCATCCACGGCCTGCGCACGCCGGTCGGCCTGGTAACCGACGAGGCAGGTCGCCTGACCGGCGTTCGCTTCGCCCAGAACAGATTAGGCGGCTGGCGCGAAAACGGCCGCCGCCAGGCCATACCCATCCCCGGATCGGAATTCGTCGAGCCCTGCGACACGTTGTTGGTGGCCATCGGCCAACGCACCGTCAACGACTATCTCGACGTGGCGCTGGACCTCGACCGCTGGGGCAGCGTCACCGTCGACGACCAGGGCATGACCTCGGAGGCCGGTGTCTTCGCCGCCGGTGACTACGTCCACGGCGCCACCACCGCCATCGAGGCAGTGGGCCATGGCCGCCAGATCGCCCTCAAGCTCGATGCCTGGTTGATGGACCGGGTCAGGCGCAAGACCGTGGTGCGCATCGAACCTGTGGAGGAGCCTCTAAGAGAACGCGCCTTCGACTTCATTCCCCGCCAACCGGTTCCCACGGTGCCCACAGGGCGGCGCTTCAAGGGCCTCAAGAAGGAAGTCGAGACCGGTATGCCCAAAGATGTGGCGCTGGAGGAGGCCAAGCGTTGCTATCTTTGCTACCTCAAGTACGAGATCGACGTCGACAACTGCATCTACTGCCGCGCCTGCATCGACGTGGCGCCACGCGACTGCATCAAGCTGGTCTCCGGAATCGATATCGAAAGCGACGGTACCTACGGCGCGCTGCATGAGACCAGCCAATGGAATCAAGTCGGCGCCATCTGGATCGACAACGACCAGTGCATCCGCTGCGGCGCCTGCTATCTGGTCTGCCCGACGCGATGCATCTCGATCAGCAGGAACGAGATCATGCTGCAGGACGTCTGAGCCATGGCCACAAATCACCATGCTCCCCACATCGTGATCATCGGCAACGGTGTTGCCGGCAACCAGGCGGCGGCGCTGATCCGGCGCCGCGACAAAGAATGCCGCATCACCGTCATCTCGGCCGGAGCGCTGCTGTTCTATAACCGCTACGAACTGCCCGACGTCTTCCGCGGCCGCCACGACTGGCGCGACTACCTGGTGCACACGCCGGAATACTACGACGACAACCGCATCACCATCAGGCGCAAGAGTCTGGTCTCCGACATCAATGCTGCCAACCGCACGCTACACCTCGAACATCGCGAAGAAGTACGTTACGACCAGCTTCTGGTAGCCACCGGCGGCGGTGGCTACCTGCCCGAACAACTGCGCGATTCGTTGCCCCATTTGCACGGCTTCTCCACCTATCGGGACGCCATGGCCGTGCACGCGGCGCTACCCAAGGGCGGCCGGCTGACATTGCTGGGCGGTGACATGATCGGCCTCGATCTCGGCCGCACCTTGGTCGAAACCGGCTACCGGGTCACGGTGATCCCCAGCGAGCGCAGCTTCTGGCCCCATGAGATCGACGCCGAGGAGCAACCACGCTACCTGGCGGCTCTCGAAACCATGGGATTCGAAGTCTTCGCGCCGGCCAGCGTCGAGGCCGTCGAAGCCGCCGGCAAGGGCAAGCGCAAAGGGGCCAAACGGGTTCTGCTGGAGGGTGGCAAGAGCCTCGTCGCGGACGTCGTCATGCCCGCCTACGGCATTGCGCCTGCCGTCGACTTCATGAGCGCCTCGGGCGTCGACATCGAGCGCGGCCTGCTGGTCAGCTCGCAGTTGCAGACCACACGGCCCGAGATCTGGGCCTCGGGCGACGTCTGCCAGATCTGGTCCGAGACGCACAACGCCTATCGCTTTTATTACGGTTGGAAGAACGTCAAGAAAATGGGCGAGGTGGCGGCGCGCAACATGATGGGCGACGACACGCCCTTCAAAAGCCAGGTCGACGAGAGCCTGATCATCACCAAGAAGGGCGGCATCCATTCGCCGTTCTGGGAGTACCAATGATGGCCCGCAACGGCACCGACATCCAGATCGCCTTCTGCGGCTCGGCCGGTGACGGCACCATTGCGGTCGGCGACATCCTCAAGCAATCGATGGCCCGGGCCGGCTACCGCGTCATCGCCTTCGACCAGTATCCCGCCGAGATCCGCGGCTTCGGCAAATGCATCGCCCGCACCCGCATTACCTCTAGCCAAGTCTATTCGATGAAGCACGAGACCGACGTTCTGGTCTCGCTCGACGACAGCCATGCCACGCCGCATGTTGCCGAAGTGCGCCAGTGGGGTGCCGTGATCTATGACAACGCACCGATCTCCCGACTTGCCGAAGGCCGGCACATCTCGGGTCACGTGCTTCCTGGCCAGATCCCCTATGGCCTGGCCGTGCGCGAAATCTCGGAACGCGCCACCGGCGCCAACAGGTCGCGCAACATGGTGGCGCTGGGATACGTGGCCGGCCTTTACGGCATGCCGCGCGAGGCCTTCCACGCCTCGATACGGGAGAAGTTCCGCACCAAGGCGGCAATGGTCGCCGACACCAACGTAGCCGCCTTCGATGCCGGCTTCGAGGAGGGCGAGACGGCCTTCCGTTTCGACGACGTGACCCTCAGCGGGCCTCCGGCGCGCAAGGAAAAGAACCCTGCCGTGATGATGACCGGCAACGCCGCGGTGGTGCAGGGCTGCCTCGACGCCGGGCTGGACACCTATTTCGGCTACCCCATCACGCCGGCCACCACCATCATGGAGCGCCTGGCCCGCGAGCTGCCGGCGCGCGGCGCCCGAATGTTGCAGACCGAGGATGAAATTTCCGCTGTCGGCGCTACCATCGGTGCCGGCTATACCGGCGCCCGCGCCGCCACCGCTACTTCGGGACCAGGCCTGGCCCTGATGGCCGAGATGATCGGGCTCGGCGTCATGGCCGAGGTGCCGGCGGTAATCATCGTTTCGCAGCGCGGCGGTCCGTCCACCGGCATGCCCACCAAGACCGAGCAGTCGGACCTCAATATCGCCGTATTCGGTGGTGCCGGCGACGCCCAGCGCATCGTGCTGGCACCGACCAACGTCGAGGGTTGCTGGCGCTGCACGGGACGGGCCTTCGAGATGGCCGAGCGCTACCAGACCCCGGTTATCGTGCTGCTCGATCTTTACCTTTCGAACCGCTACGAGACGGTGATCTTTCCGGCCCGCCGCAATTTTCCCCGTGATCAGGGGAAAAGCCCGGGCAAGCGCCAGAAAGCCGGGGCTTTCCGTCGTTTCGAACTGACCGACGACGGCGTCAGCCCGCGCCGGCTGCCGGGCGATCCGGCCGGTGTCCACACCATCACCGGCCTCGAGCACAACGAGGCGGGCCGGCCCGACGATCAAATGCACGCGGCAATGAGTGAAAAGCGCCACCGTAAGCTGGAACAAGCCCTCGAACATCCCGGCATCACCATCCAGAAGCGCTTTGGCGACACCGGCAAGGTCGACGTCGGCCTGCTGGCTTGGGGCTCCACCTTCGGCGAGGCGCTGGAGGCCATGATGCTGGCCCGCGAAGAGGGTATCCGCTGTGCCGCCATGAAAGTGGTGATGCTGTCACCGCTGCCGCTCGAGCCCATTGCCGCCTTCCTCGACGACTGCACAGAGGTGTTGGTGCCCGAGCTCAACTACGAGGGCCAGTTCGCCAACCTGGTATCGGGGGCGCTGGGCCGGCCGCTCAATCGCCTCGACCAGGTGCCGGGCACGCCGATGCGGGTGTCCGATATTCTCGATCGCGTACGCGCCCTGGCCGGCAAGCGTCGCCGCGCCGCTTGAGCTTTCTTCGACAAGGAAACGGAACCATGTCCGACACCCTGAGCGAGCCCGTTTATCTCGAAGAAAAACTGGTCGAGATCCAGGACAGTGGGCGCCTCGCCTACCGCTCCAAGTCGCTGCCCACCTGGTGCCCGGGCTGTGGCTATTTCAGCATGACCGAAGGTGTCACGGATGCCCTCAATCGGCTCGGCATCGACCCGGCCGGCGTCGTCACGGTGTCCGGCATCGGCTGCGCCTCG
>NZDS01000079.1 GCA_002690215.1 Rhodospirillaceae bacterium | reverse complement strand
ATGGAAATGCTCAGGCCGATGTTGAGGCCGCGGGCTTCCGAAGCGCCGCGGTTGGCCGCTTCCATGATGCCCGGACCGCCGCCGGTGCAGATAACGAAGCGGCGCTCGGGATCGCTCAAGCCCTTGGACCATTCGGTGAGGCGGAACGCAAGCTCGCGCGCCGCCTCGTAATAGACCGACATCTCTAGCCGCGACTCGGCCCGCTTGAGATCTCCCTGGCCCTTTTGTGCCGCTGCCACTTCGGCCTCGGCTTGCTCGCGCGAAGGCGTGCGGGCCGAGCCCATGACGACGATGGTGTCGTGCACTTGGTGCTGTTCGAAGCGCGCCTGGGGCTCGATGTATTCGGAAAGGATACGCAAGGCGCGCGCCTCGCGGCCCTGCATGAATTCTTCGTTGTTGTAGGCCTGCAGGGGCTCTTGCGGCCCGGCGCCATCGCTCATGATTTTTGTCCTTTCTGTTGCTCGCGCTCGGCGTTGCTGGGCGGCGGGAGCAGGCCGAGATGGCCGACCAGATCGACGAACTTGGCTATGGTCTCGCGCTGGTAGGCTTCGACATCCATGTCGCGGAAATCGTAAAAGCCCTGGCCCTCGCGCATGCCCGAACGGCCCTCGGCGATCATCTTGCCGATCACCGGCGGCGGCTTGAAGCGCTCTGCCCCGAGCGCCTCGCTCATGTAGTTGCCGGCGTAATCGAGAATATCGACGCCGCCCCAGTCGAGGAATTCGAGCAATCCCAGCACGGCATAGCGCACGCCGAAGCCGACCCGAATGGCGTGGTCGATGTCCTCGGGACTGGCCACGCCCTCCTCGGCCATGCGCACCGCTTCGTTCATGGCCACGGTCTGGATGCGCGGTACGATGAAGCCGGGCGAGGCGGCGCAGACCACGGGCTCCTTGCCGGCAGCCTGCAGCAGTTCCGTCAGGCGCTCGACCACGGCCGGTGCCGTGGCGGCACCCGGACTGACCTCGACCAGCGGCACCAGAAAAGCGGGGTTGAGCCAGTGTGCATTCAAAAACCGCTCAGGCCCGGTCACGAATTCAGCCAGGGTGTCGACCAGCATGGTCGAGGTGGTCGACGAAACGATGGCGTCATCGGGCAGGTGGCGGCAGATCAACTCGAAGGCGCTCTCTTTCGTCTCCAGTACCTCGGGTACCGCTTCGAAAGCCAGGTCGGCGCCCGCGAATACCGCTTCGGCCTCAGCCAGCGGGTGATAGCTGACCCGCGCCAAGATCTTGTCGCGCAGCGCGGCATCGAGCTGGCCGAGGGATTCCATCAGTCCGATGGTGCGTGCCACTTCGGCCTCTGCCTGGCTCAGCAGAATCTTCGAATCAGCTGCCGTGCGGCCCTTGATGTCGACCAGGGCGACGCGGTATCCGGCATAGGCAAAGACGTGCGCGATACCGCGTCCCATGCGGCCGGCTCCGGCCACGGCCATGGCGGCGATCATGCATAGAATCCTTGTGCCAGCCGGGTCGCCAGTTCGTCGCGCGAGAGCCCGGCCAGGCCGGCGGAATCCAAACTTCGGCCCGTGTCGCGGAAATCGATGCCGACGATGGCCGAGCCCAACGCCAAGAGGCCGCTGGCCACCGGCGCCCAAACCCCGGCGTAGTCGGCCAGCGAGACCAGGAAAGCCAAGCCCAGCTCCACGTCCTCGCGCATGTAGCGATGGCTGTGCAGATCCAGGGATTCGCGCCAGTGCTCGCTCTCGACCAGCGGCGCGTGAGCCTGGCGACCGTACATCCACTCCTCGCCCTTGCTGGCGTAGTGGTCGGCGAGCGGAAAGTGCGGCTCGCCGTAGCCCAGCGCCTCGCGCACCTGGATGCGCTCGCCATCCAGGGCAGTGGTGACGTCGCGGATGGCCGGCTGGGTGCCCTCGTTATGAATGTCCCAATGCTCGAAATGCTGGATGGGACCGGCGTTCATGATGATCAGCGGCGGATGGATGATCGGCCCGGCATTCATCAGCGCCCCGTCGAGGGCATCGGTTCGGCGCTCGACGGCGGGATAGGCGGCTTCGATGGCGGCAAAGGCGTGATCGGCCCGGCAGGTGGGAAATATGCCGGTCGGTAGCCGCGTCGCCCGCACCACGATGGCTACGTCGGTCGCGGATTGCTTGCGGGCCAAATATGGCAACGTGCCGGTCTCGCCCAGCGTCACCTCGGCCCGCGAGCCGGCTTCGTGCAGCCAGTGCGCCACCAGATAGCTGCCGAATGTGCCGGGCGGCAGGAAGATCACTTGGCCGTCGACCAGGTGCGGCGCCAGGGCCCGGGCGATATCTCGCTGGGCCGTGGCCGGCCCCGGCATGACGATCAGCTCGGCCCCGGCCACCACTTCGCCCAGATCCGTGCTGGCTTTTGCTATTTCGACCTGGCGCGAGCCTTCGATGTCGCTAAGCCCGATGCGCCGGCTTTCGGCAAGCGGCGCCAGGGCCTCGCCGTCACGGCGCCACAGCGCCACCTCGTGGCCCTGTTCGCCCAGGTCGGCCGCGGCCGCGTAGGCCCCGTGCCCGCCCCCCAATACGGCGATCCTCATGAGCGGTATCCTTTTGTCATTGGCACCAGGTTAGAGACTGCCACAGGCGGGCCGGGCGGCAAAAGCGGTTGGACGGCCCTGGCGCGATCGGGTTAGGAAAAAAAGCGTCCCTGTCACGTTGTTTCGCAATTCAAGTCCAGCCTCCATCAACGGCGCGGGCCTTTCTTGGGCCGGCGAAATTCTTGTACGGCGGATTGTGATACAACGCTGCGCAGTGGTCTCGTCACCACTCGAAAGGCGTCTCGCCGGTTGTGATCTTCCGATGATTCTGTTGGATTTCAAGATGAAGGTGAATTCTTAGTCGGATGGAGATTGATATTCGTCGTTTCCTAGCGGGGCCGGTTGGCGTCGTCGCCACGTGGCGCTGGCTCGATCGGCTGACCATTACCGCGCTGAAACACATCTTCTTTCCCTCCTCTCGCCTATGGGCGTCGGCGGAGACCGCCGACCTTGACAGCGCTCTTTTTTGTGCGGATCTGGGCCTGCAACTGGGATCACGGCAGATGCGGCGCCTGGACAGGGTTCTGGCCCAAACGGCAGAACGGCGGGCGAGGGCGCAGCGGGTCGATGAGGCGTGGGAGGCAGTCTTCTTCGGTGGCCGAGAAGCCAGTCAGGCGGCACGTGCCAAACTGGAAGTCGAGCGATTGCGGCTGCGCCACGACTATAACAGCGCCCGCGCGCTCTTTCGCTTTTTGTTGCTCGAAGACGTGCCGCTGGTAAAGCGCCGTCGGGTCGAACCCAGGGATGTGGAAGCGGTTTTCGGCCATGCGGTCGACGATCCGGTTGCCTTGTTTCGGCCTGATCGAGTGGCACCGGAGGTCAGCCGTTCGCAAGCGATCGAGATCGCAGGTACGCGCCAATACTGGCTGCGTTTCACCTCTCCCTATCCGCGCCTGGCGGACCAAGTCTATGCCAGGGTTTACGAACCGATCGGTGTAGAAAACCCGCCGACCGTCGTTTTGGGGCACGGCATCTGCGTCGAATTCGACCATTGGAAAGGGCTTCTGGACGAGGCATCGGTCCTGTGCAGCCAGGGTATGCGAGTGGTGCGCTGCGAGGCTCCATACCATGGACGCCGACGCCAAATCGGCTATTACGGCGGTGAGCGGGTGATCGCCGATTCGCCGCTCAGTTCCCTCGACACCTTCATTGGCGCGGTGCGTGAGCGCGCCGTCCTTATCGACTGGTGTCGTCGGCAGGGCGCGGGGCCTGTGGCGATCGGAGGTTCGAGCCTGGGCGCAATGATGGCGCTGCTCACCGTCGAAAGTTCGCACGACTGGCCGGCAGCGCTCAGGCCCGATGGTCTCATCATGATCACGCAATGTGAACGGCCGATCGAAGGTTTGCTCGGCGGTTCGATCGCCAAGATGTTTCGCTCCGAGGAAACCAATCGGACGGCCGGTTGGAACGACGCGTTGATGCAGCGTTACCTCGGCATCCTTGAACCCAAGCGCGGACCAGTGATGCCGGCGGAGCGCATCGTCAGTATTCTCGGCCAATATGATACGGCGACGCCTTTCTTGAGCGGCCGTGCATTGCTGAGCCGTTGGCAGGTGCCGGAGGAAAACACCTTTATCTGGCCCTGTGGTCATTTCACGGTGCCCATCCGCTTGTCCCGCGATCCGGCCCCACTTCGCCGATTTGCCGGTTTGATGGCGCAGGCGGCGTAGGCAAAAATAGGCCGTTGACGAAGATTATTCATACGCCATGAGGGATGCCCAAGCTTATTGCAAAGGGGGTCAGCGGTGGGTGGAACAATCGAAATACCGATTTGGCTGTTTGTCGTCTTGTCGATTGGCCTTGTCATTAGCGTCTACAGGCTGGCAATCGATCCACTGATCCGGCGGACCTGGCGCCGCTGGTCGGTTCGTGCCTTCGAGGAAGTCAATCCCAATCTGCAGCTGAAACTGTCGCCTTTGACGATGATGCGCAGGCGCAGCCTGGCCGACCGTGTGGCCAGCGATCCGGTGCTGCTGAAGTCGGTGGAGCCCATTGCCGCGGAACGCGGTCTCACGGTCAGTGATTTGAAGGCGGAGATCGAGCGTATCGCCTACGAAATCGTCCCGGCCTTCAATCCGTTTTTCTATTTCCGCCTCGGCTATTGGATGGCGCGCCATGCTTTGCGATCGTATTACCGAGTGCGGATCGGGTTCGTCGACGAAAAATCACTGGAAAGCCTGTCGAGCGACCAATCCGTGGTGTTCGTCAGTAATCATCGCAGCAACGTCGACTATATGCTGGTGACCTATCTCACATCGCAACGCACCATGCTGTCGTTCGGGGCCGGCGAATGGAGCCAGGTATTTCCCATCGAGCAAATGATACGCAGCGCCGGCGGCTATTTCGTGCGCCGTGATTCAGGTGACCCGCTTTATCGTCGGGTTCTGGAGCGCTACGTCCAGGTCGCTTCGGAAGCCAGTGTGCCCCATGCCATATTCCCCGAAGGAAAATTGTCGGTCGATGGCCGCCTGTCGCCTGCCAAGTTCGGTATTCTGACTTATCTCTCTCGGCAGTTCGTGCCCGGCGTTTCGCCGGACTTGGTGTTCGTTCCGATCGCCTGCAATTACGATCGGGTACCGGAAGACATCAACGTCATTGAACACGATACCTTCCAGTTTCGTGCCATGGGACGGCGCTATGTGATTCGCTCAGGCGTTGTCTTCGCCCTGCGAACAATTTGGGAAATGGTCGCTTGGCGGCGATCCTATGGCTTCGCCTGCGCCACCTTCGGGTGCCCCAACTCGTTTACTGCCTGGTTGCGCCAACGCCGCCTGGAATGGACGGAAATGGACAGCGGGGCACGCTACAGCGCCTTGAGCGAATTCGGCAACGGTATCATGGATGAGATCCGCGACCTCATTCCGGTGACCCCGGTGCCGGTGCTGTGCCACGTACTCGATGCGGCGGACGACAGCCATTTCGAGGAAGATCAATTGCTGGAGGCCTTTCGGCAGCGCGTAGACCGGGCGCTGGCCTTAGGCGCAACGGTGGTCCTGCCTCGCAACGATGCGCGCTTGGCATTGCTGCATGCGGTCAACCAGCTCTGCGCGCGCCGCATGCTGCACGATGAAGGCAAACGGGCCTATGCGATAAACGAGGAAAAAAAGAGGCTGATCTCCTATTACGCCAACACCGTCGACCATCTCATCCGTGCCGAGAAAGGTTAGAACGGTTCAGGGGTCGAATCGGTGGAGAATATCCCACCGCGTGGGCTAGGCTGTAGCTCCTCTCTGCGTTGGATTCCCCCATGCCCAAAATCCACACCCGCTGGCTGGTGCTGATCGGCGCTATTCTTGGCCGCCTGGCCTTTGGCTTCGAGTTTCAGTCGTTGGCCATGGTGGCGCCCGGCATCAGCCGTGATCTGGCCGTCGATCCCACCGGCATCGGCGTGCTGGTGGGACTTTTTATGCTGCCGGGCGTCGTGCTGGCGCTACCCGGCGGCTTTTTGGGCCAGCGTTTCGGTGAGAGGCCGATTCTTATCCTGGGATTTGCCCTGATGATTGCCGGCGCCTTGATTTGCGCCCTGGCCGAGAGTTACGCCGGGCTGTTCGTGGGCCGGCTGGTGGCCGGCGTCGGCGGCGTGCTCAACACCATCTTCATGAGCAAGCTGGTGATCGACTGGTTCGCCGAGCACGAGCTCAACACGGCCATGGCGATATTGCTGACCGGCTATCCCGTGGGCTTGGCGCTGGCGCTTTCGACGCTGGGTTATTGGGCCACGCCGGAAGCCTGGCCCTTGGCCCAGTTCACCGTTGCATTCGTTTGCCTGGTGTCTTTGGGAGGGTTCTTGGCCAGTCACCGCCCCGCTCCTGTGGCCAGTCAGACCACAGGCTCGCTAAGACTGAGCCGCCGCGAGATCGGTATGGTCAGCCTGGCCGGTGCGATCTGGGCGCTGTTCAACGGCGCCTTCATCATCATGCTGAGCTTCGTGCCGGGATTTCTCATCAGTGTCGGTTATCAGTCCGGCACGGCTGGGCAATTGGTCAGCATCGTCACCTGGGCGGCCATGGTGGCGGTGCCGCTGGGCGGCTTTGCCGCCGACCGCCTGGGACGGCCCGCCCTGATCGTGGTCGGAGGCTGTTTGATCTGGGCCGGCGGACTGGCGTTGATCGAACCCTGGTCGGGCTCAGTTCTGCTGCTCTCGGTCCTATTTGTGATTACTTCGCTGGCCGCCGCGCCGCCGTCCGGGCCGCTGGTTTCGCTACCGGCCGAGGTGCTGGAACCCAGCCACCGGGCGGCCGGCATGGGGCTCTTCTATTCCTGGTTCTACCTCGGCGTGACGCTGGCGCCGATGCTGGCCGGCGCCAGTATCGAACAAACCGGTGACACCGCCGCGCCGATTACTTTGGCGGTGATCCTGGTGCTGGTGGCGCTATGCTGCTTCGTGACTTTTCGGCTCTTGCGCCGGGGGCAGGAGTGAAGATATTCGCATTGCCAAGGTATTGGTCATGGTTGCCGCCTAGCATATCGCCTGCGCCGGACAACGATCCGGCGAGGAGCAATGTCGGCGGTCTACGTCTTGGAGAACGGACGCCAGTCTTTCAAATTCCACCAAGACGAATTCTAGAAGTTCATCCTTAGGTAATGTTTCCGGCAGTCATGTAGCACCGTTTTTCGGTTGATTCATCACATCTAAAAGTATATTTTCATCTCGTTGATTTTCGATCCAACGATGGGTCGAGGTTTTGTTTCATGGCTGTGATGGGGGCTTAGTATGCAAAAGACATTGTTTGCGGCTGCGGCGGTGGTGGCGATTTCCGTCGGATCCACATCAGCGCTGGCGCAGACCAATTGCCAAATGATTGGCGGTCAATTCAATTGCAACAACGGCCTCTCCGGCCAGCGAATCGGCAATCACACCTTCTATAACGACGGCACCTCCGCCCAGCGGATCGGCAACCAGACCTTCTTCAGCAACGGCACTTCGGCGCAACACTTTGGCAACCAAACAATCTACAGCGATGGCACCTCTTCACAGCGCTACGGCAATCAGACGATATTCAACAACGGCACGACGGTGCTGAGGTTGGGCGAATAACTGCTGATCGGCGACGGAAAATTGACACGCCCGGGGGGGCGGGGGCGGTTCTGGAAGATTGAGTCTGAGCCGCCCCTGATTTTCCCGTTAGCCGCGCGCCAAGAAATAGCGCCTAGCCACCCCTACTGGCTGATCAGCGCCGCTACGATTTCGTCGAAATGCTTTTCCGCCAGGGCCTGTATTTCGGCGTCGGTGCGGTCCTGCATGGGGTGGGCCACCCAGACGTAGTGGGGGTCATAGCCAAGCGCGTCGCCCTGCACCTTGGCGGCCTGGACGAATTCCGTTGTCGCCGCGCCGATCACCCTGGCCACCATCCTGTTGCTGCTGGTGCCGTGCTGTTTCGTGACTTTCAGGCTGTTGCGCCAGGGGCAGAGGGGCCGACGGCTTCCATTATGCGCAGCGCATTGCCGCCGACAAACTTGACCAAATCTGCTTCGCCGAGCCCTTTGTCGAGGAACTTTGCACAGAGCGCGGGGAAATCCCGGAAGTCTCTGAACCAGGGGCCCATGGCGACGTGGATGTAGTCGGTGGCCCAGCCGACATGGTCGATGCCGACGCTGTCGATCATGGCCAAGACGACCTCGACGAATTCGTCTGCGCTGCCCACTCCGTTGGGCTTGTTGATCGCCCAGGTGCCGATCATGCCGCCTGTTTCGGCGATCAGCTTGGCGTATTCCTGGGATATCCAGCGGGGCGGGAATTCCGTTTCGCCGTTTTTTCCAGCCGACGGGTACTTCATCAGCGTATGCGAAAGAACGATCGGCGCGCCCGTCACCGCGGCCATGTCCGCGGCCGCCTTCAGGGAGGCATGGGCCGCGTCCACCACCATGCCGAGGTCGTGGGCCATCCTTACTGCGTCCTTGCCCAGTGGCGTGAGACCGCCATGGACTTCCTCGTCCGTCTGGTTGTCGCCGAGCGTCGAATATACGTAGTGAATGGGCTGAAACTTGACGATCCCGTCGGCCCGCAGGGTTGTCAAAAGATCGAGGTCGTCCTCGACCATATGGCCCCCCTCGACCGACAGGAAGACCGCCAGCTTGCCGGCCTCATGGATGCGCTCGATATCGTCCGCGCTCTCGGCACGCTCGAGCGGCATGGTTTCGAAGAAGTCCTGCAGGATTGTTCGCTGACGCAGATAATCGTCCCAGGCTTCACCGGGTTCGTAGTCCCGGATCTTGTTACCCGGCTGTCCCAGCGCAAGCAGAGAAACGTCGCTCGTCAGATTGACCGAGGCGCTTTTGCAGCCCGAAGCAATCATGCGCTCGACGAGAAGTTTTATCAGATCGTCGCCGATGTATTTGCCGATCTCGCCGATTCCCGTCAGGCCCTTGCCTTCCCACAAACCCAGATGGCTGTGAAGATCGATCGAGGGGTTTTCGGCGAGTATCCGTTTTGCCTTCTCAAGGTTGTCCGATGGTGATTCCGTCATTTTCCTGGCGGCCTCCAGTCAGGTGTCCTGGCTGGTCAGCGCCGCCACGATCTCGTCGAAGTGCTTTTCCGCCAGCGCCTGCATTTCGGCATCCGTGCGATCCTGCATGGGATGCGCCACCCAGACGTAGTGGGGGTCGTAGCCCAGCGCGTCGCCCTGCACCTTGGCGGCCTGGACGAATTCGTGGGTGGCTACGCCAATACTGGGTAGGCCGCGGCTTTCGAGGTTTCTGAGGTCATGCGTACAGCACGACGTACAGCTGCCTCAATCGGCCAGGCCTTCGACGACTATGTCGCATTCCTCGGCGATGGCCTGCTGGATCTCGACGGGTGCCGGCCAGGCCACCGAGGGTTTGCGGTAGCGCCTGACCGTGATGCCGCGATCATCCATCAGCTCCGCCAGGCGATCGAGGAAGATGTCGCCGCGGGGCTTGGAGATGTCCAGCAGCGCCACCGTCAGGCCGTCCAGCGACTTCGGTTTGGGCAGGCGCGCTCGGCCTACCACCTCGATCTCCGAGGTCGGGTCGAGCAAGGTCCCATCTGGGTTCATGTTCGGATCTCCTTGGTTACGGGTCGGGAGTAATCGGGGCTGGATACGGTGAAGCCGGCGATGACGCCGGAGAACTTGCCGGCGCTGCCGCCGGCCCGCACGATCATCAGGGCGCCGGGCGGGAACTTGCAGATCATCTTGCCGGCAAAGCTCGCGGGTGCGCCTTCCTGGATGCCGTTCTGGCCGGGCATGACGCTGTCCGCCGGCACCGTCAGGCGCTCGATGAGCTCCTGGTGCAGGCGCGCCTTGTCCCAGCCGCCGGTGGCCAGCGTGCGTTCGTGCTCGGGGCAGACGACCAATATGGCGTCGGGCGCGGGGAATTTGTTGATGTTGTCGACCGCCCGCAGGCTGCTGGCAAAAACTGATGCGATGTCCTCGGGCGTGCGCGCGCGTTCGTCGACGACGCCCTGCAGGCCGTAGCCGGCAAACACCGTGACGGCGTTCGTGCCAGCATCAAAGCCGCGATCGACCGTCAACGGAGTCCAGGCCGAGCCTGCTTCGTCTTCGCAGAAGCAGTAGGTGTATTTTCCCGGACTGCCCAGCGTGGCGCGGTCGACGCCGCCGGGCTTGCCGCCGCCGATGTTGCGGATAGCGAGCTGCAGCGCCCGGCCGATGGTAGCATTGGCGCGGTTTCCCTGCCCCAGCGCGTTGATGCCGCCGTTCATATCGATACGCTTGGCGATGGGGCCGTTGACGATGATCACCGGGCCGGTAAAGCGAGTGCTGGCCAGCACGCCGTGCAGGGCAAAATCGCGGTCCAGCGCGGCCTCGACGGCGGCCAGGACGACCGGCATGTATTCCGGCTTGCAGCCTGCCATGACGGCGTTGATGGCGACCTTTTCCACCGTGCAGGGGCCATAGTTGGGCGGCATCTCGCCGAGCACCTCGTCGGGTTGGCGGCTGCTGCCCTGCAACATGGCGAAGACGCGTTCGTCGGTCGGCGGCACCACCGGCAGGCCATCGCTCCAGTCGCGCTCGAAGCAGGCCTCGATGGGGTCTTCCTGGGCGCCAATGGGAACGCGGCGCGCCGTGATGCCGGCATCGCCGTGGCGGATCTTGAGCTCGGTCAGGCGTGCCGGTTCCTGGTTGAGGGCGCCGCAGCCGGGCCGCGCTTCAGGCAGGTCGGAGCCCAGGCCGCTGACGCCGCTCAGCTTCTCCCAGACCGCGCGGTCCCAGCCATAGGTGCGCTCGACCTCCTGGCCGCCGGAAAAACGCACCAGCGTGGGCACGATCTCGACATCCAATCGGTACGACGCATCCAGTTCCCGATCATCGAAAACGCCCGGCTGGTTGGGAAATTCGGGGTCGTCCTGCGAATAGACCTCAAGCGCCGTTCCCTCGGCCAGTTGGGCTAGCACCGGCGCCACCATGACGCAGGTCGGGCAGTCATGCTTGACGACAACGACCAAACCGTCTTGCTGCATGATCACTCCGTTTGCCGTTGCCGCCGGTTCAGCGTAACACCGGCTCGCTCAGGTGTCTTCAGCCGGTTCGATCTCGACAAGCAGCGCCCCGGCAGCCACTTGCACGCCGACCGCCGCCTTGACGTCTGTGACCTCGCCGGACACCGTCGCCGCCACCTCGTGCTCCATCTTCATGGCCTCGAGGATGACCAGCGGCGCGCCCTCATCGACGCTGTCGCCCGCGGCCACAAGCACCCTGAGCACGTTGCCGTGCATCGGTGCCGTGACCTGACCGCCGCCGGCCGCGCCGGCAGCCAGTGCCGCAAAGGCGATCTGGTTTTGCAGGCGGAAACTGGCGCCGTCGATGGCCAGGTGGATTTCGCCCGCCGCAATGGTGAAATGAACCTGCTTGCGGGCACCTGCGACCGAGATCTCGGCCGTCCGGTCGCCGAACGTGTGGAGCGAGACGATGATTTCTTCGTCTCCCATTGCCACCACATAGTCGCTCTCGCCCCGCGCCGTGACCATCAAGTCGAGAACGTCGTCGGATGGGGCGGGGTAGCGGTAATGGGAATGCAAGTTGCCGGAGCTGTACCAATTCCTGAGCTCACCCGCTGCCATGGTCTGGTGGCCCACCGGGCTTTGTTCCGCCGAAACCTGGCGCTCCCCGCAATACTGCACCACGGCGGCCACCGCGGCCTGTTCGCTGCTGGGCGATTTGGCGGCCAGGCTCTCGCTGGGAAACTCCTCGGGGATGAACTCCGTGGTGGCCTCGCCGGCCGCAAATTTCGGGTTCCCAAGGATGTCCACGAGGAAGTCCTTGTTGCTCTCCGGCCCCAGCAGCACGGTGTTGCGCAGCACGCGCCTAAGACGCCGCCGCGCGGCTTCGCGATCCTCACCCCAGGCGATCACCTTGGCCACCAAGGAATCATAGAATGGCGGTATCTCCTGGCCCTCGTCGAGGCCGTGGTCGATGCGCACGCCGTCACCCGCCGCCGGACGCCAGCATTCGGCGGTGCCGGAGCTGGGCAGAAAGCCGTTGGCCGGATCCTCGGCATAAAGCCGAGCTTCGATGGCGTGGCCGGCGATGGCGACATCTGCCTGTTCGATCCCCAGCGGCTGGCCCTGGGCCACCATGAGCTGGAGCGCAACGAGATCGAATCCGGTCACCAGTTCGGTCACCGGGTGCTCGACCTGGAGCCGTGTGTTCATCTCGAGAAAATAGAATTCTCCCGCGGCGTCGAGCAGGAATTCGACCGTGCCGGCATTGCTGTAGTCGATGCTGCGGGCCGCTGCCACGGCTGCCTCACCCATGGCCTGGCGTAGCTTGGGCGTCACGGCGGGCGAGGGAGCCTCCTCGATGACCTTCTGGTGGCGGCGTTGGACCGAGCAGTCGCGTTCGCCCAGATAGATGGTGTTGCCGTGCCGGTCGCCAAAGACCTGGACCTCGACGTGCCGCGGTCTCACCAGTGCTTTTTCGAGGATCAGTTCGTCCGATCCGAAGGCGTTGGCCGCTTCGGAACGCGCGGTCGTCAGCGCGGCCTCTAGGGCCGCCGCTTCGCCGACCAGGCGAATGCCGCGCCCGCCGCCGCCGGCCGCCGCCTTGACCATCAGGGGATAGCCGATCTCGCCGGCCGCCGCGGCCAGGGCCGCGTCCGACTGGTCCTCGCCCTGGTAGCCGGGAATGCAGGGAACGCCTGAATCCAGCATCAACCGTTTGGCCTCGGCCTTGTTGCCCATGGCGCGGATGGCTGCGGGCGTTGGACCGATGAAGATCAGGCCGGCGCGCTCGCATTGCTCGGCAAAGTCGGCGTTTTCCGAAAAGAAGCCGTAGCCGGGATGAATGGCCTGGGCACCGGATCGCCGGGCCGCCTCGAGCACGCGTTCGGCATGTAGATAGGATTCGCCAACCGCTGGCGGGCCAACCAGGTAGGCCTCGTCGGCCAATGCCACGTGTGGTGCTCCGGCATCGGCTTCGGAATAAATGGCGACGGTGCGGTAGCCGAGTGCTTCTGCGGTTTTCATGACTCGAACCGCAATCTCTCCCCGGTTGGCCACCAGGATGCTGTCGAAATTACCCATTGGTGCTGATCCTTTGACGGCGGCTACATACGGGCTACGCCGAAGCTGTTCGGCATCAACTCGCGGTGACGCGCCTCCCAGCAGGTGTCGAGCAGGAAGCCCAGAACCTTGCGCGTGTCCCGGGGATCGATGACGCCGTCGTCGAGCAAAAGCCCCGAGGTATAGAAGGCGCTGGCCTGGGAATCGAAATGCGCGATGATGGTTTTTTCCTGCTCTGCGAGCGCCGCGGGATCGACCTTCGTGCCGCGGCGTTCGGCGGCTATCGTCATCACCTGGGTCATGGTGCGGGCCGCCTGTTCGCCGCCCATCAGGCCGATGCGGGCGTTGGGCCAGCCGAAAAGGAAGTCGGGGTCATAGCCCCGGCCGCACATGCCGTAGTTGCCGGCGGCATAGCTGGCGCCGACCATGAAGGTGAATCTGGGCACCCGGGCATTGGACACCGCCTGGATCATTTTCGAGCCGTGCTTGATCATGCCGTGGCGCTCGACCTCGGTGCCCACCATGAAGCCGGTGGTGTTATTCAGGAACACCAGCGGCACGTGCGCCTGGTCGCAGAGCTGTATGAACTGGCCGGTCTTGGCGGCGCCGTCGGGATCGATGGGTCCGTTGTTGCCGATGAAGCCGCAGGGGTGGCCGAAGACGTTGCCCTGGGCGTTGATGGTGGCGGCGCCGTAGTCGGGTTTGAAGTCGAGGAATTCCGAGCCGTCGACGATGCGCGCCACGACCTCGCGCACGTCGTAGGGCTTGCGCTGATCGACGGGTACGACGCCGGCGATCTCGTCGGGATCGTAACGTGGTGGCTGGAAATCGACGGCTTCGCGGCGCGGGCAGTTGGCGTTCCAGTCCAATCTGGCCATCAGCTCGCGGGCCAGCAGGATGCCGTGGGCATCGTCCTCGGCCTGGTACTCCACCAGCCCGGAAACGGTGGCATGCATCTCGGTGCCGCCCAGTTCCTCCTCGTTGGCGTCCTCTCCGGTGGCCGCCTTAAGGAGCGCCGGGCCGGCGAGAAAGGCCCGGCCGCGGCCCTTGATACCGATGACGTAGTCGCTCATGCCCGGCATATAGGCGCCGCCGGCTGTCGAGGGGCCGTGCAGCACTACCAGTGTGGGAATGCCGGCGGCGCTGAGTTCGGCGAGATGGCAGAACATGGTGCCGCCCATGAGCCAGTCCTCGACGCGGAACTCCATGAGATTGGCGCCGGCACTTTCCACCAGATGGATGAAGGGAAGCTTCTTGGCCAGCGCGATTTCCTGGCAGCGCAACGTCTTCTTCAGGCTCGACGTGGTCATGGCGCCGGCGTTTATGCCGCTGTCGTCGACCATGATCATTGAGCGCGCGCCGCTGACGAAGCCGATACCGGCGATCATGCTGCCGCCGGGTAGGCTCTTTTCCGGATCGTCGCTGTCCCTGAGATAACCCGTCATGTTGCCGATCTCGAGAAACGGCATGCCGGGATCCAAAAGCCGGGTCAGGCGCTCTCGCGGTGTCAGCTGGCCACGTTCTTCGAAGCGCGGCCGGCGCCGTTCCGAGGCCTGCACGGCGCGGCCGTTCAATTCCGAGAGCTGATCGATCAGCGCCATCATGTCGGCGCGGTTGGCGGCGAAACTATCCCCCCCGGCCACGGTCCTGGACTCGAATAGCGTCATGGGATCTTCCTCATTGCGAACCTATTCGTGCAGCTTAGATCAGTTCGACGGCAGCGAAGCGGTGAGCGTTGCGTTGACGGGCCAGTTCGTAGGCCTCTGCGATGTCGATCGACGTCACCCCATCACGTCTCCGCGCCCAGTCCCGGAACGCGGTTTCGTCCACAAAGAAACGTACGTGCTGGCAAAAGGCACCGCGTAGATTCTCGACGCAGGCCGCGATCTCGGGGGCGACGATCGACATCACCGGCGCGGCCGGCCGGTGGGAGCGCAAGGCGCCGGGCTCGATCTCCACTTCGATGACCGCATTCGTGGTCGGGCAACGCGTCGTCAGCGTTGCCGGCTGGGCGATGATCTCGGGCAGGAAGAGGCCGTCGAAGACGCACCAGGTATAGAAGCGTCTGCCGGCGACGTCGAAGACGTGGTCGCTGGGCCGCAGGCTGAGGCCGCCATAGGCGACGATGGATCCGTTCTCCCAAACCAGCGTCGAGGCTGGGATCTGATCGATCAAATCGCCGGTCTTGGCGAGGGCCTGGCGCGAAACCGGGGTGCCCTCGGCCAGCAGCCGGTAGAGCATCAGCGAGAGGCGCTGGAGGTCGGGCGAGATGTCGCCGACCAGACCACCGATCATCAGCGCCGCAGCACGTTCCTTGAGCGCATCGCTGTTCACGTCTCTTCGTGCCCCTCATGGTGCTCGCAAACCTCGAAGAGCAGCGCCATATCCTCTTCCTGCTCGAAGAACGCCACCGGGCCGTGCAGGCCCTCGCGGGGAAAGCCGTCCATGACCTGGAAGCCTGCCGCACCCAACTCGTCGATCGTCGTGGGCACGTCGTCGACCCGGGCCGCGATGTGATTGAGGCCGGGCTGCAGGCCCAGCAAGTCACGCGCCGCGCCGTCTCCGCCTGATGTGTGTTGCAGAAGTTCGACGGTGACGTTTTCGGCCTCGAAAGTGGCGATGCGCAAGCCTGCCTCGGGCATGTCGCGGCGCTCGTGAACCTCGCCGAATACCTTGCGGTAATGGGGAATGGCCGCCTCCAGGTCGGCGACGACGATGCCGATGTGGTCGATACGGGTCATGATTTCCTCAGCTTTTCCGTTGCGGCGCGGTCAACCGCCAGGGTTTCGGGATCGACGGCCACGGCGTAAAGGGCGCGGGCCTGATCGGGGCTCACCAAACCGTTGTGTACGTCCTCGAGCACCACGTCGATGGGACGCTCATGGGCGGCACCGTAGCCGCCACCACCGCCGGCCTGCTGGCGGATGCGGCTGCCCGGCATGATATCACGCAAGATCTGCTTGGCCTTGGGCCGGCGCACGCTGCCGTCAGGGGCCTCGATGGACAAGGTGTTGATGGCGCCGGTCGTGCCGCCGAAGAGGCCGAAGGCCCGGGCTTCTTCGTCGACGCCGTCACCGAAAGCTATGGCGGTGACGTTGTGGCCCGCCACCACGAATTCGCTCTCCACGCCCAGGCCGCCGCGCCAGCGTCCGGCACCGGCCGAATCGGGCCAGTATTCGTGGAATTCGATGTGCACCGGATTGTGGATTTCGAACATCTCGTAGTCCTGGGCCGCCAGGCCGCCGGCGCAGTTGATCAGGCCGATGTGGTCGTAGCCGTCGGCGCCTTGCGTTCCGCCGGAGCCGCCTTTAAGGGCAAGGAACAGGATATCGACGAAACGGCGCCCGGCGTGGCGCGGATCCTCGCCGGTTAGCGCCAGGCTGATCATGCGGTTCCAGCCGGCCGTCACCATCTCCGGAATGGCCTGGGCGAAGGCCCGCAAGATGGCGTCCGAGGTCGGTCCGGTGAGCGAGTTGCCGAAGGTGGTGGCGGCGGGGAAGGCGGCATTGAGGAACGAGCCCTCGGGATTGACGATGCGGATGGGCCGGTGCAGCCCGGCATTGTGGGGGATGTCGGGATTGATCAGCATCAGGAACGTCAGCATCAGGGCCGAAGCGGTGGCGGCATAGGGGGCGTTGACGAACCCCGGTGTCTGGGGTGACGAGCCGGTGAAATCGAATGTTACTTCGCTGCCCGCCACCGTCACCGCCAGCTCGATATTCATCGTCGAGCCCACGTTGACGCCGTCGTAGTGGGCGACGGAGCTGCCCTGGTAGCGGCCGTCCGGGATCTTGGTAATCTCGGCCCGCACGATGCGCTCGGTGGAATCGAAAAGCTGAGCNANNTGCGCCGCCANGACGNCCGGGCCGTAGCGNTCNTANANCGNCTTGANGCCGCGNTCNCCGACCACGCANCCGCCCAGTTGNGCCTTGATGTCNTCTTCCACGATCTTNAGCCGNACGTTGGCGAAGATCAGGTTCCAGACGTCGTCGCGGCGTCGGCCGCGGTCATAGACCTTGACCGGCGGGATGCGAAACGCCTCCTGCCAGACTTCGCGGGCCTCGGGGTTGTAGCCCCCGGCGACGGCGCCGCCGATGTCGGCCTGATGGCCCTTGCAGGCCGCCCAGGCGACCAGCTTGCCGGCATGGAAAATCGGTTTGAAAGCCGCTACGTCGGCGTTCTGGTTGCCGCCCGAGAAGACGTCGTTATGCAAAATAACGTCGCCGTCGTGGATGTCGTCGCCGAAGAATTCGACGATGCGCCGGCAGACCGGTTGCAGCGCGAAAGCCAGCACCGGGATATATTCGGTCTGCTCCAGCATGTCGCCCTGGGCGTCGTAGAGTCCGGTGACGAAGTCCCGCGCTTCATTGAGGATGGGCGAGCGCGTGGTGCGCAAAAGCGTCAGACCCATCTCCTCGGTGATCGACTTGAGACGGCGCTGCAGCACCGAGGCCAGGATGGGATCGATGGTGTGCTCGGCGGAACTCATAGCGCTGTGACCATGAAACTGCCGCCGGCATCGCAGGCCAGGTCGTGGCCGGGCGGCAGGAAGACCGTCGTGTTGACCTGCTCGACGATGGCGGGCCCCTCGATGCGCATGCCGTGCGCCAGGTGTTCGCCGTCGAAAACCGCCACCTCGGCGAAATCACGGGTCTCGGGCAGGTAGACCGGGCGCCGGCCCTTGAGTGCGGTGGCCGGGTCGGGGCCCGCCTCGGGCTGCGTTTCCAGGGGCGGCTTTTCCGTCACGCCGATAGCCGTGAGACGCAGGTTGACCAGCTCGATGGCGGTTTCCTCATCAGCCAGATGGTAGCCGTAAAGACGATCATGGGCAGCGTGAAAGGCCGCTGCGATAGCGGCCACGTCGCAGCTCTCGAGAGTATCCGCCGGCAGCTCGACGGTGACCTCGTGATATTGGCCCAGATAGCGCAAATCGGCGGCGTGCTCGAGGCGGCGGCGTTCGGGAGGAATGCCGTCATCAGCCAGCACCGCTTGAGCCTCGGCTTGCAATTCAGCCACCGAGTGGCTCAGCTCGTCAGGATCGATACCACCGGGCGCCAGCAGGCCGTGCAGCGAGCGCACGAAATCGTGCTTGAGGTCGGAGCGCAGCATGCCGGCAGCGCAGAAAATGGACGAATCGCGCGGCACCAGGAAGCGCCGGATGTCGAGCTCGCGGGCGATCATGGCGGCGTGAATGGGCCCGGCGCCGCCGGCACAGATCATCAGGAATTCCCGCGGGTCATAGCCCTTCTGTACCGAGATCTCACGCATCGCCGAGGCCATGTTGACGTTCATCACCTGGACCATGCCGGCCGCCGCCGCCACCACGTCGAGGTCCAGCGGTCCGGCGATATGTTCGGCGATGGCGGCTTCTGCGGCGGCGCCATCGAGGGCTATCCGGCCACCGGCAAAAAATCCGGCTGCCAGATATCCCAGCACCAGGTTGGCATCGGTGCAGGTGGGGCGCTGGCCGCCACGGCCGTAGCAGGCCGGGCCCGGGTCGGCGCCGGCGCTTTCCGGTCCCATGCGCAACAGCCCGCCCTCGTCGATCCAGCCGATCGAGCCGCCGCCGGCACCGATGGTGTTGATCTCCATGGTCGGCAGCGCCAGCGCCAGGCGGTCGACGCTGCCGGCGCTGGTGACCTGGGGGACTTGGTCTTTGACCAGCGCGGCATCGAAGCTGGTGCCACCCATGTCGACGGTGATGATGTCACGGGCGCCGTGCAGCGCTGCATAGGCCAGCCCCGCCACCGGCGCCGCGGCCGGGCCCGAGAGCAGCGTCGAGGCCGCCAGTTGGCTGACCGTACCCGGCGCCGTGACGCCGCCGTTGGATTGCATGATCAGCAGTACCCCGGCAAAGCCAGAGCCATCGAGCTTGGCCACCAGACTGTCGAGGTAGCGCTTCAGCACCGGCCCCACGGCGGCGTTCAGCACCGTCGTCGAGGTGCGCTCATAAAAACGCACCTGGGGCAGGATCTGCGCCGAAACCGAGAGATAGGCCTCGGGCAGTGCCGCCGCCACCATCTCGGCCGCCCGCGCCTCGTGGTCCGGGTTGGCGTAGGAATGCATAAAGCAGATCGCCACCGCCTCGATGTCTTGGCCGCGCAGTTCTTCGATGGCCGCTGCCACTTCGTCCTCGGCCAGCGGCTGGACCACGTTGCCGTCCAGGTCGATGCGTTCCGCCACTGGCAGCCGGCGCCGCCGCGGCACGATGGGCCGGGGGGCGGTGTACTTGTTGTCATAGAGCTTTTCGCGGATGCCCCGGCGCATCTGCAGGGCATCGCGAAAGCCGCGCGTGGTCAGCAGCCCGGTGCGCGCCACCTCGCCGGTCAGCACGGCGTTGGTGGTGACCGTGGTGCCGTGGACGATCAACTCGACGCCGGCCAGGAAATCATCGAGCGGCAAATCCTGCGCCGCCGCCATCTCGGTGAGCCCCGCGAACACCGCCCGTGCCGGATCGTCTGGCGTCGACAGCACCTTGAAGGCGGTGGCGCCGGCCGCTTCATCGTGCAGTAAAAAATCCGTGAAAGTGCCGCCCACGTCGACACCGATATGAAAACCCATAGCTCCAACCGTGGCCGCCAGATCCGGCCCTGACATAGCCGAATTTGGCCGCCGAATCCATGACCCCGGTAGTTTGTGGCAATGCTTGCGACGGGAGCCGCTTCAGCTATGCTGGCCCACTCTCGGCAAGGCGCCCGTAGCTCAGTTGGATAGAGCGCAAGATTCCTAATCTTGAGGTCGGGGGTTCGAGTCCCTCCGGGCGCGCCAAGGTTTCTGCGAGTTTTCGAAAATATTGGACTGCCAGCAGACGGCAGTGTGTGTAATTCCTGTGTAAACGTGTCAAGAACGTCGGTGATTCCGGTGTCCCGGATGTTCCTCTACCGTTCCCCTTTCCATAGCATCTAGAGCCCGGTCGATCGCTCGATCCTGGGCGTGGGCGTAGCGGAGAACCATCTCGATACTCTGATGCCCTGAGAACTCCTGCAGGGTTTTGATGTCAGCGCCGGTTTCGGCAAGGCGAGTAGGTGTCGCTCGTTGGCGGCGATGTCCTTGCCACCGATCTCCCGAAGTTTCTGGAGGTAGATCGCTGCTGCGGAGGCGAACGTCAGGTGCAGCTTGCGGCCCTTTGGAAGCGATAGGCGACCTTCTCGGGCCTCCGTTCGTTTCTGCTCGATGTACTCCTCAGCTTGTTTTCGGGTGAGCGTGTGGGACGGGGGTTGTGTGCCGCTGCGTCGCCAAGGCTGAGCTACGCGGCCCGTGCGATTAGCTCGCGGATCTTCGCCGCGGCCTCGGCCCGTATGTCGGTGATCGTGTCGCCATTAGGCAGATCATCGAGCTGGCGCTGGAACTCGCGCCATTCGTCCAGGGTGGCGTCGGGCGCCGGTTCTTGAAGGATCGATGACAGCATGGCGTACAAGTAATCAGCCGGCAGCCTATGTCAACGCTTGCGACCGCTCGCGGTCAAGTTCGCTGGCGTCGGAAAAACGTTGCCGAAAAAGGGCAAGTTTTTTCCGGGTGGCGGCGACGGCAAAGTTTCAGGGTCGCGCGCCGCTGGCAGAGCAGGGGTAGGTTGCCGTCCGCACCGCAAGAGCGTCAGAGCAGCGCCTCTAGTATTTCACACAAAAAATGTGTATATTATAACCAGACCGACTAAGGCTGCCGGCAGTACAGAAGAGCCGGTGCGGGTGACCGGCGCCGGCCTCGCACGGCGACAGTTCTTGGCCCTGACGGAGAGATTTTGTTATGCCTGAGAGAACGAACAATAAGCCTGCCCTGAGCGCCCGTCAGGACGCCTTTTGCCGGGCTCTCGTGGAAGGCCGCTCCGGTGCCGCCGCGGCCGCGATGGCGGGCTACGCGGAAGGATCCGCCAAAGTCGCGGCTTCTCGGCTATTAACGAAAGATAACGTCAAACGCCGCGTTGCCGAGCTGCGCACAGAAGCCCAAGAGCGCCATATTGTCACAGTCGATAACGTTGTTCGCGACCTGATCACGCTTCGCGACGAAGCTCGTGCGGCCAAGCAGTATGCCGCTGCGGCCAAATGCCAGCAATTGGTCGGCATGACCATCGGCTCGTTCGTTGATCGCCGGGAGATCA
>NZDS01000078.1 GCA_002690215.1 Rhodospirillaceae bacterium | reverse complement strand
CCGGGCGAGCGGATGGCCTCGAGCGCCATGGCCCGTTCGCGGCTGACCTCCCTGGCCAACACTTGGGCGAAGTCCTTCGAGAGCAAATTATCCACCGGCACCTCGACCTGGCGGGGATCGCCGAGGTAGGTCTCCCGCACATTGAAGGCGAGACGCGTGGCCTCACCCTGCAAATGAAATCGCTCGATGCTCAGGGGATCGAGGCCGGCAAAGGAGAACGCCTCGAGGATGTTGAGCATCAGCAGTGCCGTAATACCGGGGTTGTTGGGCGGCACTACGAAGACCTGGTGGCCGCGATAGGTGGTGCTGATGGGGTCGAGGACCTCGGTCTCCTGGCCGGCGAAATCCTCCAGGGAATGCAGGCCGTCTAGGGAATTCAAATACGCGACAATGTCCTCGGCGACGCGCCCGGAATAGAAACCGTCGCGGCCCTCGGCCGCGATGGTGCGCAGCGTTGCCGCCAGTTCGGGCTGGCGGTGCACGTCCCCCACCGCCGGGGCCTTACCGCCGGGCAGGAAGATGCGCGCGGCATTTTCGTCCCGGGCCAGCTTGTCGGACGCGGCCTGCCAGTCTCGGGCCACCCGCTCGTGCACCACGTAGCCATCGTTGGCAAAGCCGATGGCGGCGCCCAACAGCCGGCCCAGCTCCATGGTGCCGAAACGTTCGAGTAGCGTGGCCCAGGCATCGATGGCACCGGGTACGGTCACGGCATGGCTGTGGTAGAGCGGCAGGCGCTCGATCTCNCGCTCCAGGTACCAGTTCGCAGTGGCCCGCGCCGGCGCCCGGCCCGAGCCGTTGACGGCGACGATATCGGCGCTTCCATTGGGCGCAAAGAGGGCAAAACAGTCGCCGCCGATACCTGTCGACTGGGGCTCGACGACGCACAGCACGGCGGAGGCCGCCACGGCAGCATCGACGGCGTTGCCGCCGGCCTTGAGAATGTCGAGCGCCGCCAGAGTGGCCAGGGGATGGGAAGTCGCCGCAATGCCGTTGAGCGCCCGCACCGCAGAACGGCCGGGAGACTGAAAATCACGCATCTTGACCCCTTTCACCAAAACCGGCGCAGTATGCACGATAGGATTTCACGGACACAATGTGTAGCGGACCCAGAAGGGGTATCGGAGGATGAGCGAAAAACCCGACGTACTGGTCATCGGCGGCGGCGTCATCGGCAGCGCGGTGGCGTATTTTTTGGCCGCCGAGCCGGCTTTTGACGGACGCGTCACCGTCGTCGAACGCGATCCCACCTATGCAACCTCGTCTACGGCACTGTCGGTGGCTTCGATCCGGCAGCAATTCTCGACGCCCGAGAACATCCGCATGTCGCTGTTTGGCGCCGAGTTCTTCCGCTCCGCCGGCCAATACCTGGCCATCGACGGCGAAGCCCCCGACATCGCTTTTCGCGAATCGGGATATCTCTTTTTGGCGACCGAGGAATCCCTGCCCATCCTCGAATCCAACCACCATACGCAACTGGACTGCGGCGCCGCCGTGGCGCTGCTGACTCCGGCTGAACTAAGGATGCGCTTTCCCTGGTTGGCCGTCGACGACCTGGCGGCCGGCTCGCTGGGCCTGGCCAACGAAGGGTGGCTCGATTCTTATGCGCTTTTGCAGGCGTTCAAGCAGAAGGCCATCAGCCTGGGGGTGCGCTACCTGCGCGACGAAGTGGTGGGCCTGGCGCGGCAGGGAAACCGCCTGGTGGCCGCCGAACTGGCCTCGGGCGATCGGCTCGAATTCGGCCTGGCGGTCAATGCCGCCGGCCCCCGCGCCAACCGCTTGGCGGCCATGGCTGGTCTTGATCTTCCGGTACGGGCACGAAAACGCATTGTCCACGTCATCGACTGCCCGCAGCCAATCGCCGACTGCCCACTGGTCATCGATCCAACCGGGCTCTACTTTCGGCCCGAGGGCCGCAATTTCCTCAGCGGTATCTCGCCGGCCCCCGACCAAGACCCGGACCAGGACCCGGATAGCGACGGCCTTGAGCTCGCCAACGATCTCTTCGAGACCATCTGGCCGTTGCTGGCACGGCGCGTCCCGGCCTTCGAGACGCTCAAGCTGGTGCGCGCCTGGGCCGGGCACTACGCCTACAACACGCTCGATCAGAACGCCATCCTGGGACCCCACCCGGAGGTCGAAAACCTCTATTTCACCAACGGCTTCAGCGGCCACGGCTTGCAACAAAGCCCGGCTGTGGGCCGGGCGATGAGCGAGCTAATAACGTTCGGCAGCTATCGCACCCTGGACCTTTCGCGGTTTGGCTACGAGCGCATCATCGAGAACAAGCCCGTGCCCGAACTTAACGTCGTCTAACTGCTCCTTCTTGTCTGGCGTCAAACCTCAATATCTAGTATTATGTTTGGTGGCTTGTACTATATCTCGTGGCCATCGGACAGTTTGCCAAGACAGGAGGGGTTACGATGCCCGAACTTTCAGTCGAACTCAGGATGCTGGCCTATTCGGCCCTGATCTGCATCCTGCTCTGGCTTCCCTATATTCTGGCCCGCACTCAGGCTTGGGGCTTGGCGGCCACAGCCGGCTATCCCGACGATCCGGCACCGCTTCCCGCCTGGGCTCTGCGCAGCATTCGCGCCCATGCCAATTGGGTGGAAAACCTGGCGCCCTTCGCGGCCCTGGTACTGCTAGCCCACGTCGGCGGCATCAGCAACGAAATGACGGCCCTTGGTGCCCGGCTCTTCTTCTGGGGCCAGGCGGTTCGCACCGTCGTCCACATCGCCGGCGTGCCCTGGATCCGCACGGGGGCGTTCCTGGTGTCGTGGATCGGTATGGTGCTGATCTTCTTCCAGGTGCTGGGGTACTAGCCCGCCTAGATCCGGATCGCCGAAATTCCAGGCACCATGGCCTCCGGTTCCGTCGGGCGGTCCGGCTTGACGGCCAGGCGGAGGTCGATGAGTTCCTCGTTCTGGCGTTCGGCCAGGACTAGTGCTTGATCGCGGCCGGCACTGTATTGCTGCGGCCAGGGCTGGTCGACCTGGCCGTAGTGGGCCGCCGCGCGCAGTGTGAAGTAGGGGTCCGAAAGGTGCGGCCGGGCTAGGGCGCATAGATCGGCGCGGCCGGCGGCGATGATGGTGTTGACCTGATCGGCGGTGGTGATGTTGCCCACAGCGATGGTCGGGATCTCGGCTTCCAGGCGGATGCGTTCGGCAAACGGCGTCTGGAACATGCGGCCGTAGACGGGCTCGGCCCGGGTCGAGGTTTGGCCAGCCGAGACGTCGATGATGTCACAGCCCAGCGCCTTGAGCCGGCGCGCGAGTTCCACCCCGTCGGCCTCGTCCAGGCCCTCGCCAGGTACCCAGTCGGTGGCCGAGACGCGCACGGAAATGGGTTTGTGGGCCCAAACCTCTCGCGCCGCCTCGAAGACTTCGAGAGGATAGCGGAGCCGATTATCCAGGCTGCCGCCATATTCGTCCTCGCGAACGTTGGATAGCGGCGAGATGAAGCTCGAGAGCAGGTACCCGTGCGCCATGTGGACCTCGATCATGTCGAAGCCGGCTTCCTCGGCGTAACGGGCGGCCTGCACGAATTCCTCGCGCACCCGGTCCATATCGCCCCGGTCCATCTCACGCGGCACCTGGCTGTGGGGGAACCAGGGCAGCGGCGAGGCCGACATGATGGGCCAGGGACCCTCCGTGAGGGCACCAACTTCCAACGGCTCGTTGTCTCCGTCCCAGATCAGTTTGGTGGCGGCCTTGCGCCCGGCATGGCCGAGCTGCAGGCAGAGCTTGGCGGCTGAATTGGCGTGGGCGAAATCGACGACGCGGCGCCAGGCATCGCACTGGGCCTGGTTGTAGATGCCGGTGCAGCCGGGCGTGATGCGGCCCTCGGCCGAGACGTTGGTCATTTCGGTGAACAGCAGCGCGGCACCGCCCACGGCGCGGCTGCCGAGATGCACCAGGTGCCAGTCGTCGGGCAGACCGTCCCGAGCCGAATACTGACACATGGGCGAAACCACGACGCGGTTACCCAGCACCATGTCGCCAAGCCTGAAAGGCGTGAACATGGGCGGCGGATTACCATCCAAGGGCAAGCCCCGCTTGCGCACGCCATCGGCGAACCATTCGTCAATTCCGGCGATGTATTCCGGATCGCGCAGCCGGAGATTTTCGTAGGTCACGCGTTTGGAGCGGCTGAGCAGACTGAAGGCGAACTGTTCGGCGTCGAGTTCGCGGTAACGCTCGGTGTCCTCGAACCAAATGAGACTGGTCTCGGCCGTACGCTGCAGCCTGGCCACCTCGTCCTGGCGACCGCCTTCGTAGGCGGCCAGGGCGGAGGCCACGTCGGCGTTGGCCTCCAGCGCCTCGTGCAGCGCAATAGCGTCCTCCATGGCCAGCTTGGTGCCCGAGCCGATGGAAAAATGAGCCGTGTGCAGGGCGTCGCCCAGCAGTACCACGTTGTCCTGATACCAGCGTTCGTTGCGTACCGTNGGGAAGGTGCGCCAGAGCGAGCGGTTGGCGATCAATTCGTGGCCTTCGAGGTGATCGGCGAAGAGCTCCTGACAGTAGGCCAGCGTGTCGGATTCCTCGGCCTTGTCGAGGCCGGCCCGATGCCAAGTCTCTTCCGTGCACTCGATGATGAAGGTGCTGGTCTCGGCCTCGAACTGGTAGGCGTGGACGCGAAATAGTCCGTGCTGGTTTTCTTCGAAGATGAAGGTGAAGGCACCCAACGGCAGGCTTGAGCCGAGCCAAACGAACTTGTTGCGCCGCCAGTCCAGGCTGGTGCCGAAGGCCTCCTGGCGCTGATCGCGGATGACGCTGTTGATGCCGTCGGCAGCCAGGATGAGGTCGCTGTCAGCAAAACGAGCGAGATCGTCGATCTCGCTTTCATAATGCAGCTCGCAACCGGCCGCGGCGGCGTGGCGCTGCAGGATCTGCAACAGCTTGCGCCGCGACATACCGCAAAAGCCGTGGCCGCCCGAGCGCAGCACCCTGCCCTTGGTGCGCACGTCGATTTCGTCCCAATAGGCAAAGTTGCCGACGATCTCACGGTGGCTGTCGCGGTCGTAGTCGAGAAACCCCGAGAGCGTCTCGTCGGAAAACACCACGCCGAAGCCGAAAGTGTCATCGGGCTGGTTGCGCTCGTAGATATCGATTTGGTGGTCCGGCTTGGCCTTCTTGGCCAGCAGCCCGAAATAGAGCCCGGCGGGACCGCCGCCGACGATGCTGATCTTCATGATTTGCTTCCAGGAATGAGGCTGTGACGCAAATATGGTAGGTCTAAAATAGTCGGGAACAAGCGGAATTGGCGAGGTGGCAGGGATGACCAACNCAGCTTGGGGTACCCTGGCCTGCGTCCCCGAGACCGCCGGGGCCTATGCCGTGCTGCTCGACGTGCGGACGCCGCGGCGGTTACCCCAGCGCCTGAAGCCACCAATGCTTCCGCCGGGGCGTTTCCTTTATGCGGGCAGCGCCCGTGGACCGGGCGGCCTGAGGGCCCGTCTGGCCCGCCACCTGAGACGCCAAAAACCCCGGCACTGGCATCTCGATTGGCTGACCAGCGCTCCCCCGGCGCTAGTCCGCATTTGCGGTTTCGCAACCTTCGAGACGGCCGGGGAATGCGATCTGGTGGACTGGCTGAAGACGCAAACCGCGGCCCCGATAACAGGCTTCGGGGCCAGCGATTGCCGGCGCTGCGCGGCCCATTTGGTGGGCCTAGACGCAGGGCCAAGGCTTGATAAACTGGTGGAGGCATTAGGGGGAACCCTGATCTGGAGCCGGGATACCCCAAGGCTCCGTTAACCATTGGCTGCTAGAACAGGCCTACCATGAACGCACCAGAATTCATTCTCAAGCGGCTCTGGCGTCACGTCGGCGGCGTCACGGCAGTGGAATATGGTCTCATCGCCGGCCTCATCGCCGTCGCCATCATCGCCGTCGTGACGACGCTGGGCAGCGACCTCACCAATATTTTCAACGACATCTCGGACGGTTTGCAGAACGCCAATTGAGGCTGCGTCTTGTGGCCGACTAGGGCTACGGTAGGCCCATGCTTCCCGAGTCCTCACGCCCGTCCCCGACTACAAAGCGCCCGTGGCGCCGCCGGCCCGAAGTGATGCTGGTGCTGATGGCCTCGGCCTCGGCGCTGGCCTTCGCCACCTGGAGCGTACTGCTCAACAACTTCGCCATCGAGCGCGCCGCTTTCGACGGCGCCGACATCGGCGTGTTGCAGAGTCTGCGCGAGGTGCCGGGATTTCTCGCCTTCGCCGTGGTTTTCCTTTTGCTGCTGCTGGCCGAACAGGCGCTGGCGCTGGCCTCGCTGGTACTGCTCGGGCTGGGCGTCATGGTAACGGGCTTCTTCCCCAGCTACCTCGGGCTCTGCGTCACCACGCTAGCAATGTCGTTGGGCTATCACTACTACGAAACCCTGCAAAACTCGCTGGCGCTACAGTGGTTCGAAAAGGAACGTGCGCCGGCGCTGCTGGGCCGCCTGATCGCGGCCACCTCGTTGGCCTCGCTGCTGGCCTATGCCCTGGTCTACGCCGCCATCGAACTGTTGAAGATCGATTTCCGCTGGGTCTATTTGGTAGGCGGCTGCGCCACGGTGGCCCTGGCCATGGCCGCCCGNTTCGCCTTCCCGGCCTTTCCGGCCAAGGTGGCCCAGCGCAAGCAAATGGTGTTGCGCCGGCGTTACTGGCTCTACTACGCCTTGGTTTTCATGTCGGGTGCGCGGCGCCAGATCTTCGTCGTCTTCGCGGCCTTCCTGATGGTCGAGCGCTTTGGCTTCGACGCCGCAGCCATCGCGCTGATGTTCCTGGTCAACTGCCTGGCCAACATCCTGCTCGCCGAGCGTATCGGCCACCTCATCGGCCGCTGGGGCGAGCGCCGCGCCCTGACGTTCGAGTACATCGGATTGATTCTGGTCTTCGCAGGCTATGCTTTCGTGGACAACGCCGCCCTGGCGGTGGGTCTTTACATTCTCGACCACCTCTTCTTCGCCATGGCCATCGCCATCGAGACCTATTTCCAGAAGATCGCCGACCCCGCCGACTTCGCCGGCTCGGCCGGCGTTGCCTTCACCATCAACCACGTCGCCGCGGTTGGTCTGCCGGTCGTGCTGGGGTTGCTATGGTTGGTTTCTCCGGCCGCCGTCTTCCTCTGCGGTAGCGCCATGGCGCTGGCCTCGCTGGGTCTCGCCCGTCTGGTCCCTAACGCCCCCTTGCTCGGGCACGAATGGCAAACGCCGCGCTTTGCCGCCCCTCTCCTCCGCAACGAAAGGCCCTCCTCATGACGGTGATCGACGTCCACACCCACATGCTCAACGACGAATGGCTGGCCCGTATCAAGGAACACGGCGGGCCGCACTACAGCGTCAAGGAATTCAAGGGTCAGCAGGTGGTGCACATGGATGGCGCCCCTTTCATGACCTTGCAGGANGGCATGTTCGACTACGACCTGCGCATCGCCAACATGGATAANGCGCGNGTCGACCTGGCCATCGTCTCGCTGACCTGCCCCAGCGTCTATTGGGGCGACGAGGCCGTCAGCGCCGAGAGTGCCCGCCTGATGAACGACGACATGGCGGCCCAGCAAACCGCCTATCCCGACCGCATCCGCTGGTTCGCGACGCTGCCTTGGCAGTATCCGCAAGCCGCCGTGACTGAGCTCGAACGCGCCGTGGCGGCCGGCGCTGCCGGTGTCTTCGTCACCGCCAACGTGCGCGAGATGTCGCTGACCGACAAATCGCTAGTGCCCGTCTGGCAAGCCATCGACTCTCGCGCGNTGCCGGTTCTGGTGCATCCCGCGGCACCGCCGGGCGTCGGCGCCATGGACATGTTCAGCTACAACCTGGTGGCCTCGGTNGGATTCACCTTCGANACCACGCTGGCGGTTTCACGCATGATCTTCGACGGNTTTTTCGANCGCTACCANAANC
The DNA here is from genome assembly GCA_002690215.1 of Rhodospirillaceae bacterium. Taxonomy (GTDB): domain Bacteria; phylum Pseudomonadota; class Alphaproteobacteria; order UBA2966; family UBA2966. The sequence continues at coordinate 9,343 of NZDS01000078.1, read as the reverse complement.
TNCGCCTNATCGCCTGCCANGGCGGCGGNTANTTNCCNTACCTCGCCGGCCGNCTCGACATCTGCTACGACAACATGCCGTCCACGCGCGAGCACATCGATCGCGCGCCCAGCACGTACCTGCCGCAGCTCTATTATGATTCGGTAGTCTTCAGCCAAGACGCACTGGAGCTTTGCGTCAACGTGGCCGGCTCGGACAACGTGCTCTACGGCTCCGACTACCCCCACAACATCGGCGACATGCGCGGCTGCCTCTTGCGTGTCGACTCGCTGCCTGCCGATACCCGTTTCAAGGTCCGCGGCCAGAACGCCGAGAGGGTTTTCGGGCTTTAGATTACGCCGGCCTCACGAAGCCCGATCTGTTCTGCCTGATCGAGCCCGGCTTCCGCCAAAATCTCGTCGGTATGCTCACCGTGCAAGGGCGCTAGGCGGACTTCGAATTCGAAGTCCGTCATCTTCAACGGAAACGCCGCCTGGACGATCTTGCCGTCGACCGGGTGGTCGTATTCGACGAACATCTCGCGGGCCTGGAAGAGCGCACTTTCGTGCGCCTCTTTCAGCGTCCAGACAGGCGCCACGCAGGTGTCCAAAGGCGCCAGCGTCTCGACCCAATGATCGCGGGTGTTGGTCAGCAAGTGGGCCGTCACGCCAGCGCGGATTTCATCCGCCTGGGGGCCGCTGGCGAACTGTTGCTCGCCCCACTCAGGTTGGCCTATGGCGTCGCAGAAGTTCTGCCAAAAACGCCATTCCAGAGCCCCCAGATGCACGTACTTGCCGTCGCTGGTCTCGTAGAAGCCGTACCAGGGGTATTGGCCGGATATGATGTCGTTGCCGCGTTCGGGCACGCTTCCGTCGGCGTTCCAGCTCGACATGGGGATCACCGTCATGGCCAGGGTGCAGTCGGTGATGGAGGCGTCGATATAGCGCCCACGCCCCGAGCGTTGGGCATCGAAGAGCGCCGCCAGCATTCCCATCATGGCGCCCGACGTGCCACCGGCAATATCGGCGAACTGGAAGTTTGCGTCGGAGGGCGGGCCGCCGCGGCCGCCGATCTGGTCGGTGAGGCCGGCGTATGAGGCGTAATTCATGTCGTGGCCGGCGCGGCCGCGTAGCGGCCCCGTTTGACCAAAGCCCGATAGCGAGCAGTAGACCAGGCGCGGATTGCGCTGGCGCAGTTCCTCGTAACCGAGTCCCATCTCGTCCATGGCACCAGGCCGGAAGCCTTCGAGCAGGATATCGGCGCTTTCCGCCAAACGCCGCACCACGTCGCGGCCCTCGGGCGTTCGGTAGTCGATGCGCAGCGATCGCTTATTGCGGTTGAGCACGTGGAAGCGGGCCGAGTTCTCGCCGCTCAAGGGCCCGATCTTGCGAATATAGTCGCCGAACTTGGTGTCCTCGATCTTGATCACGTCGGCGCCCAGGTCGCCGAGGAACATGGTGGCCAGAGGCCCGGGAAGGAGGCGTGTGAATTCGAGGACGGTAACGCCTGCCAGCGGCTTATCTGTCATGAGAAGTCCTATTTCTTGTAGGCCTTGCGGCTGGCCAGCGTCATGGTGTTGAGCTGATGGCCACCGTCGACGTCGATCTCGGCGCCGTTGAGGTAGCCCGATTCCGGGCCGCAAAGAAAAGTGATCACGTTGGCGATCTCGTCGACCGTGCCGAAGCGCCCGACCGGACTGGCAGCCATCAAGCCTTCGCGCATCTCAACCGGCATGGCCAGAACGTTTTCGGTTTCGATGAAGCCCGGCAGCACGGAGTTGCAGGTGATGCCGTGGCGGCCGTGCTCGATGGCGACGTTGCGGGCGACGCCCAACAGCCCGGCCTTGCTGGCGCTGTAGCCGATCTGGCCGGGCAGGCCGCCCCGCGCCGCCGTCGAGGAGACGTTGACGATGCGCCCCCAACCCTTCTCGATCATGGCCGGGACGGTGGCCTGGATCATGTTGAAGGCGCCGCTGAGATTGACGCCGAGCTCCCAATCCCACTTCTCCGGCGTCATGCGGACCAAGGGGGCAATATTGGCGACGATGCCGGCCACGTTGGCCAGGATGTCGGCCGGCCCAAGCTCCGCGGCGGCGGCGGCGACGCCGGCCTGGACCGCCTCGGGATCGGCGATGTCGACGATCTGGGTGGTAGCGCGGCGACCCATGGCCTCGACCGCTTGGGCCGCCTCGGCGACCTCGGGCCGGATGTCGAACAGCGCCACGTCGGCGCCCTCGCGGGCCAGGCGCTCGACGGTGGCCCGGCCGATGCCGCGGGCAGCACCGGTGACGACAGCGATCTTGTTCTCGAGGGTCATGACTATGCTCCCAAACGGTGTGCTGGGCGGCAGCTTAACCCGGCCCTCAAGTCGCCGTCGCGTGTTTGCCGACGCGGCCCCGGTCGCGCTTGTCGTAAAAGGCCTGCAGGCGTTCCCTGACGGGCGGGTTGGCAACGCCCGTGTAGCCGTAGATGCAATCCATCATGAGCTGGTCCTCGAGGCCACGGCCGATCATCTCGAACACCGTCTCCTTGGCCGAACGGATAGCCCAGGTGTCATTGCGTAAGATCTTTGACGCCATCTCGTCGGCCGACGCCATCAGCTCGCCGTGCGGCACCACGCGCGAGACCATGTTGACCTGCTGGGCGCGCTGAGCGTCGATGGGCTCGCCCGTGAGCAGCATCTCCAGCGCAAACCCGGTGCCGCAGATATTGACCAGGCGGGCCACGCCGCCATCGCCGTGGTGGTAGCCCCGGCGCACCTCGAAGGAGCCGAACTGGGCCTGATCGGAAGCGATGCGGATGTCGCAAGCCATGGACAGCTCGAAACCCCCGGCCAGGGCCCAGCCGTTGACGGCGGCGATGATGGGCTTGAGGATGCGGTGCTGGCCGCGGGTGATGCCGCCGAAGCCGTCGGCCACCTTTTGCCGCGGATACAGGGCGTCAGCGGTCAGGAGCGGCGGGATGTAGTGCTTCAGATCGGCACCGGCGCAGAAAGCCTCGTCGCCGGCGCCGGTAAGGATGGCCAGCTCGACCTCGTCGTCGGCATCAAACTCGGCCCAGGTCTCCCACAACAGGCGATGGGTATCGGGATCGATGCAATTCATCACCTCCGGGCGGTTGATGGTAACGGTGACGATCTTGCCCCGCTTTTCATAAAGCACGGTCGACATGGTGTTCTCCTTTGGGGAGGCGGGTTCGGTTGGCCTCAGTCGGCGCCGAGCGCCCGGCCGAGATAATCACGGATTTCCAAGTGGTAGGCGGCCGCCAGCTCGGCCTCGCTGCGGCTGGTGACTCCCGCCAATGTGGGCAGGCCGGCCTGGAAGTAGCTGATCGAGCCGATCATGTGAAAGAGGAAGAGCATGGCGTCGGGGCGCGAGTATTTGCCCACCGAGGCCTCCTCCACCAGCTCCGCCATGCGATGCAGCACGTCGCCGAAAGCCCAGCGGTCGACGTGTTCGGCGCGACCGACATTGTCCAAGAGCTCGCGCATCACGATCTGGGCGTACCGGGGCTGGCGCTCGGCCCACTCGATTATCGCGTCGGCCAACGCCAAGACCCGGCCGTCGGGAGGCAGGCCGGCCTCGCTGGCCTGAACGTAGGCGGCCTCCAGGCTTTCGCCGATGCGCTCCAGCACGGCGCCATAGATGGCCCCCTTGCTGGCAAAATGGTGCAGTAGCGAGGCATTGGGCATTCCCAGCTGGCGGCCGATGTCGCGCAGGCTGGTGCCGTAGAAGCCACGGGCGGCAAAGCCCTTTTCGGCTTCCTGCAGTAGGCGCTCGCGCGTTTCCTGACCGCGGATCTGGCGTGGATTGAGCGTCGCTGACGGTGTATTTTCGGTTTGCATCGTTTTGTCCTACCGACCAATCGGTAGGGAAAATAGCTTAGGTCGTCAGACATGTAAAGAGGCAACGAAATCCGGTTTCCTTCGCCGCCCCGCTGTGTCAACGTTGAAGCGGCAGTGGGGGGCCAAGTCAGCGGGAGACGATCATGGCCAAGGACATCGTGAGAATAGGCGGCGCTGCCGGTTTTTGGGGGGACACCAACGCCGCTCCGGTGCAGCTCGTCGAAGGCGGCAAACTCGACTATGTGGTCTTCGACTACCTGGCCGAGGTCACCATGTCGATCCTGGCCCGGGCCAAGGCGCGTAGCCCCGAAGCCGGCTACGCCATCGACTTCATCCAGTACGTCATGCCGGCCATCGTCAGGCCGGTGGCGGAACAGGGCATTCGCGTCATCGCCAACGCCGGTGGCATGAATTCCGAAGCCTGCGCCGAGGCCGTACGCAAGATTGCCGCCGAGGCCGGCGTCAGCCTTAAAGTGGCGGTGGTGCTGGGCGACGACCTGATGCCGCGGCTCGACGAGATCCGCGCGCTCGCGCCCAAGGAATGGGCCAGCGGCGAACCACTGCCGGAAAAACTCGCCAGCATGAACGCCTATCTCGGCGCCTTCTCCATCGCCGAGGCCTTGGACCAAGGCGCCGACGTGGTGATTACCGGCCGCGTCGTCGACAGCGCGGTCACTCTGGCGGCGCTGATCCACGAATTCGGCTGGCAGGCCGACGATTACGACATGCTGGCGGCCGGCAGTCTCTGCGGCCACATTCTCGAATGCGGCACCCAGGCCACCGGCGGCAACCACACCGACTGGAAGCTCGTGCCGGGCTGGGACGACATGGGCTACCCCATCGCCGAATGCAAAGCCGACGGCTCGTTCGTGTTGACCAAGGTCGAGGGCACCGGCGGCCTGATCACGCCGGGTACGGTGGGCGAGCAGATGCTTTACGAGATCGGCGACCCGCGAGCCTATTTGCTGCCCGACGTCACCTGCGACTTCACTGGCGTCACTATGAGCCAAGCCGGAGAGAACCGGGTGGCGGTGGACGGTGCCAAGGGCCGGCCGCCGACAGCCACCTACAAGGTCTCGGCCACCTACATGGACGGCTTCCGCTGCGCCACCAGCATCATGCTTGGCGGTCGGGATGCGGCCGCCAAGGCGCGGCGCACCGGCGAGGCCATATTCGAGCGCACGCGGCGCATGTTCCGTGAGCGCAATCTCGGCGACTATCGCGAAACCCGCATCGAAACCTTTGGCGCCGAAGAGATGTACGGCTCAAACACCCGGGTGGGGGACGCCCGCGAGATCGTGCTCAAGATCTCGGCGCGGCACGACCAGAAGGAGGCACTCGACCTCTACTCGCTGGAAATCGCCCAGGCGGCGCTGGGTGCGGCACCCGGCATCAGTGTGTTCCAGCCCGGCCGGGCACGCACCCAGCCGGTGATCCGGCTTTATTCCTTCCTGGTCGACAAGGCCGCCGTGCCGGTCGAGGTGGACGTCGAGGGGAAGAGCCAGGCCAGCGACCTGGCCACCGACGGCGGCTTCGATCCGGCCAGCCTGCCGCAGCAGACCCCGGTCTTGCCCGAGGCCGAGCCCGAGGACCCCGTCACCGTGCCGCTGATCGCGCTGGCCTACGGCCGCAGCGGCGACAAGGGCAACCACGCCAACATCGGCCTGGTGGCCCGGCGGCCCGAGTTCTTGCCTTGGATCAACCAGAGCGTCACCGAGGCGGCCGTGGCGGAATACTTCGATCATTATCTCGATGGCGATGTGGTGCGCTACCAGCTGCCCGGCATCAACGGCCTCAATTTCATGCTGTTGGACGCGTTGGGCGGCGGCGGCATAGCGTCCTTGCGCACCGATCCGCAGGGCAAGGCCTACGCTCAGATGCTGCTCGATCTGCCGATCACCGTGCCCAGGGCCCTGACCGAAGAGCACGAGTTGGCGCTGGAAGAGGCCAAGGACGCGGCATGAGCGACCCGGTCGCCGAGCGGCGGCAGCACTGGCAGGGGGTCTATGCCGGCAAGGCGGTCGACCAGGTGGGTTGGCATCAGACGGTGCTGACGGTTTCTCTGGAACTCATCGCGCAAGCGGGCGTGGGCAGCGGTGCCGCGGTCATCGACGTCGGCGGTGGCGCCTCGACCCTGGCCGACAGCCTGCTCGCCAAGGGCTGCGCCGTCACCGTGCTCGACACCACGGCAGCGGCCATCGAGGCCGGCCGGGCACGGCTGGGAGATGACCAGGTGAGCTGGCTGCTCGCCGACGTCACGACCTGGCAACCCGACACCCGCTTCGATCTCTGGCACGACCGCGGGGTGTTTCACTTCTTCACCGAAGCCGCCGATCGCGCCGCCTACCTCGCGACGCTCGGAGCGGCGCTGAAGCCGGGTGGACACCTGGTTGTCGGCACCTTCGCCCTCGACGGTCCTGAACGCTGCTCCGGCTTGCCGGTGGTGCGCTACGACGCCGCTGTCATGGGCCGCGAACTGGGTCCCGGGTTCACCTTCCAGGCCGAGGCCTTCGACGACCACACCACGCCGGGTGGCGTGGCCCAGCGGTTCTGGTTTGGACTTTTCCAGGGAACTTGAGGGCCTTTAGACGCTGGCGCCCGTAATCAGCAGGTGGCCCTCGTTTCCTTGGGCCAAATGGAATGCCTGGTTGAAGATGCCGTAGGCACCGCAGCGCTCGCAATCGACATCGTTGCCGTAGCAGCAGAAGGTGCGTTCAAAACTGCCTTCGTCGCCCATATAAAGCGGCAGCACGTTGCGCAACAGACACTTCTCGCCGTCTTCGCCGATGTACTCCTTGCAAACATCCGACATCATCAACTCAAGCGACCCGATGTTCGACTTGATGAAGCTGGGATAGCGGCGTTTGAGCGCTATCAGGCGCTCGACAACGAGGTCGCGTTCCTTTAGGTCCCGCCAAACAAGCGGGCTGTCGTCATCCCGGGTCGGCACATAGAAATTGAACGCCAAACCTGTGACGGGCCAGTCCTTGACCTCCTCGACGAAGTCCTCGAGGTGCGCCTCGTTCTGCCGGGTCAGCACCATCTGCAGCATCACCGAAGTGCCATCGCCCATGTCGCGTTCTCGGATCGCCTTTTCCACCTTGCGGAATACGCCTTCGCCACGGATGGCGTCGTTAGGGCCTTCAGGACCGTCGAGCGAGACCGAAACCAGATGGCCGGGCACGGAGGGAATGCCGTAGGTGCCGTTGGTGGCGATGGAGCAATGCTCGAAAATCTTCATGGCTTCAACCAGCAGGTCCTTGCGGATCATCGGCTCGCCGCCCATGAAAAGCATGTATTTGATGTCGTGCTTGTCCCTGAGCTGGCGCAACTGGTGCAACATGTTGGCGTCGTCCATCTTGTCGCGCGGCTCATTTGGATTGTCGTCGCGAAAGACGAAACAGTGGCTGCATTCGAGATTGCAGGCGTTGGTGAAAATAACCAACGCCGATTGAAAGTTGCGCTCTCCGAAGTCGGTCGGCTCCCGCAATTGAATCGCGGTATTGGATTTCCTTACGCTGGCTATGGCACCCATGTTCGGTCTCCCTGTGCAGCCCGGCGGGGGACTCTCACCCCGTCCCTGGGCCCAAGAATTGCCTATTTGCAGCTCTTTTACCGCCCGTACCGGCGACCGCCGCAGACGATTGTGATCGCCGAACCGGTGCATCAGAATATATCTCGTATCCGAGAAAAATATATCTCGCATTCGAGATATAGTCAAGGAAAGAATTTCTTTTGCGAGATAATCCCATTCGATCTCTCCCTGGATAGCCATTGTTTTGCAACGTCGGCACCCTCGGTTCAGGCAGAGTGGGCAACTTCCTGAAACTTCACCACTAGCCCCGCATCATAAGAATTGGCAATATTCCTGAATCGAACCGCACGATTTGATAGCACTATTTTTTCAGTCAGCAGATTTAACGAGCGCTTTAAATTGTGATATTCTGATTTCAGTTGCCAGATAATTCGCCGCAGCAGTTAACCAAATGGGGGAACCATGGCAAAGCGCCTGAAGATTCTGGCCGTCCACGGTGTCTCGAGGCACCCTCGGGGCGGAGAGTGGGAGAGCCGTTGGCAGGAGGCCATCAACGCTTCGCTGCAGCGCGTCGACCGGACCGCCAGACCGGAAATCCACTTCCTCAATTACGAAGACATTTTCGATGCCCGGGAGATCTCGGCCCAGGGCACGCTGACCGCCGTCGGCAACGTTCTGGCCGGCGGGCTGGTCAGCCTGTTGCGGGCGCGGACAACGCCGGTGGCCCGGGGCGCCGCCCGCGGCCTAAACGATGTCCCGGACATCGTACGCTGGACCGCCGGCATGGTGACGCAGTGGTTGGGCGATAGCGTTGTGCGCCGTCAGACCCGCCAGCGCCTGGCCGCGGCCATCAAAGACTTCAATCCCGACGTGGTCTGCGCCCACAGTCTGGGCAGCCTGATCGCCTACGATACCTTTCGCGACCAGCGCCAAGTGGCGGCCGGCCTGATGCAGCGGCGAACCTTCATCTCGTTCGGCTCGCAACTTGGCAACCCCTTCGTCAAAGGCCAGTTCGCCGGCCGTCTGGAAGCCCTCGATTGCCACCACTGGTATCACCTCTACAACCCCGAAGACGACGTCTTGACGGCTCCCATCACCATCGCCGCGGACAACTTCGAACAGGTCAATTGCCGCTTCGACATAGCCGGCTTCATGGACCACGACGCCTGGGAATACCTGCGCCATCCGAACGTCAGCGACGTGGTCTGGAGCGATCTGCTGAGCCCGGCCAGGCAGCGCCGGCAAGTTCGCCGGGCGCGCGCCGAATTGGGCCCCAGCCGCAGCAAGCGCCGCGCCCTTTTGATCGGCATCAACCACTATCCGCAAGCCGAAATGCAGCTCGAAGGCTGCGTCAACGACGTCTACCTGATGAGCGAAGTGCTGCAGGATTCCGGTTTTCGGGAACAAGAGATCCGTCTCGTCCTCGACCACCGGGCCACGGCTCAGGCCATCCGCGATCGCATTCATTGGCTGCTCGACGGCGCCCAGGCCGGCGACGAACGGGTTCTCTTCTTCAGCGGCCACGGCGCCCAGATCCCCGATTACGGTCCCGACGAAACCGTCGACCGGCTGGATGAATGCCTGGTGCCCTGGGATTTCGACTGGAGCCGCGAACGGGCCGTGATCGACAACTGGTTTCACGACCTCTACAGCCAGCTTCCCTACGATGTGCGTTTTCTCAGCATTTTCGATTGCTGCCATTCGGGCGGCATGACCCGGGCCGGCCTGGGCCGCCCCCGCGGCCTGACGCCGCCCGACGACATCCGCCACCGCATGATGAGATGGGATGTGGGCAAACGCGCCTGGCTGCCGCGTTCGCTGCCGCCGGTAAACCGTTCACTGGCCGAGAGCCGGTTGAGAGCCGACTATCTGGGCCTCAGCGGCGTGCGGCGGCGGCGCTGGGTTTGGTTATCGGCGGCGCGCTGGGCAACGTCGTTGATCGGCTGCTCTGGCAGGCGGTGGCGGACTTTTTCGATTTTCACCTGA
>NZDS01000077.1 GCA_002690215.1 Rhodospirillaceae bacterium | reverse complement strand
GAGGCGACGGAGGCAGAGCCCGAGGGTGATGATCAGGAGCTGATCCATCGGCTTGACGCGGTGGCGGCCGGGGGGTCGCTGGATGGCGGAGCCGAGGCGGCGGCCGAGCCCGAGCCCGAACCCGAGCCCGAGGCGGTGGCGTCGGCGGTCGAGGTTCCCACAGGCGGCTTCGATGAGGCGCTGGGACGCGAGCTCAAGGACGGCGAGGTGGCGCTTGACGAGCTGGAGCGGATATTCCAGGAGACCGAGGTGGGCGAGCCGGCTGCGGCTGAGGCTGCAGCGGAGCCCGTTGCGGAGGAGGCCGAGGTATCCGAGGCCGAGCCCGAGCCCGAGCCTGAGAGCTCGGCCGCCGAGGCGGCGCTGGCGGCGGCCGATGCCGAGCCTGCGGCAGCGGCGGCAGCTCCGGCCAAGAGCGACAAGAAGGAAGCGGCGGCGGCCGGGGCCACAGGGACCAAGGGTCCGGTTGAGAAGTCTGCGGCCTCGCAGAGCATCCGTGTGAGCGTGGATGTGCTGGAGAACCTGATGAACATGGTCAGCGAGCTCGTGCTGACGCGCAACCAGCTGCTGCAGTTGGCGCGCAACCAGGTCGACAGCGAGTTCACGGTGCCGCTGCAGGGCCTGAGCCACGTCACGTCGGAGCTTCAGGAAGGCGTGATGAAGACGCGCATGCAGCCGATCGGCAATGCCTGGGCGAAGCTTCCGCGCATCGTGCGCGACCTGGCGCACGAGCTGGACAAGAAGATCGACCTGGAGATGCTTGGCGCCGACACGGAGCTTGACCGTCAGGTTCTGGAGCTGATCAAGGACCCGCTGACGCACATGGTGCGGAACTCAGCGGACCACGGCCTTGAGATGCCGGCGGAACGGCTGGCGGCGAACAAGCCGGAGATCGGCAAGGTTGTTCTGAACGCCTATCACGAGGGCGGCCACATCATCATCGAGATCAAGGACGATGGTGCCGGCATCGACGCCGAGCGGATCAAGGCGAAGGCGCTTGAGAACGGCCTGACGACGGAGAGCGAGCTGGAGAGCATGACGGACCAGCAGGTGCTGCGTTTCGTGTTCAAGGCGGGCTTCTCGACGGCCAAGGTTGTGACCAGCGTTTCGGGCCGCGGCGTCGGCATGGACGTGGTTCGGACCAACATCGAGAAGATCGGCGGCACGGTCGACGTCAAATCGGAGCTGGGCAAGGGCTCGACGTTCACGATCAAGATTCCGCTGACGCTGGCGATAGTTTCGGCACTGATCGTGGAGTGCGCCGGCGAGCGTTTCGCCATCCCGCAGATCAGCGTGCTTGAATTGGTGCGGGCGTCGGACGATTCGGAGCACCGCATCGAGGAGATCCACGGCACGCCTGTGCTGCGTCTGCGCAACCGCTTGCTGCCGCTGCTGCAGCTTCGCGACATTTTGGCCTTGCGCGGTGTTTCGTCGCGGGAGCTGGAGGCGTCTGTCGAGGAGGCTGTTGAGGAGGCTGTTGAGGAGGCTGTCGAGGAGCTTTCCGAGGCCGAGGCCGAGGCGGCCGTTGAAGCGTCTGCCGGGCCGAACGGGGCGAACGGCAGTGGCAGTGGCGGCGTCAACCAGGAAGCTTTCATCGTGGTGGCGCAGGTGGGCAGCTATCGCTTCGGCATCGTGGTCGACCGGGTGTTCGATACCGAGGAGATCGTGGTCAAGCCGGTTGCGCCGTTGCTGCGTCACGTCAAGGAGTTCTCGGGCAACACCATCCTGGGCGACGGCAGCGTGATCATGATCCTCGATCCCAACGGCCTGGCCGAGGCGGGCGGCGAGACCCGCGTCTCGGAGATCGAGGAATACGAAGAGGCGCCGGCGCGCACAGGGACGTGGGGCGAGGAGCAGGTTGCGCTTCTGGTCTTCCGGGCCGGGGACAAGGAGCCCAAGGCGGTTCCGCTGTCGCTGGTTGCGCGTCTCGAGGAGGTCGACGTCGACACCATCGAGCATTCCAATGACCGCATGGTGGTGCAGTACCGGGGTCATCTGATGCCGCTGGTGAAGATCGCCGACAACGTCGAGATCCGCGAGACGGGGCGTCAGCCGATCCTGGTGTTCGCCGACGGCGAGCGCTCGATGGGGCTGGTTGTGGACGAGATCGTCGATATCGTGGAGGATCACCTGAAGATCGAGCTTTCCTCGGCCCGCGAGGGTCTGGTGGGCAGCGCGGTGGTCAGCGGCAAGGCGACGGGCATCGTCGACACGGCGTACTACCTGACGCAGGCCTTCGGCGACTGGTTCAAGTCGGCGGACGTGCCGCTGGGCGCGGACGCGGTTTCGCACCGTGTTCTGCTGATCGACGACAGCCCGTTCTTCCGCAACCTGCTGACGCCGGTGCTGTCGACGGCGGGCTATTCGGTGATCACGGCGGAGAGCGGCGACGCGGCGCTGTTGCTGCGTGATCAGGGCGAGCAGTTCGACGTCATCATCAGCGACATCGAAATGCCGGGCATGACGGGCTTCGACTTCGCCCGCGCCGTCAAGGAGTCGGGGCGCTGGCAGGAAACACCGTTGATCGCGCTGAGCTCCCACACCACCACCGCCGATCTCGCCAAAGGGCGCGAAGCCGGATTTGTTGACTATGTGGCAAAGCACGATCGGGATGCTCTGCTGGGAACACTAAATGACATTGGAGGCGTGGCATGACCGATCTAGCAGAAGCGACTGACAGCCAGGTGGCATCGCGACGCCACGCGGCCTTCGATGCCGACCAGTTCGTGACCGTCAAGGTCGACGACCAACTGTTCGCCATCCCGATGCTGATCGTCGACAGCATCCAGAGTGAGCAGACGGCAACGCCGATCCCGCTGGCACCCAAGGCCGTGACCGGAGCGACCAATCTGCGCGGCCACATCGTCACGGTAATCGATATTCGCACCCGGCTCGGACTCACTCCGCGTCAAAGCAGTGACCTCTGCATGCATGTCGTGGTCGAGCACCGGGGCGAGCTCTACAGTCTCGAGGTCGATTCCATCGGCGAGGTCGAGGCACCCGATCCTGACACCTTCGAGGCGACGCCGTCGACGCTGGCCAGCAATTGGCGCGCGGTGACCTCAGGGGTCTACCGGCTGGAAGGTGATCTCTTGCTGGTACTCGACGTCGACCAGCTTCTGGATTTCGATTCCCTGTAGAGGGGGTAATCCGCACTATCCACCGGCGTCGCGACTTGACTAGTCGCGGCGCCGGTTTTGATTCTGCCTAGGGGTCCGGATGCCCGGTTCGTGACGCATTATGACGCTGGCGATATACTCGGCTCCGAATCGTGGCGTTCGGTAGATCTGACTGGCGCCGCTTCCCCTGATGAGGCGTCGATCATGGCCCAATACACCGTCAACACCCTCGAACATCACTGGATGCCTTTCACGGGCAATCGCGACTTCAAGTCTGATCCTCGCCTGCTGGTGCGGGGCCAGGGCATGTATTATTGGAACCACAAGGGCGAGAGGCTGATCGACGGCGTGGCAGGGCTGTTTTGCTGCGCCGCCGGGCATGGCCGGCGGGAAATCATCGACGCCGTGACCAAACAGCTCGAGGAATTGGACTACGGACCCCATTTCCAGACCGGTCATCCGGCATCGTTCGAATTGGCCAGCCGGATCGCCGCTTTGACCCCCGATTCGCTCAATCGCATCTTTTTCGGCAATTCCGGCTCCGAAGCCATCGACACGGCGATCAAGATCTCGTTGGCCTACCACCGCGCTCGCGGCGAGGGCCAGCGCCAGCGTCTGGTCTCGCGCGAGCGGGCCTATCATGGCGTCAACCTCGGCGGCACGGCGTTGGGCGGGCTGGTCAAAAACCGTGAGGTCTTCGGCTTGGGTCTGCCTGGCGTGCTGCACATGCGCCACACCTGGCTCGAGGAAAACAAGTTCACCATGGGGCAACCGGCGGCCGGTGCCGAACTGGCGGAGGATCTTCAGCGCTTCGTCGAGGTCTACGGCCACGACACTATTGCCGCCTGCTTCGTCGAGCCGATCGCCGGCTCCACCGGTGCCCTGGTGCCGCCCGTGGGCTATCTCGAGCGTCTGCGCGAGATTTGCGACCAGCACGGTATCCTGCTGGTCTTCGATGAAGTGATCTGTGGCTTTGGCCGCACCGGCAAGGCCTTTGCCGCCCAAAGCTTCGGTGTCACCCCCGACATGATCACCATGGCCAAGGCGCTGACCAATGGCAGCCAGCCCATGGGGGCCGTGGCGGTCAAGGAGGAGATCTACGACACCATCGTCGATGCCGCACCGGAGAACGCCGTCGAGCTCTTCCACGGCTACACCTATTCCGGCCACCCGGCGGCCTGTGCGGCCGGCATCGCGACCATGGAGATCTACGAGCGCGAGGGGCTCTTTGAACGTGCCGCCAAGCTCTCTCCGGTTTTCCTGGATGCCGTGTTTGCGCTGCAGGATATCCCGATCGTCACCGACATCCGCGGCTACGGTATGCTGGCGGCCTTCGACCTGGCTCCGGCCGGGATGCCGGGGTTGCGCGGCCTGGAGCTCCTCAAGCGCCTCTTCGCCGCCGGACTGCACATTAAGATGACGGGAGATACCTGCCTGTTGTCGCCGCCGCTGATCGCCGAGGAAACGGATATCGAGGAGATCTGCAGCATCACGCGGAGGGTTCTCGGTGAGCTCTAGCCGGCGCCGTCGTGGCGGCCGGGTGAGGGTGATGTGATGGCCGGCGAACTTCCCGGTCAGGCGCAGGTCGTCATCATCGGCGGCGGTATCGTCGGCTGCTCGGTGGCCTATCATTTGGTCAAGCGGGGCTGGTCGGACGTCGTACTGCTGGAGCGCAAGAGCCTAACTTCGGGAACCACCTGGCACGCCGCCGGCCTGGTCGGCCAACTGCGCGCTACCCACAATCTGACGCGCTTGGCGCAATATACGACGGGTCTTTATGCCTCGCTCGAGGCCGAAACCGAGCAGGCCACCGGTTTCAAGCAGAACGGCTCGCTGAACGTAGCCAGTGACGCGGAGCGCTTCGAGGAGCTGACGCGCGGCGCCTCCATGGCGCGCTGCTTCGGCCTCGAGGTCGAGGTTGTGACGCCGGCCGAGGCCGGCCGCATGTGGCCGCTGTTGCGAACCGACGATCTCGTGGGGGCTGTCTTCCTGCCCAAGGACGGCCAATGCAATCCCACCGATACCACCCAGGCCCTGGCCCGCGGAGCCCGCAACGGCGGCACCCGTATTTTCGAGAACACCACCGTCAGGGCGATTCACCACAAGGCGGGAAAGGTCACCGGCGTAGCCACCGACCAGGGAGACATAGCGGCTGAGTTCGTCGTCAACTGTGGTGGCATGTGGGGACGCGAAATTGCCGCCGCTGCCGGTGTCAACGTGCCCTTGCACGCGGCTGAGCACTTCTACGTCGTCACCGAGCCAATGGACGGCATGCACAGCAAGCTGCCGGTGCTGCGCGATCCCGGCGGTTGCACCTATTACAAGGAAGACGCCGGCAAGCTGATGGTCGGCGCCTTCGAGCCGGTGGCCAAGCCCTGGGGCATGGCCGGCATACCCGAGGACTTCGAATACGGTCATTTGCCCGACGACTGGGAGCACTTCGAGCCCATGATGGAGTTGGCGCTCAACCGGGTGCCGGCGCTGGCCGAGGTCGGTGTGCAGCTCTTTTTCAATGGCCCTGAAAGTTTCACGCCCGATGACCGCTACCTGCTGGGCGAGGCGCCTGAGCTAGGCAACTTCTTCGTCGCCGCCGGCTTCAACTCGATCGGCATCCAATCCGCCGGCGGCGCCGGCCGGGTGCTGGCCGACTGGATGGTGGATGGTTATCCGCCGATGGATCTCTGGGACGTCGACCTGCGCCGCAGCCTGCCCTTCCAAAGCAACCGGCGCTATTTGCATGACCGCACGGTGGAGGCGCTGGGGCTGCTCTATGCCATGCACTGGCCCTACCGCCAGGTCGAGACGGCAAGGCCGGTGCGCACCTCGCCGCTGCACGAGAGGCTGCAACAGCATGGCGCCTGTTTCGGCGAAACGGCCGGCTGGGAGCGGCCCAACTGGTACGCCCCGGAAGGATCGGCGGCGCGCTACGAATACAGTTACGGCCGTCAGAACTGGTTCGAGTTTTCCGCTGCCGAACATCGTGCGGCGCGTGAGGGCGTGGTGCTGTTCGACCAAACCTCGTTCGCCAAGTTCCGCCTCGAAGGCCGCGACGCCGAAGTCGTGCTGAGCCGTATCTGCGCCAACGACGTGGCGGTGCCGCCGGGCCGCGTGGTCTATACCCAATGGCTCAATCAGCGCGGCGGTATCGAGGCTGACCTCACCGTGGCACGGCTCAGCGAATCCGCGTTCTTGATCGTCACTGCCGCGGCCAGCCAGGTGAGAGATTTCGCCTGGCTCAAGGGCTCGATACCGCCCGAGGCCCGGGCCATCGCCACCGACGTCACCTCGGGCCTGGCCGTGATCGGCCTGATGGGCCCGAAGTCGCGCCAATTGCTGGCCGCGCTCACGCCCGCGGCGCTGGATGACGCCAGCTTCCCCCGGGGCAGCCACCGCGAGATCGAAATCGGCTACGGACTGGCTCAAGCCATGCGCATCTCCTACATCGGCGAACTGGGCTGGGAGATCTACCTGCCGACCGAGTTCGCAGGCTCGGCCTATGATGCCGTGGTCGCCGCCGGCCGCGATCACGGCTTGGTTCATGCCGGCTTCCACGCCATGGATTCGCTACGCCTGGAGAAGGGCTACAAGCACTGGGGGCACGACATTACCGATGAGGACACGCCGTTGGAAGCCGGCCTGGGTTTCGCCGTGGCCTTCGACAAGCCCGCCGAATTCGTTGGCCGCGAGGCCTTGCTGCGGCAGCGCGAAAACGGCATCGGGCGGCGCCTGGTGCTGTTCGCCCTCGATGATCCGGGGCCGCTGCTCTATCACAACGAACCGATTTGGCGTGATGGCGAGTTGGTTGGTCGGCTTACTTCAGGCGCCTATGGCCATATGGTGGGCAGCGCCATCGGCATGGGCTACGTCGAGCTTCCCGGCGCCGACGCGGACGAATTCATCGACTCGGGCCGCTTCGAGATCGAGGTGGCCTGCCAACGCCTGCCGGCGCGGGTTCTGCGCAAGGGAGGCTAGAGCTGCAGGTTGTAGCGGCTCGTCCGGGTATCATGACATCTCCAACCGAAAACGGCCGGCCGCCGGGCGGCCAAAGCGTCGATTTGCGCCGTGGCGTCATATACATGTGCCTGGGTGTCACGCTTTGCTTTCCGGTTATGAACGCCCTGGCCAAGCTGCTGATGGAGGCTTATCCCATTCCGCAGGTGATCTGGGCCCGGTTCGCGGGGCATTTGGTCGTCATGATCCTGATTTTTGGGCCGCGCAATGGCTGGGGCCTGGTTAGGGCCAAGCACCCCATCATCCAGCTGTCCCGTTCGGCCCTGATCATGGGCGCCACGGTGTTCTATTTCATCGCGCTGCATTTCATTTCCCAACCGACTGCCGCGGTTATCGGCTTCACCGGCCCGCTGGTGGTGGTGATATTGTCCATTCCGATCCTCGGCGAACAGGTGGGACTGCGGCGCTGGGCGGCGGTTTTTGCGGGTTTCGTCGGTGCCGTGATCATCATCCGGCCGGGCCTGGGGGTCATGCATTGGGCCGCCATGTTGGTGCTTGGAACGGCCTTTTGCTACGCCCTCTATCAGGTCCTGACACGCAAAGTCTCATTCGCCGATGCGCCGCAAACGAGCAATTTCTACACCGGCCTGGTTGGCTTTCTGGTGCTCAGCGCCGTCTTGCCGTTCGATGTCCGTTGGCCCGACAGCGGCGCCCACGTTGCCGCTTTCGCCGGCCTCGGCGTGCTCGGTGCCATCGGCCACTATTTCGTGGTCAAGGCCTACGAATTCGGCCCGGCCTCGGTGATTTCGCCGTTCGGCTACTTCCAGCTTATCGGCGCCACGGTCGTCGGATACAGCGTATTCGGGGATTTTCCCGACGCCGTCACCTGGCTGGGAGCGGCGGTAATCGTTGCCAGCGGTCTATATATCATTCACCGCGAGGCAGTTCACCATCCCGAGGGATAGATGGGTCGGCAGGAAAATAAACGTAATACTGCTTGGCGGCGACAAAATCTGCTACCATCTTGGAAGATATTGGGCGTGCCAATAGCGCGAGGGTGCATAGCGCGGGAGAGCCAGTCATGCGAAGATCGCTAGCGGCTATCGTGTGTGTCGTGGTGGCGGGGATGATGGTGAGCACTCCTTTATCCAGTGCCACGGCCCAGACCACGATCTACAAGTACGAGAAAAAGGGCGGCAAGTCCGTCAAGCGCCTCGAAGGTCAAAAAAAAGGCACGACGAGAGATAAGAAGAAGGATAGCGGAGCGACCCGATCAAGCTCGGCACCTTCACGAGCGGCGCCCGCGGCAGCCCCGACCCGGGGCGGTGCAACGGTCGACCGGCCGCCGCCAGCGGAACGTTTCGAGCCTGGCGAGGTCGTCGTCTCGAATGCCCCGAAGGGCTTCGCCCGGTCGGTCAGGGGCCTCGGTTTCTCGGTGCTCGAGCGGGTTTCCCTGAAGGAGCTGTCGGTCGAAATCTTTCGCTTGCGCATCCCTCGCGCGTCCAGCGTGGGCCAAGCGCTGAAGCTTCTCAAGAGGCAGTTCCCCGGCCTCGAAATCGATGCCAACCACCAGTTCGACCTATCAGCCGGCAGCCGCATTCCCGAAAGCTACGTGCGTGCCGCCATCGGCTGGAAGACACCGGCCAAGTGCCGGGCCAAGGTTCGCATCGGCATGATCGATTCGGCCCTGGACATGTCGCATCCGGCCCTCAAAGGCCGCAACATCGCCTACAAGTCCTTCCACGATCCCAAGCGCAAGCCCGGTCAGCCCGATCACGGTACCGCCATTGCCGCCATGATCATCGGCAAGCCCGGCAAGAAGGGCTGGGGCAGCCTGATCGAGGGGGCCAAGCTTTTTGCCGCCAACATGTTCGAGATCAACGAGAACGGAAAGTCCGTGGGCAATGCCATGGGCCTCATCAAGTCGATCAATTGGATGGCCAAACAGAAGGTTCATGCGGTCAACGTCAGCGTTGCCGGCGCCAACAACAAGGTGGTGCGTCTGGCCTTCATGCGGGCCCAACGCAAAGGCCTGCTGGTCATCGCCGCGGCGGGAAACTGGGGCAAGGGCGCCGAGCCTGCCTACCCCGCGGCCTACAAGGATGTCGTGGCGGTAACCGCCGTGGGCAGTCGCATGAGAATCTACCGCAAGGCCAACCGCGGCAAGTACATCGATTTCGCAGCGCCCGGGGTGAAGATCTGGACGGCCGTTCCCGGTGGCGGACGAGTGCAAAGCGGAACCTCTTTTGCCGTCCCCTACATCACCACGATGATGGCCCTCGAAGTGGCCCGCGGCTCCGGCAAAAAGGCCGGTACGCTGCGCAAGGTCCTGCGCAAGCGGGCGGTCGATCTGGGCAAGCCAGGCAGGGACAAGGTCTTCGGCTGGGGCTACGTCAAGCGCAAGCCAAAGTGCGCCTGAGTTTTTTGTAGCCCCTCACCGGGCGGGCGGCTTTTTTAGCCCCTCACCGGGCGGGCGCATCCGCGGCTTTTTGTTGTCCCTCACCGGGCGGGCGCATCCGCGCCCTTGGCCTCCACCCCCCATCCGGGGGGCGGCTTAGTGTTTGTTGTTTTGGTCCTTTGATTTTTGTGCAACGGGAGCAACGCGACCCGCCGCACCTGCGGCGCGCCCGCGCAGGCAGCGGACCGCAGGTCCGCCGCCGTGAGCGACAATAACCTAGAGACGATCCCATGAAATGGGATCGTCTCTAGGCCCAGCCGCCGGCCAGCGGCATGACGTGGCCTGTTATGAAGTCGCTTTCGCCCAGCGCCAGGAAGGCAATGGCTGCGGCCGCTTCGGCGGGCTTGCCCAGGCGTCCCAACGGGATGTTGCGAGTGATCTTGGCCAGGGCCTCGGGGTTGGCCAAAAGCTCCGGCGGGAAATAGCTCGGGCTTTCGACGTAGTTGGGGGCGACGGCGTTGACCTGGATGTTGTGACGCGCCAGTTCCTTGGCCAACGACAGCGCCAGCGCATTGGCTCCGCCGCGGGCGGCCACGTACATCGAATAGTTGGGCAGGCCGTGGAAGGGCACGGCCGATGTGACGAAGATGATTTTGCCGCTGACCTGCGCCTTCATCTGCGGCACGGCCGCTGCCGACATAGCGAAGGGCGCCACCAGCATGCTTTCCAGGCCGGCCCGGAAGTCGTCGAGATCGGCTTCCTCGACGGCTGCCCGGATGGCCGGAAAGGCGTCGTTGCAGATCAGCGCGTCGAGCCGGCCGTGGTCGTCGACCACGGCCTTGACAAGCGCCGTGGGAACGATCTCCGGGCTGGCCGAGAGCTGCGGATTTTCGCTTTCGAATTCGCTGCGCTGCGCCGCCTCGGTGAAGCTTGCGTCATGGCAAATGACTGTCGCACCCTGGTCCGCCAAGGCGACGGCTGCGGGCAGTCCGACAAAATGGCAGACGTTGGTGACGAGGGCTATTCGGCTCATGGTTCTCTCCCGCAACAATCAGCGGCGTTTGTGCGCCCGGATCGAATCAGCCTATTTTAGCCGCCCGATTGGCAGCGTGAGTAGCATGTGATGGCCCTTGATCAAGAAACATTCGAGCAATTGCGGGACACCGTGGCGCGTTTCGTACGCGAACGCCTGGTGCCGCTGGAGGATCGCGTCGACGAAGACGACGCCGTTCCTGCCGACGTGGTTCAGGAAATGCGCGACATGGGATTGTTCGGGATCTCTGTCCCGCAGGAATACGGCGGGCTCGGGCTGAACATGGAGGAAGAGGCGCTGTTGTTGATCGAATTGGGCCAAACCTCACCGGCCTTTCGTTCGGTGTTCGGCACCAATGTCGGTATCGGCTCCCAGGGCATTGTCATCGACGGCACCACCGAGCAGAAGCAGAGCTATCTGCCCGGGTTGGCCAGCGGCGAAATCATCGGGTCATTTGCGCTGACCGAGCCCGATGCCGGTTCCGATGCCGGATCACTACGAACCAGCGCCCGGCGCGACGGTGATGACTTCGTGCTCAACGGCACCAAGCGTTTCATCACCAACGCCCCGGAAGCCGGACTCTTTACCGTCATGGCGCGTACCGACCCGGAGAAAAAAGGCGCGGCCGGGGTATCCGCCTTCCTCGTCGAGGCACCCAGGCCGGGCCTCAGCATCGGCCCCTGGGACCGCAAGATGGGGCAACGCGGGGCTCATACCGCTGACGTCGTGTTCGAAGACTGTCGGGTGCCGGCCTCGGCCGTGCTGGGCGGCGTCGAAGGTCAGGGCTTCAAGACGGCGATGAAGGTTCTCGACCGCGGGCGTTTGCACCTCTCGGCCTTTTGTGCCGGCCTGGCCGAACGCCTGATCCGCGATTCGCTGCGCTATGCCATCGAGCGCCGCCAGTTCGGCAAGCCCATCGCCGATTTCCAACTCGTCCAGGCCATGCTGGCCGATAGCCGGGCCGAGGCCTACGCCGCGCGCTCGATGGTCCTGGACGCGGCGCGGCGGCGCGACCACGGCGAAGACATCGCGACCGAGGCCGCGTGTTGCAAGCTCTTCACCTCCGAGATGGTGGGGCGGGTGGCCGACCGGGCGGTGCAGATCCATGGCGGCAACGGCTACATGACGGAATACGGCATCGAAAGGTTTTTCCGCGACGTGCGGCTGATGCGCATCTACGAGGGCACCTCGCAGATCCAGCAGATCGTCATTGCCCGCAACATGATCCGAGAGGCGGAGGCGCTTTAGAGAGCCACAAAGAACCAGAGCCAACGGCATTGTCATGGCGCTACGCTATCGGCTAGTTTCTTGAACCTTTGGGGGGCATGATGGTTGCGGATGCTCCCGTTGTGCTTCCGTACAAACAGGCCGCCGAATAGCGCCCTCTCGGGCGCGCCCAAGGAGAGAATTCATGCTTGAGGTTACAGACCTCCACGCCTACTACGGCAAAAGCCATATCTTGCAGGGCGTCAATTTCGGCGTTGGCGAAGGCGAGATCGTCAGTCTGCTGGGACGCAACGGCGTGGGCCGTTCGACCACCATCAAGGCGATCATGGGCGAAGTCCCGCCCGAGGGATCGATCAAGTTCCGGGGCGACGAGATCGCCGGGCGCAAGACCCACGATATTGCCCGTATGGGGCTGGGCTACGTGCCCGAAAACCGGGATATCTTCCCCACGCTGACGGTGCGCCAGAACCTCATTCTCGGCATGAAGAGCACCAAGCAGACCGGGCGCTGGTCGATCGACGACATGTTCAATATTTTTCCCCAGTTGCGTGAGCGCGCCGATACCTCGGGCGGTGTGATCTCCGGCGGCGAGCAACAAATGCTGACCATGTGCCGCACCTTGATGGGCGATCCTGACCTGGTCATGGTCGACGAGCCGACCGAGGGATTGGCGCCCAAGATCGTCGAGCAGGTGGCCAATCTCCTGGATGAAATCGCCAAGCGCGGCGTTTCCATCCTGCTGGTGGAGCAAAAGCTGACCATCGCCCTCAAGATCTCCCATCGGCTCTACGTCATGGGGCACGGCCGCATCGTCTTCGAAGGCACGCCCGACGAGTTTCGCGCCAACGACAACGTGCGCAAGGAATGGCTGGAAGTTTCCTGAACGCCGCCGCCGCCGACCCAGGCGGAAAGAACAATTTTGGAATCTAAGGACTGCAAATGAACGATCTCGTTGATTTCTCCGTCGTCGGCAACGTCGGCGTCATCACCATCAACAACCCGCCGGTCAACGCCCTGGCCCAGGCCGTGCGCCAGGGTATCCAGGACGGCGTCAACCAGGGCGTCGCCGACGCCGCCGTCGAGGCCTTGGTCATCGTCGGTGGTGGCCGCACCTTCATTGCCGGTGCCGACATCAGCGAATTCGGCAAGCCACTGGCAGCGCCCGACCTGAACAGTGTGCTGACCAGCATCGAAGACAGTTCCAAGCCGGTGGTCGCGGCTCTTCACGGCACCGCGCTGGGCGGCGGGCTGGAAGTCGCGCTGGCCTGTCACTACCGCTGTGCCGTGGCCCAAGGCGCGGTCGGTCTGCCTGAGGTCAAGCTCGGGCTGCTACCGGGCGCCGGTGGCACCCAACGCCTGCCCCGGCTGGTGGGACCGGAAGCGGCGGCAGACATGATTATCGGCGGCAATCCGGTGCCGGCGCCAAAGGCCGCCGAGTTGGGCATCGTCGACGAAATCGTCGAAGGCGACCTCACCGCCGCGGCGGCTGCTTACGCCGCCCGCCTGGTGGCTGAGAAGGCGCCACTCCGGCGCATCCGCGACATGGACGAAAAGGTAGCGTCCGCGCGCGGCGACGAGGCGCTGTTCGAGGGCTTGCGCAAGAAATTCAGCCGTCAAGCGCGCGGCCAACCGGCGCCCTACGCCTGCCTGGAAAGCGTGCGGAACGCCGTCGAATTGCCCTTCGACGAGGGCATGAAGAAAGACCGCGAGATCTTCACCGGCCTCATGGCGTCCCCTGAATCGGCGGCGCTTCGCTACGCTTTCTTCGTAGAACGCGAGGCCAACAAAATCCCCGACGTCCCCAAGGGCACGCCGGTGCGTGAGATCAAAAGCGCCGCCATCATCGGCGCCGGCACAATGGGCGGTGGCATCGCCATGAATTTCGCCAACGCCGGCATTCCCGTAACGCTCCTCGAAGTAACGCAAGACGCGCTGGACCGCGGCATCGGCGTGATTTCGCGAAACTATGCCTCGACCGTCAAGCGCGGACGCTTGAGCGAGGCCAAGATGAACGAGCGCCTGGCGCTCATTCAGGGTGTCCTCAGTTATGACGACATCGCCGACGCCGACGTCGTCATCGAGGCCGCCTTCGAGGAAATGCCGATCAAGAAGGAGATCTTCGCCAAGCTCGACGCCGTCTGCAAACCGTCGGCGATACTGGCTTCGAACACCTCGACCCTGGATATCGACGAAATGGCAGCCGTGACCAAGCGGCCGGGCAGCGTCATCGGCATGCACTTTTTCAGCCCGGCCAACGTCATGCGGCTTTTGGAAGTGGTGCGCGGTGACAAGACCGACAAGGACGTCATCGCCACCGTCATGGGCCTGGGCAAGAAGATCGGCAAGGTATCGGTGCTGGTGGGGGTGTGCGACGGTTTCGTCGGCAACCGCATGCTGCACGGCTACTTGCGCGAAGCCAACTTCCTGCTCGAGGAAGGCGCGCTGCCGGCCCAGATCGACCGGGTGATTTACGATTTCGGCCTGCCCATGGGCCCCTTTGCCATGGGCGACCTGGCCGGTCTCGACATCGGCTGGCGCATCCGCAAGGCCAAGGCCGCCAGCCGCCCCAGTAACCAGCGCTATTCGCCGCTCGGCGACAAGCTCTGCGAGCTGGGCCGCTTCGGCCAGAAGACGGGATCGGGCTGGTACCGCTACGAAGAGGGCAACCGCGCGCCCATCGAAGACCCTGAGGTCGAGAAGATCATCGTCGAGACCTCGGCCGAGCTGGGCATGGAACGGCGTGAGATTTCGGACGAAGAAATCCTGGCCCGCTGCATCTATCCCCTGATCAACGAGGGCGCCCGCATCCTCGAGGAAGGCATGGCGCTCAGGGCCAGCGACATCGACACCATCTGGATCAACGGCTACGGCTTCCCGTCCTATCGCGGCGGCCCCATGTTCTACGCCGACCAGGTGGGCACCAAAGCGGTCTACGACGCCATCGTCAAATTCGCCGACGAACAAGGCCCGCAATTCTGGGAACCCGCACCCTTGCTGGCCAAACTGGCCGCCGAGGGCAAGGGCTTTTTAGGCCGCTAGAAGCCGATGGCGCGACAGGACTTCAATTTTTCCTTCCCCTTCCGGGTTCGTTATGCCGAAACCGACGCCCAGGGCGTGGTTTTCTACGGCAACTACCTCATCTACTACGACACTGCCATCTCGGAATATTTCCGCGAACTCCCCTTCGACTACATGGCCGAGGTCGAACGCACAGGCGCCGACTTCCACGTCGTCCAGGCCAGTGTCAGCTACAAGGAAACCATGGTTTACGACCAGGAGATCGAGGTCATGGTGCGCACCTCACGGGTCGGCCGCTCCAGCCTCACGTTCGCTCTGGAGATCTACGAGAAAGGCCAGGACACGCTCATAAGCACAGGCGAGATCGTCTGGGTTAACACCGACCAGACCAGCCACAAGTCGGTGCCGATGCGGCCCGAGCTGCTGGCCTTGATCGAGAAGCGGGAAGGGAGCGCGGTGGCGGTTTGAGGGGGGGGGGCGGCTTTATATTTTTCTCCCCTCCCCTTGATGGGGGAGGGTAGGGAGGGGGTGTTTGGTTTGGTTGTTCCTCATACCCAAATTCCCGAGAGCTGACCTCGAAAAGACACTCGCCGTTAGGCAGACCGGAAGCATGGCTTCCGGTCGCATGCCAACGCGAGGAACCGCCGCCGCGTCAAGCAGCCACTCACTTCGGTAGCACGGGCCACTTAACCCGGACGTCTTCGAGCCATTCTTAGAGAGGTGGGCCAGATCGTCGCCTTGGTCTCCGCCGTCAGTTCTGCCTTGCCGCAATCTCGCGAATGTATTCCTCCACGGCGGAGAATTCGCGCTCGATTCGTGGTGCCATGGCCTCGACGGCCGACCAGTCGGCGGCGACGGCCGCTGTCTCCAGGTCCTGCAGTGCGGTCGCCAGCGCTTCGGCGGTGGCGGACCTGGCGGCTCCCTTGGCGGCATGGGCCGCCTCTTTGAGACCGGCAGCGTCCCGGGCGCGGGTCAACGCCTCGAGTTGCGGCGGCGTGTCGGCCACCGATTCCCAGAAGAAAACCAGCATTTCGCTGAGGTAGACGCTGTCATCGCTGCCCAATAGACGGCCGAACCCGGCCATGTCGACAGGGCCGTCACTTTGCGGCGGCGGCTCTGCCCGGCTTTCTGGCAGCCCTATCGATTCGGTCGGGGGCGCCACCTCGCCGGCAGCCGGCGGCAACCATTGCGCCAATACCTTGCGCAGGTGCAGAAGCTCGACCGGCTTCGACAGGTAATCGTCCATGCCGGCGGCCAGACAACGGTCGGCCTCGCCCAGCAGGGCATTGGCGGTGATGGCGATGATCGGTACGCGCTCCGACCCGGCGCCTTCGGCCTCACGGATGGCGGCGGTCAACTGGAAGCCGTCCATCTCAGGCATGTGGCAATCCGTCAGCACCAGGGCGAAGGACCGCGACTTCCAGACCTCCAGGGCCTGGCGGCCGTCGTCCGCCACCTCAGCGGCATAGCCCAGACGGTTGACCTGGCGCAGGATCACCGCCTGGTTGATGGCATTGTCCTCGGCCACCAGGATCAAGCGGCCGGCTGCCTCGGCTTCGGCGGGGGTGGGAGGATCGACGTGGGGCAGATCGACGGCCTCTTCCCGCTCACGCACCTCTGGGCTCTGGCGTCCGGCCGCAACGGCCACGGCGGTAAGGAAAGTGGAACGGCGCATTGGGCTGGCGCTGATCAAGGCACTGTCCCTTGCAGCCAGCCGGTGGTCGAGAACGCGGTCGAAGCTCAGCCGCACGAAGCGCGTTCCGAAAAGCTCTGGCGTGCCGCGGATGCCCTCGCAGACGCTTGCGTGCTCCGCCTCCGACCACATGGCCCCCAAAACGATAATGTTGAAGGGCCGATCCTTGCCGGCGGCCTCCAGCGCCATCTTGCGCACCCGCTCCAGGCTGGCGGTATTGCGCACCTCGGCCTTCCAATGCTTGAGATAGCGCCCGAGGAAGCCGCCCACTTCCTTGTCCCGAGCCACCACCAGGATGCGAAGGCCGCCGAAGTCGGCAACTTCGCCGCGCTCCAGCTCCTCGGCCGCGTTGACGCGATCGGTAACGTCGACAAAGACCGAGACGATGCCGCCGTCGTCGGTCAGCGTCCGCTTGTTCTCGATGACGCGGCCGCTCGGCACCCTGTCCTCGATAAATTGGGTTTCCGGGTCGAAGAGCCCGGAGAGACGGGCGGCGGCGAGTTCTTCGGGATCGCCGGGCCCGTAATCGCCGCGTCCGGCGCGGATGGCGACGACGTTCCTGATCGGGGCACCCTTGCGGATCACGCCGTCGGGAATCTCATACAGGGTCCGGAAATTGTCGTTGAAGACCTGAAAGTTCAGGTCCTTGTCTACCATGTAGATGCCGCCCGATATGTTCTCCAAGGCGGACCGGAGTTGAGCCTCCTTTTCGGCCAGTTCCGCTTCCGCCCGCTTGCGGTCAGTGATGTCGAAGAACCAGGCCAGCCGGGAGGGTTCACCTAAATAGTCGATCGGCAAGATTGAGGCGGAAACCCAAAAGTGGCTGCCGTCAGTTTTCGTGAGCTCGACTTCGTGGTTGTTGACGAAGCCTTGCTGCTGCATCAATCGTTTGACCTCTTCCAGGTCCTCGGCATGCGCGTAATAGGAACTCGGCGGGAGTCGCTGAAACTCCTTTTCGTCGACCTTGAACATCTCGAGTATGCGCGTGTTGGCATAAAGAAATTTGCCGTCCCGGATTCGCGCGACGCTCACGCCGATGGGGCTGTCCATCAGCATGGAGGCGAAACGCTGCTCGCTTTCCTTGAGCGCTTCTTCGGCGCGCTTGCGCTCGGTTATGTCCTGAGCTGTGCCTATCGCGCGCACGGGTACGCCATCGGCATAGCGTACCAATTCGTTGCGGGTCAGAATGATGCGGACCGTGCCACCCTGATCCAACACCCTGTATTCCTGGGTGAATGCTTCGCCTTTCTCGAAGGCCTCCTCTTGCGTGGCGGCGACTCTTGCCCGATCTTCGGGATGAACGGCTTTGATGAAGGCTTCATAGCTTGCCGGCGTTGACTTGGGAACGCCGAGGATCTCGTAGAGCGGTTCTGACCAGACCTGCTCACCGGTCTTGAGGTCTGCTTCCCAATCGCCCATCAGTGCCAGACGCTGCGCTTGCAAGAGGCGGAATTCGCTTTCTTGAACCGCCTCTTCCGCCCGCTTGCGTTCGGTGATGTCGTGGAATATGGCTGTCGAAAACGCGTCGCCAGTGGCCTCGGCGCTGGCGACGGAAACCTCCACGTCCAAGTGCAATCCATCGCTGCGCTTTGCCACCACCTCGGTGTGGCCACCGCCGGACAACTGCCTCAAGAGTTCTGCCTGTTCCGTGCGCCGAGCTTGGCCCCCGCGACCATCGAAAGTCAGCAGCTCGGTCATTGGTCGGCCGACCAAATCCGCCGCGCTGAGTCCGAACATGGCCTCCGCGGCAGGGTTAGCCGAATCGATCATGAGCGTGTTCCGGGTAAAGGTGATAATCCCGTCACTCGCCGAACGGACGATTGAATCGGACTTCGCGACCGCGTGCTCCAGAGTGTCCATGACGCGGTTGTATAGCGCGGCGATCTGGCCGATTTCGGTGAACGGCTCGACCCGCAGGCGCTGGGTTATGTCGCCCGAATCGGCCTGTGCCGCCATGTCGACCTGGAGTTCGAATATTTCGGTGATCGCCCCGTGCTCGGCCACGTTGAGGCCCATCTGCTCGTCGTCCGGAGGGACGCGAAGCTGAATGAAGCGGTTCAGCAGCTTGATCGCCACGAAACCAATGCCGAAAGACCAAACGCCACAGACGACAATCCCGAGCGCTTGGACGGCCAACTGCTCCACCCGGCCCAGTCCGGTGCCCAGCAGAGTCAAGTCCGCGAAAATCGCCACCGCGAGCGTTCCCCAAATGCCTCCGGCCAAATGGACGGGAACGGCACTGACCACATCGTCGATCCTTAGCGCCAGCAGTCCTCTGCGGCATGCCACCATCAGTAAGCCGCCGATGAAACCGATCGCCACTGCAGCAGCCGCAGAAACCGCGTGGGCGTTGGCGGTGACAGCGACGAGACCCGCAATCACCCCGTTCATGGTTAGTAAGCTATCGACTTTCTCCCTCAGGACCGCACTCAGCACGAGCACGCTCATCACCCCGGATGCCGCCGAGAGAACCGTGTTCCCGACAACCCGCGGAACTATCTCCATGTCGCCCAGCGTGCTGCCGCCGTTGAAGCCGAACCAGCCGAAGAGCAGCACCAGGACACCGAAAACCGCGACCGCCTGGTTGCTCCCCGGTATGGGCTGCGGCCGGCCGTCCGCGTCGAAGCGGCCCCGGCGCGGTCCGATGACGATGATCGCGGCCAGCGCCACCCAGCCGCCCACCGAATGCACAACCGTCGAGCCGGCGAAGTCGACGAAGCCCAGTGCGGCCAACCAGCCCGACGGGCCTCCTGCCGGAGCCTTGGCCCATGCCCAGTGACCGAACAGAGGATAGATGACCAGCGTGACCACCAGCGTGACGGCAGCGTAGCCGACGAAGCGCATGCGTTCGGCCGCGGCGCCGGAAATGATGGTCGCGGCCATGGCGCAGAACCCGGCCTGAAAGAGGAAATAGGCCGTCGCCTTTGGCGCCTCGTTGGTATCGAACAGGAAGTCGCTGGTCCCGACCAGGCCGGATGCGGACTGGCCGAACAGGATCGCATAGCCAAGCGCCCAAAACACCAGAATCGCGATCACGAAGCCCATCAGGTTCTTCATCGCGACGTTAATGTTGTTCTTGCTTCGCGTCAGACCCGTTTCCAGGCAGGTGAAGCCGCCCTGCATCATGAATACGAGGGCCGTACAGATCACCAACCAAAGGACCTCGGTGTTTTGGCTAGTCATGGTGCCTCCATCCCGTGCCCGGTAATGCGCGGCGGCTCGATCAGCCAAGACCGCGAGGCGAGATCACCCGCGAAGGGGCGGGCCTCTCCGGACAAAGTTTTGCAATTCACTATGGTCGGAACACGCTGTGACACGGCGATTCTGACAGGGCTCGTATCGAGCACGCTGCCCACCCCGCCGTCGACATTTTGGCCAACGCCGGCGTTGCCGCAGAGCAATTTCACTGTGCCCTCGGTGAGGTCGGTGTGGAACTCGTGGTTCCACGGCGCCGATCAGGTCCCGATCGCCGCAGCTAAGCCAAACCGCCTACGAAAATTGCTTTCGGCCGCATGCATAACCGATCCTCCCCCCCCCCAGGTTAACTGCTGCGGCAGCCATACTAGCATGGATTGAGACTGCCCGCGCAGTGAGTGGATCGGCCAGGACACACTTTTGAGCCCAGGCGAAATCGCCTGGGTCAACACCGACCAGATCAGCCGCAAGTCGGTGCCGATGTGGCCTGAGCTGCTGGCGTTGACAACGAAGCGACAAGAGGCTGGCCCGATCCGACCGCCTGACTAAAGCAGTCCCAGCGACTTGAAGCTCGCTTCCCCTACCTTGCCAATAACAACGTGGTCGTGCAGCGAAATCCCCAGCTTTTCCCCCGCCGCCGCGACCTCGCGCGTCATTTCGATATCGGCCTTGGACGGCGTCGGGTCGCCGCTGGGGTGGTTGTGCACCATGATGATGGCCGAGGCCTCGAGCTCGAGGGCGCGTTTGACGACCTCGCGGGGGTAGACCGGTGTGTGGTCGACGGTGCCGCGTTGCTGTACCTCGTCGGCGATGAGGATGTTCTTGCGGTCGAGGAAGAGCACGCGGAAGCGTTCGGTCTTGCTATAGGCCATGCTGGCCCGGCAGTACTCCAGAAGTGCTGTCCATGAGGAAAGTGCGGGGCGGTTGAGGACCCGGGCCTGGCCCAGGCGCAGGGCCGCGGCGTGCACCGTTTTGAGGGCGGCGATCGAGCTATCGCCGATGCCGCTGACTTCCTTGAGGCGCCCGGGATCGGCGCTGATGACCTCCGCGAAGTCGCCGCCGAAATGCTTCAGCAGCTCCTTGGCCAGTGGTTTGACGTCGCCCCGGGGTTTGGCCAAAAACAGCAGCAGCTCGAGAAGTTCGTAATCCGCAAGTCCGCTGGCGTCGTTCTGCAGCCGTTTCCTGAGGCGATCCCGATGCCCGTGATAGTGGGGCTTGTGCTCAGACATAAGGCGGGCAGTGCAATCCGGCGGGCGACAGCGTTAGGATTTCATGGCCCTCGGGGGTGACGGCAACGGTGTGCTCGAACTGGGCCGACAGCGAGCGGTCCTTGGTCACCGCGGTCCAGCCGTCGTTCAAGAGCTTCACCTGCCACTTGCCCAGGTTGATCATGGGCTCGACGGTGAAAAACATGCCGGCCTGAAATTCCGGGCCCGTTCCCGGGTCGCCGTAGTGCAGCACGTTGGGGGCGTCGTGAAACAATCGCCCGATGCCGTGGCCGCAAAAGTCCCGCACCACCGAGCACCGCTGGGCCTCGGCGAACGACTGCACGGCATGTCCGATATCGCCGAAGGTGGCGCCGGGCCGGATGACCTCGATGCCGCGCATCATGGCTTCATGGGTAACGTCGCAAAGCCGTCTCGCCTTGACGCCGACCTCGCCGACAAAGCACATGCGGCTGGAATCGCCGTGCCAACCGCCGACGATGACGGTGACGTCGATGTTCAGGATATCGCCCTTCTTGAGCACCTTGTCGCCGGGAATGCCGTGGCAAACGACGTGATTGACCGAGGTGCAGATCGTGGCAGGAAAACCGCGGTAGTTGAGCGGCGCCGGCACGGCCCCGGCCGCTATGATGAAGTCATAGCACCGTTGGTCGAGGGCGCCGGTGGTGACACCCGGCTCCACGAGCTGGACGACGAAATCCAGGGCCTCGGCAGCCAGGGCGCCG
Organism: Rhodospirillaceae bacterium; assembly: GCA_002690215.1. Lineage (GTDB taxonomy): Bacteria > Pseudomonadota > Alphaproteobacteria > UBA2966 > UBA2966. The sequence goes on along the minus strand of NZDS01000077.1, from coordinate 4,628 downwards.
GCCGTGCGCATGCCGGGCAGGGCCTCGGCGTCATGTACTCTGATGGTGCCGGTGCGCCGCGGCGGTGCGTCTGTCTGATCGATGATGCTCATGCTGGTCCACTGCAACACTGAAGCTAGAAACTGGCGATGGGGCCGTCTATCGCCTTGTCGACAACGATTCGCTGACGGGAGAGTTTACAGCAATAAGTAAGCGCCTCAACGCCAACCGCCATGGCCTGGCCCAGGGCCGCGTCATAGTCGGGATCGATGTCGGCGGCGATGGCCAAGCGCTGGCAATCGCCGCGCTGTACCAGATAGAGCATGACGGCGCGCTGGCCAGCCTTGACCATGTCGGCAAGCTCATGGAGGTGCTTGGTTCCTCGCACTGTCACGGAATCGGGAAATTCCGCCAGCTTGGGTTGGCGGCAGAGATGCACGTTCTTGATCTCGACGTAGCAACGCGGTTTTGCGTCATTTTCGAGCAGGATGTCGATGCGCGAGTTGCGGCCGTATTTCACCTCGCGGCGCAAGCTCGCGTAGCCCGCGAGCTCGGGGATCTTGCCGCGCTTGATAGCCTCGGCGACCAGGGCGTTGGGGTGGCTGGTGTTGATGCCGACCAGGCTGCGGCCGGAGCGTATCAGTTCCCAGGTGTATTTGAGCTTGCGTGCCGGATTACGGGCCGGCGACAGCCAGACCTCGGCGCCCGGCGCGGTTAGGCCCAGCATCGATCCCGAATTGGCGCAATGCGCGGTAACCAGAGTGCCGTCGGTCAGCTCGACGTCGGCCAGAAAGCGCTTGTAGCGACGGACCAGTTTGCCGGCGATGAGGGGATCGGCAAAGCGCATGATTCGTTCCAGGGGCCGGGGGTCTAGAGCCAGGGGCCGGGCTTGCTGCGTTGGTGCCCGCGAGGATGCTATAAAGGGGAGAGCGAATTGGTGCAAGAAACCTGGTGAGGGCCCATGGCGGCTGAGGATGGCATCGTAACCGCCTGTTTGATCATCATCGGCAACGAGATTCTCTCGGGCCGCACGGAGGACGCCAATTTGCCCTTTCTGGCCCGGCGCCTCAACGAGGTCGGCGTGCGCCTGGCGGACGCCAGGGTGATCCCCGACGTCGAGGACACCATCGTCGACACCGTCAACGAATGCCGGGCGCGCTACGACTATGTTTTCACCACCGGTGGTATCGGGCCGACCCACGACGACATCACCGGTGCCTCCATCGCCAAGGCTTTTGGCGTGGGTTGGGCGCTCAACGACGAGGCCCACCGGATACTGACCACCCACTACCAGATGACCGGGGCCAAACTTAACGAGGCGAGGCTCAAGATGGCCTATACGCCGCTCGGTGCCGAGCTTATCGAAAACCCCGTCAGCAAGGCGCCGGGCTATCGCCTGGAGAACGTCTACGTCTTTGCCGGTATTCCCTCGGTCATGCAGGCCATGTTCGAAAGCATCGCGCATACCTTGACGGGAGGGGCGCCGGTGCTCTCGCGGACGGTTGCGGCGACCCTGCCCGAAGGCACCATTGCCGCCGACCTCGGAGCGCTGCAGGAGCGCTATCCGGGAATCGACATCGGCAGCTATCCCTTTTACCGGGCCGGCAAGTTCGGCTGCAGTTTGGTGCTGCGCACCACCGACGAGACGGCGCTGGACGCCGCCGCCGGGGAACTGGCCGGTATCATCCGCGATTTGGGAGAGCAACCCATCTTTGGCGAGGAAGGCGATACCACGTAGGTGGCCGAGAAGGTGACATGAGCGATCAAACCACCGTCGTTCTCAGGACAGCCTCACCCGCCGATGCCAGTGCCATCGCCAACGTCTACGTCGAAAGCTGGGGTACCACCTATCGCGGGCTGATACCGGCGCCCGTGCTGGACGGCATGCGGGTCCTCAAGCAGACCCTCGACTGGTGGACCACGCTGTGCCATTGCCAGCCGGGAAGGGGCGCCGTGGTGGCCGAGGATGGCGCGGGCGAAGTGTTCGGGTTCGCCTCCTTCGGGGCGGCCCGGCAGCGCCAGGAACCCGGTTGCGGCGAGATCTACACGCTCTACCTGTTGGCCGACCGCCAGGGCCGGGGAATCGGCAGCCGTTTGCTGCTGCTGGCGGCTCAGCGCATGGCTGCATCGGGCTATCGCTCACTGGCCGTATGGGCGCTCTCGGATAATCCCGCCTGCGCCTTTTACGAACGCCTGGGCGGTGTCGTGGCGGATCGCCGAACCATCACGCTGGGCGGCGTCAGGCTGCTGGAGACCTGTTACCTGTGGCCTGAGCTGCAGCAATTGGCGATCCGATTGCAGCCGGCGCCGTTCGGAGAGGAAACAGGCCGGCGAAGCTAACCGCCCGCGCGGCCCGTCCTCCCCCCGGTTTTGTTGCGCAATTGATTTATGCCGCTGCACCACCGCAAGCTGGGCATTCGGGATGGCGGGCCACTACGGCCGTGGAAAGTGCGTTGCTGCGCAGGTCGTAGGTGATGACCTCGCCGGCCACCAGCTGTTTGCCGCCCCGATTGGCGAAGTTATGGAGCTGCACGGCGGCAAAGGATCCGGCAATGCGGGCGGCCACGGCGCGGTACGGGCTTTGCCGGTTGGCCTTGCGCTGGCGCGTCATGCCGGTGCTGACCAGGCATTCGTGACAAGCCGAAAGGCCCGGTACGACCAGGGGGCCAACGCGGACTGCATGGGCCTCGACCACGGCAAAGCTGAAGGGTTGCTCGGCCTCGAGCGCGGCAGCATTGGCCTTCTTCAAGACTGCCGGATCACCATCGTCGCTGCAGATCAGCGCCAGCGCCGCCGCTATTTCGCCCGCCCGACCCGGCAGTTGAACCTCGAGCCCGGCATCCTGCAACGCCAGATAGCTTTCGCTGGCCACACTGCCGCTGCCGATGATGGTAACACCGAGGCGTACCTCCGTCGCTGGGTTGCCGCCGCCCGGGCCGTGAGATCTCCTTCCGCCGCGGCGATCAGCGGCGGCCAGCGCCGCTTGCCCAGCCGTCATAGTGCCAAGCGGCCAGGTGGCGGTGCCGAGGATGTCGGCGCCCCCGGCGATTGCCAGAGCGCTCGGCACTAAGTTGAATTCGTGGGTCTCAGCGGACATGTGTTACTCCCGTTCGGCTCGGTCGTCGGTGGCAGACGGATGTTGGTAGGCAAATTCCCCATTAGATAGGTGTTTACCCAATTATTATGCTCCTATATCGAGTGGAAATTAGATGAAAACTGTCAATAATACAAAAATTACGTCGAGATACTGGCCCATGTTTGAACATATTCAGGTTTATGCACTCTGTATGATTGCATCAAACAAGCTCTTTTGCAAATCAAATGGCCGCGATCTGCCCGTGGCCCGAAATGGATCCTGCGCGCGACCTTGTGACGGGACTTGTGGCCCGGATATTCGATTCCGCCGGCCCTGGATTGCCCGTGGGGGATGAAGTAGCTTTGTCGGGGTGGCGGATTTCATGGACGGTCGCACGGCATTCGTGGCATTGGCGATGGGGCTCGGCGCTATGGCCGGGTTGGGCGGTTGTGCGATATCGGGTGATCTGGTCGAGACCTTGGGACAGGTTGCCGCGCGTCAGGGAATCTTTCATCACAGCCAAAAGCTGACCGCCGAGCTCTTTGGTCTCGAAGAGAGCGCCTTCGGGCGCTTCAAGATCTATTTCCAGGGTCCTGGCGACGATCCCGATATCGTCGTGCTGGATCCGCTCGAGGACGGCTATCGCTTCGACAACCGCGGCTGGCAGTTAGCCGAGGGCAACGAGGCCGTGGCGATCGTGGTCAACGCCCTGGCCCGTACCGAGAGCGCCGAGGCGCTGCTCGGCCGCGACGTGCTCGGCCGTATCGTGACGTTGGGCATTGCCGTCAAGGAACGCCAGAAGACCAGCTACAAGGCTGGCCAGCCGCTCTACACAATCAGCTACAACCGCTTCGGGCTTTTTCGTATCGGCCGGGGTAAGTTTCACGAAAAATCAACCACCGTCGACGCCGAGGGCAGCGGCGAAGATGGCTGATCGTAGTCGCGCGCCAGGCGGCACCAACATTTGATCGAGGCCTCGAATTCTTCACTGTTGTGGCAATCCGAGTGCTTGCTATCATCCGGCGGGGCCCGCTTGGCGGAACTGGTAGACGCTCGGGACTTAAAATCCCGTTCCCTAACAGGAGTGCCGGTTCGAGTCCGGCAGCGGGCACCACCTTATTTTCTGCTTGTTTGAGCCCTTTTTGGCGATGCCGCAGGGACGGGTCGGGGCGTCGAAATGTGTAATTTTGGTGTAAACGTGTCAGGAACGCCGACTTTTTCGGCTGGCCGGATGTTCCTCTATCGTTCCCCCCTCCATGTCGTCGAGCGCCCGGTTCACGATCTCATCCTGGGCGTGGACGTAGCGCATAACCATGGCAATACTTTGGTGCCCGCTGAACTCCTGAATGGTGCGAACACCGGCGCCGGTGTTCGCCAGTCGGGTAATGGCGGTGTGGCGAATTGCATGGGGGGTGACAAGCGATAGGTTGAGGCCGGCGCGTTTTACGCAGCGGGCAAAGGGGCCGTTGATATGGGTCATGTGGCCGCTGGGTGCACGCGTGCTCGGGAATATCCAGCCCTTGGGATCTTCCGCCATTTCGTGCTCACGCTTCAGGATCTCGACAATGCCCCG
>NZDS01000076.1 GCA_002690215.1 Rhodospirillaceae bacterium | reverse complement strand
ATCGAACGCGCCGCCTGAAATCCGCATCACCAACTTTTGACAATAGCTCGCCCGGCGTCTAAGCCATGTGCTGGGGCGGTAGCGGTCGTCGCCACTGAGCTCTTGCAGCCTGCTCAAAATGCGCAACACGGTGTTCGGTCCCATGGCATCGGCCAGCGCCAGCGGGCCCTGCGGATAGTTGAGACCAAGGGTCATGGCGGTGTCGATGTCGGCCGGCGAGGCAATACCGATCTGGGCCATCTCGCAACCCAGGTTGGCCACCATGGCGCGGATGCGTTGGGCGATGAAACCGGGAGAATCCTTGATAAATGTGACTTTGGCGTCGCTTGTTGCCAGCCGCGCAACCACCGCCGCCGCCAGCTCCGGGTCGGCGCCCGGCGGCGCCATGAGGGTAAGGCGCTTGTCCGCCGGCACGCTGGTGTCGACGGCCAGCAGACGGCGGTGATCGGCGCCGGTACGGGCGGCGAATGCCGAAGCATCTTCGCCCAGCGGGGCACAGAGCAGCGGAATTTGGCCGTCGTCCGGGCGGATTTCGGTCCCCGAGGCGGCCAGCAACTCGGCCAATGCGCCCTCTGGATCATCGCCCAGCAACGCCACAGCCGGGGCCGGCGCGGCCGTGCTTGTGGCATCGGGGCTGATGCCCGCGAGGGCCTTGCCGTCGGCGCCATAGTCGTAGTACCCGGCGCCGCTCTTGCGACCATAGCGGCCGGCCTCGAAAAGCGCCTGATGAGGTGGCGAAGTGGCCAGGCGGCGGTCGTTGAAGAAACCCTCGAAGACGATCTGGCTGACCGGAAAGTTGACGTCGATGCCAGTCAGATCCATCAGCTCGAAGGGGCCCATGCGGTAGTTGCAGCAATCGCGCATCACGGCGTCGACCTGGGCCGGCGTGGCCACGCCCTCATGCAGAATGCGTAGCGCCTCGGTGTAGAAAGCACGGCCGCCCAAGTTGACGAGAAATCCGGGCCCGTCCTTGACCACCACCGGCGTGCGGCCCATGCGTCGGCCAATGTCACAAAGCAGGTCGGCCACGTCGTCCCCGGTCTGGGGGGCCCGGATGACCTCGACCAGGCGCATCAACGGCACCGGATTGAAGAAGTGCATACCGGCGATGCGCCGGGGTTGGGCGCAGGCTGCAGCGATCGAGGCGATGCGGATGGACGAGGTGTTCGAGGCAATGACGGCGTTATCGTCGAGCACCGCCTCCAGGGCCTGGAAGACCTGGTGCTTGACGGCCAGATCCTCGACCACGGCTTCGACCACGGCCTGGCAGCCGGCCAAGTCGTCGAGCCCGCTGACCACCTCGATGCGGGCGTTGGCGGCAGCGGCATCGGCTACCTCCAGCCGGCCCTTTTCGACCTGACGGGCGAGCATGCCGGCGACGAACTCTCGGCCCGCCTCGGCGGCGCCCTCGACGGCGTCATAAAGTCGCACCGCCATGCCGCCGCCGGCCGCCACCTGGGCGATGCCGCGGCCCATGGCGCCGGCACCGACGATGCCGATGGACAGGTCGTTCTCCGTTGCAGCCACGATACTTCCTCTCGCTTTGTTGTCTCCCTGTCCCCCGGGAACCTTTGTTCCATGCCGACCCGGGCAAGATCAAGGCCTTGAAGGCCGCCGCACCGTCATTAAGTATAGTCGGCATGATTTGCGGCGGTGCCGTCAGGGCCGTCGACGCTGTGGGGCGCCAAGGATGGGTCCCTGTGGGCCCCGGCTGCGGACTCGCTCAAGCGGAGGAGATCGCTCGTATGGCCAGAGTATCGCTTTTCAACAGTCCGTTATTGCTCGGATTCGAACATCTCGAGCGCACCCTCGACCGTCTGAGCAAGGTCGATGGCGAGGGTTATCCGCCCTACAACATCGAGCAGACCGGCCCCAACGGCATGCGCATCAGCCTGGCCGTGGCCGGTTTCACGGCCGACGACCTGGCGCTGACGGTGGAGGAAAACCAGCTCATCGTGCGCGGTCGCCAGCGCGATGAGAACGACCGCGTATATCTCCACCGCGGCATCGCGGCGCGCCAGTTCCAGCGAACCTTTCTGCTGGCCGAAGGCATCGAGATCGAAGGCGCCGACCTGGAGGACGGGCTTTTGCACATCACGCTGGTACGCCCCGAGCCGAAGGCACAGAGCCGCTCTATCGAGATTCGCCAGGGCGGCAGCCGGACAAAAACCACGGCTATCGACGTGGACTGACCAGCCANCCCGCTCAGCGCACTTCCAATTTCCNATCNACCCNCAGCACTTCCTGCAGNCGCTCGCNNNTNAGNCGCACCAGCCGGTANTCNCCGACGTANGTTCCCNCCGNCCAGGGCCGNCGGCCGCGNTTGCCGANGAANTTGAACCAGCGCGCCTTGTGCCGNGCNATGGGGCCGCCNNGGCNNTNNGCNATGACGNNGCCGTCNGGNCCCAACANGCGCAGGAACTCGTGGTCGCCGGGCTGGCGGCCGTAGATCAGCACCCAAAAGACCAGATTGGCTGCCTGGCGGACTAGCCGAGAGTGGCGTTGGCCGCCGGCCACCACCTCAGCCATCTCGGGCACCTGGTCGCTGAAGCCGGTCGCCACCAGGCCGCTGGCGACGTAGCCCAGGCGATTCGCCAGGGCCGGCTGCCATAGCGATCGAGCATCTTGGGTCCCACCGTCGCCGCAGCCCTTGCCGGCAGGGTGCCCGACGAAGGGATCGACCACGACATTGCGGTGGCGCAGGACGAAGTGGACGTGGCTGAAATTGCTTTCGCCGGAGAGGCCGATCAGTCCGAGCCGCTGGCCGGCCACCACGCTTTGGCCCGGCCGCACCGTGATGCTGCCCTGGCGCAGGTGGCAGAGCTGGCTCTGCCAGCCGCCACCGTGATCAATGACGACGCCGTTGCCGCACTCGCGGCCGGCAATGCGCTGGCGATCAAGGGGTTGTCCCAGGGCGCGGTCGGGCTCGCCATCGCGCAACCGCAACACCCGGCCGGCGGCCACGGCCAGCACGGCTACGCCACGGCGCACCGGGGCTGGGTCGTGGACAGCGAAGTCGCTGCCCTTGTGGCCATCGTAGGTGAGTGCACCGCAGGTGTAGTCGGCGGCGTCCGGGCCGGTATCGTGGTCGACATACTGGCGTACCGGACAGCTTGCCCCGGCAGGACAATCAAGCGGTAGCCCCAGCACGGGGGCCGGGGGCTCGGCAGCTGCAGCCGGCCGCAAAGCCAGGACCACAAGCGCCACAAAGACAATGAAACCGCTGGGCCTCATAACCGGCAATGATAGCCGATGGCCGGACGGTGTTAAGAGAGGAAAACCTCAGGCGGCGTGGGGGGCGGCGGAATCAGTGAGCAGAGCAAATAGGGCGTCGTCCTCGTCGGAGCCACGCAGCTTTTCGCACACTGTTTTGTCGCGTAACAGCCGCGACACCCAGGCCAGGGCCTTGAGGTGGTCGGCACCGGCCGATTCCGGGGCCAACAGCAGGAACACCAAATCCACCGGTTCGTCGTCCACGGCGTCGAAGTCGACCGGCCGCTCCAGCTTGGCAAATAGTCCGTGCAAACGCTCGAGCTCGGCCAGCTTGCCATGGGGAATGGCGATGCCGTTGCCAACACCCGTTGTGCCCAGGCGCTCGCGCTCCAGCAACACGTCGAAGATAGCCCGTTCACTGAGGCCGGTGACCTCAGCGGCGCGCTGTGACAACTCCTGCAACAGTTGTTTTTTGCTGCCCGCCTTGAGATTGGCGACGACGCCACCCAATGACAGCAGTTCGGCGAGTTCCATGGTGGCTCCCCTAGGCCGCCGGCGGATTGTGAGGATCGATCCAGCCGACGTTGCCGTCAGGCCGGCGGTAAACCACGTTGAGGCCGCCGTGGGCGCTGTTGTGGAACATCAGTACCGGCTGGTTGGCCAGGTCCATCCGCATCACCGCCTCGCTGACCGTGGTGGTGGGAATATCGGTAGTGGTCTCGGCAATGATCATCGGCTGCCCGTTCTTGGGGTCCTCGATGGTCTCATCGTCGGGCGAGATCACATAATAGGGTGCCGAACGCATCTCGGCCGGATTCTTGTGGTGGCTGCGCAGCCGGCGTTTGTAGCGCCTGAGCTGCTTTTCGACGCGCTCGGCGGCGGCATCGAAGCAGGCATAGATCTCGTCGCTCGTGGCATGGCCCTGGACCGTGATCCCGGCACCCACGTGCACCGAGCAATCGGTGCGAAAGCTGTGGCCGTCGCGCGAAAGCACGACATGGGCGTCGATGGGATTGGAAAAATACTTGCTGACACCGCTGGTCAGGCGGTCTTCGACGTGGCTGCGCAGGGCCTCGCCAACGTCGAGCTGCTTACCTTTTACCAGAACTTGCATATATGTTCAGTCCCACAATCGGAATGGACGCGCAATTGCGTCTCTGTGGCGGGGTGGGCGGCTGTCGGGGACGCGGGACCATAGTTCCGGTCCCTCCCCATGTCAACCGTGTCGGGAGCGGTCTTTTTGACGCCGCTGTGGCGGCGGCGCCCGGCCACCCGTTCGCCCTCCCAACCACCCACAGGGTACCATTGATGGGTGGTTGGGAGGGCGAACGGGTGGCCGCGCTATGTGTCGAAACTCAAGTCGCCATGCGTTTTTGCCGGCGGCGCTCGACGGACGAGGCGATGCGCATGGATTCGCGGTATTTGGCCACCGTGCGACGGGCGATGTCGATGCTGGCGCCACGCAGCAGTTCGACGATTTTGTCATCCGAAAGAATGGCCTCGGGGGATTCGTTGTCGATCAGTTCGCGGATGCGATGACGCACCGATTCGGCTGAGTGGGCGGCGCCGCCGACGGCCGAGGAAATGGCCGAGGTAAAGAAGTATTTCATCGGGTAGATGCCGCGTGGCGTGCTCAGGTACTTATTGGCCGTAACCCGGCTGACAGTGCTCTCGTGCATGTCGATGGCCCCGGCAATGTCCCTGAGGTTGAGCGGCTTCAGATATTCGATACCGTGGGCCAGGAAGCCGTCCTGCTGGCGCACCAACTCGGTCGCCACCTTGAGAATGGTGTTGGCGCGCTGGTCCAGCGACTTGACCAGCCAGTTGGCCGAATTGAGGCGCTCGCTGATATAGGCCTTGTCCTTGGATGACGTAGCCCGGCCACTGATCGTGGCGTGGTACTGCATGTTGACCAGCACCTTGGGCAGGGTGTCGCCGTTGAGCTCGATGTGCCAGCCGCCGCTGGGGCTGGGCCGCACGAAGACGTCGGGCACCACTGCCTGGATGATCTCGGAACCGAAACGCAGGCCGGGCTTGGGATCGAGCGCCCGGATCTCACTGATCATGTCGGCGATGTCCTCGGCATCGACATTGCAGAGCCGCGCCAGGGCGCCAAGGTCGTGCTTGGCCAGTAGATCGAGATTGTTGACAAAGATCTCCATGGCCGGATCAAGACGATCGAGGTCGGCCAACTGCAGTGCCAGGCATTCGGCCAGGCTGCCGGCGAAAGCGCCCGACGGATCGAAGCCCTTGAGGATCTCCAGGGTACGGTCGACGCGTTCACGCGAACAGCCAATCATCTCAGCCACCAGATCAAGATCGCCGGTTAGGTAGCCGGCGTCGTCGACGGCATCGATGAGATGGACGCCGATCATGCGATCAACGGTGTCCACAACGTCGACGTTGAGCTGCTCCAACAGATGATCGGTCAGCGACAGGCCCTCGCTGGCGTTCTGTTCCAGGGTGTAGCCCGAATCGCTGAAGTCGGTGCGGCCACCCTGACTGGAGCCAAAGCCGTCGATGGTGGCGGCGTCACTGGTGTAGGAGGGCTCCGTCGGCTCGCTACCGATAGCCTCGTTGAGATCGACGTCGAGCGGCGCCTCGTCCTCCTTCGGCAACCCGGATTCGCCGGAAAAGTCGGCCGTGTCCGGGACCGCCTGTTCGACCTCGATAGCGCCTTCGGCAACTTTATCGCTGGCCTCGCTGCCGTCACCGCCGTCGCCACCATCACCATCACCATCACCACCATCACCACTGTCAGTGCTCGCTTGCGGTTGATGGTCTATGTCCGGTCCGTCGCCGCGTTCGGGCTGATTGGGATCGGCCTGCTCGAGCATGGGGTTTTGCTCGACTTCCTGCTCGACATAGGTCATGAGCTCGAGGTTGCTCAACTGCAGCAGCTTGATGGCCTGCTGCAACTGCGGCGTCATCACCAGATTCTGGGACTGGCGAACCTCGAGTTTGGGGGAGAGCGACATCGGCGAAGAGCGGGATTACATACTGAACTGCCGGCCCAGGTAGACGCGGCGAACGTCCTCGTGAGCGACGATCTCGTTGGGCTCGCCCTCCGACAGCAAGCGGCCCTCGTGCAGAATGTAGGCCCGGTCGATGATATCCAGGGTCTCGCGCACATTGTGGTCGGTGATCAAGACTCCGATACCGCGGTGCTTGAGATGCGAGACCAAGTCGCGAATGTCGGCCACGGCTATGGGGTCGATGCCGGCCAAGGGCTCGTCCAGCAGCATGAAGCCGGGCTGGGTGGCCAGCGCCCGGGCAATTTCAACGCGGCGGCGCTCGCCCCCCGAAAGCGCCAGCGCCGGCGCCCTTCTCAGGTGCGAGATCGAGAACTCGGCCAGTAAATCGTCGAGGATCTGCTCTCGCCGGTCGCGCTCGCCCTCAACCACTTCCAGCACCGACCGGATATTGTTTTCCACCGTCATGCCGCGGAAGATCGAAGCCTCCTGCGGCAAATAGCCAATGCCCAGGCGGGCGCGGCGGTACATGGGCAACTCGGTGACGTCGTGGCCGTCCAGCGTGATGGTGCCGTAGTCGGCGCCGATCAACCCGGTGATGATATAGAAACAGGTTGTCTTGCCGGCCCCGTTCGGCCCCAAAAGGCCTACCGCCTCGCCCCGTTCGACGCGCAGGCTGACATCGCGCAACACCGGCCGCTTCTTGAAGCGCTTGCCGATCTTGTGCGCCACCAGGCCATGATTGCGCCGCACCAGTCGTGGGCCGTCCAGGGTACCGTCTGCGTCACCATCTGTGACACTGACCGGAGCCAACGAGCGGGAAGGAGCATCGTGAGGATTATCGGGCATGCCTTATCACTACGCTGACAGGGTTAACACAATATAACCAGTTTGCCGGATCACCGGATCGCCCGCAGCCAGCCCCCGATCAGCGTTTCGGTTTCTTGCGCGGTACAAACAGGCCGCGCACACGTCCACCTTTGCCGGAAGCAGTTGGAGCACCTTCTACCTTGCTCCTTCCGCTTTCCAGGTTCAACACCAAACGATTGCCGCGGATAACGTTGTTGCCGCGCGTCAACACCACATTTTGCTTGAGTGTCACTGTGCTCTTGTCGACATCGTAGACGCCGCTGTCGCCTTCGGCGGTCTCTTCGGCAGTGGAAAAGAACACCCGGCCCGAAGCCTCGATGCTGGAGATGCCGCTCTCGGCCATGCCGTCTTCTTTGGCCGGCCGGTAGTGCACCACCAGGGTGGCAGCGCGCAGACGCATGGTGCCCTGGATGGCCAGGACGTTGCCGCGGAAGATGGCCAGGCGCCGGTCCTGCTGAACTTCCAGCTGATCGGCAGTGATCTCGATGGGCTGTTCGGTCTGATCCCGGTTTCCCTGGGCTTGGGTTGGGGTTGGGGCCGTCACGACGACCAGTGTCAAGGTCAGAGCTAACGCCAGCACCGGGAACAGCGGTCTGGCCTGCCAAATTCCGTCGCGCCTCATTGCCGTCCCCCTGGGTGAACCACCAACTTGACGCCACCTTCGAAGATCAGCCGACGCCCCTGATCGAGAAAGCGAAAGCCATCGGCGCTCAACACGCCGAAAGGACCCTGGCCCTTGACCGGCAGGTCACTGGAGGCGGTGGCGGCGGCCAGGTCGACGGTAGATGATTGGGCATGGAACTCGTAGCCGGCGTCGGAGAAGATGTTGACGGGGCCGACCAGATCGAGAGTCTGTTTATCGCGGTCGTAGAGGCCGCTTTCGGCGATCATGGTCAGCCACATGCCATTGCTCAGCGTCATGTCGGCCTGCAGGGTTCGCAAGTTGACGCGGCCGGGGTTGTCATTGTCCTGGAGCGCCCGGTCCGCGGTCACCAAAAAGGGCCGGTCGCGCCGGTCCGAGCCGACGAAGCGGGCATTTGTCATGCCCGGATTGCCCTGCTCGTCGCTTTCCAGGCTGGCAAACGACAACCGGATGGCGTCGGGATCGCTGCCACCGCCGGGCCAGGCCAGCACCAGCCCCGTCAGGCCCAGCGCCGTGGCCGGCAGCACGAACTTCATCAAGCCTACGAAACGGCTGTAGCGCTGGCTCAGGCGCTTGATGGTGCGGGTCCGGCGCACCAGCCGGTCGAGCTTGGCGTTTTCGGATGCCGGGAGTGTCATGGCGGCGTCGCTCATACGCCGCTCAGACCACGCCTGCACGCAACAGATCGTGCAGGTGCAGCAGGCCCACCACAGCCCCCGCCTCAACCACGAAGAGGCTGGTGATGGAGCTCTGGTTCATGCGGCCGAGCGCCTCGGCCGCCAGGGCCTGAGGAGCGATGGTCTTGGGCGCCGGCGTCATAATTTCGGCGGCGCTGCGGCCCAGCAAGTCATCCGCCATGTGGCGCCTGAGATCGCCGTCGGTAACGATGCCCACCAGACTGCCGTCGGCCGCGACGATGCCGACGCAACCGAAGCTCTTTTGCGACATGATGAGAATGGCATCTGCCATGCGGGTTTCGGGTGTCGCCAGCGGTATCGCCTCGCCCTCGTGCATGAGATCGCGAACCTTGAGCAACTGGCTGCCCAGCTGACCGCCGGGATGCAAGGCATGAAACTGGTCGCTGGAAAAATCCTTGCGCTCGAGCAGCGCCACCGCCAGAGCATCCCCCAACGCCAACATGGCGGTCGTCGAAGTGGTCGGTGCCAGGCCCAACGGACAGGCCTCAGGCACAGGTGGCAGCTCGAGGGCGACATCGGCGCTCTCCGCCAATTGGCTGCCGGCACGGCCGATGATGGCCAGCAGCGGGATGGCGAAACGCCGGCTGTAGGCCACCAGGTCGTTGAGCTCGGGCGTGCGGCCCGAATTCGACAGCACCACGACGGCATCGGATTCGGTGATCATGCCGAGATCGCCGTGGCTGGCCTCGCCGGGGTGGACGAAAACCGCCGGGCTGCCGGTCGAGGCCAGCGTAGCGGCGATCTTGCGCGCCACATGGCCGCTTTTGCCCATGCCGCTGACGATGATGCGGCCGGCGACCGCATCGAGGCAATCGACGGCGGCTACGAAGCTCTCGCCCAGGGCCGCTGCCAAGGCCGCCAGGGCCTCCGATTCCAGGCGCAGCACACGCCGCGCGATGACCAAGTCGTCAGCCTCGTGATCCATCGTGGTAGCTTCTGCTTCCGTCGCGCTCATGGCCCTCAAATGGCCCGTTCCTGTGGCCCACTCAGTGGGCGAAGATGTCCTCGTCGGCCCAGCCCGCCAGGTCGAGTTCGGCACGGATCGGCACAAAGGCAAAGCAGGTGGCCGCCAAGTGGCCGCGGCCCTCGCGCTCCAGCCGGACGTCGAGTTCGGCGCGCAACCGGTGCAGATAGAGCACATCGGCCGCGGCATAGTTGAGCTGCGCCGGCGTCAGCTCGGCGGCGCCCCAGTCCGAGGACTGCTGCACCTTCGCCATATCGACGCCCAGCAGTTCGCGGCAGAGATCTTTGAGACCGTGGCGGTCGGTGTACGTTCGGGTCAGCTTGGAGGCGATTTTGGTGCAGTAGATCGGCGTGCTCAGCACGCTCAGCCAATGGCGAATGGCAGCCACGTCGAAACGCGCGTAATGCATCAGCTTGACCACCGACTGGTCCTGCATCAGCGCCCGTAACCTCGGCGCCTCGTAGTCGCCCGGCGCCATTTGCACCAGATGGGCATCGCCGTCGCCGGCCGAGAGTTGAACCAAGCAAAGCCGGTCGCGCCGCGTCTTCAGACCGGCGGTTTCGGTATCCACGGCGACGCCGTCGGGGAAGCTCAGTCCCTCGGGCAGGTCGCCTTGATGAAGATGCGTGGCCATGCCCCTGGTCCCGTCGGCAGGCCGTCACGCCGCAGCTGCAAAGGTTCAGGCGGGACGGCCGGGAAAAGCTTTGGTGCCCAGGAGAAGACTCGAACTTCCACGACCCGAAGGTCACTAGCACCTGAAGCTAGCGCGTCTACCAATTCCGCCACCTGGGCACCGTATGGCGATCTTGGTACGCGTAGCGGATGGCCCCTGTCAATACGCTTCGCCATACCCGCTACCGCCAGCGGGACAATATGTCGCTGGCGGGGCTTCAGGCATTGCTTTGAGGGTCGCGCTCTTATGGTTATCATGGCGCCCACGAGCGACCTCTGGAGGAAGGCATGAACGACGGTCTGGCAACGGTTTTCGGCGGTTCGGGTTTCATCGGCCGCCATATCGTCAGGCGCCTGGCGGGCGAGGGCTGGCGGCTAAGGGTGGCGGTACGCGACCCTGAAGCCGGCAATTTCCTCAAGACCATGGGCGAGCCGGGGCAGGTGGCGGTAGTGCAGGCCAACCTGCGCGATGACGACAGCACCGCCGCGGCGCTGGATCAGGCCGACCTGGCCATCAACTGCGTGGGCCTGCTCTATGAGCGCGGCGCCCAAAGCTTCGACGCGGTACATGCCGAAGGCGCCGGACGCGTTGCCCAAGCCGCCGCAACGGCCGGAGCCAAACAATTCGTGCAGCTTTCGGCCATCGGCGCCGCAGCGAATTCACCTGCCCGCTATGGACGCAGCAAATGGGCCGGCGAGGAAGCGGTGCGCCAGGCCTTCCCCGACGCCGCCATCATCCGCCCGAGCGTGGTCTTCGGACCCGACGACGAATTCTTCAACCGCCTGGCGCTGTTGGCCAGCCTGTCACCAGCGCTGCCGCTGTTTGGCCCCAGCCCCTTCGACGCCGGAAACACGCTTTTCCAGCCTGTCTACGTTGGCGACGTGGCCGAGGCGGTAGTGCGCATCGTGACCCAAGGCAGCGGCGGTATCTTCGAGCTTGGCGGACCTGAGGTCTTGAGCTATCGCCAGATCATGGAACTGGTGTTGGCCCACACCGGGCGCCAGGCGCTGCTGGTGCCGCTGCCTTTCGCGCTGGCCCGCTTGAAGGCGTTCTTTCTCGAATTCATGCCGACACCGCTGCTCACCCGCGATCAACTCAGACTGCTGGAAGTCGACAACGTGGTGGGCGAAGGCATAGCGAACCTGCCCGAACTTGGCATCACACCGACGCCCATTGGCACTGTGTTGCCCGATTATTTGGCCCGTTTCGCCCGCGGCGGCCTCAAGCCAACGGCAGCGTAGCCCGCATTTCTCTCCCTGGTCATGGCCTGCGCGGCGCTGTCAGGCCGACAGGGAAGGAGAGCCGCGCCGCGCGATGTGGGGCATCGGGCAAGCGGCTCGACGCCCCCTGTCGGCCTGACAGCGCCGCCCGAAGGGTCGCGTCCAGGGTGAGAAATACGGGCTGGACCTCTGTCGCCCGGGTGACCGGGATCATCAAAGTCTAAGCGTACACCCAATAGAGGATCCCGCCGCCCAGCGCGATGCGGTAGAGCACGAAAATGCCGAAGCCGGCTCGTCTGAGCCAGGCCATCATGGCGGCGATAGCGGCAATGGCAACGAGGAACGAGAGCCCCGCCGCCAATAGCGCCCCGAAGCCGAGAACGAAATCGCCGCTGAGGTAGATTTTGCTGCCGTCGACCAGCCCGGCGGCAAGGATCACCGGAATCGACATCAGCATCGAAAAGCGCGCGCCGTCGATGCGCTCGAAACCGAGGAAGCGGGCCATGGTCATGGTAATGCCGCTGCGGCTGGTGCCGGGCACCAGGGCCAGCACCTGGGCCAGGCCGATGGCCAGGGCCAGATCCACCTTCATGTGTTCGAGCCGGCGGATGGTCATTCCGGCGCGGTCGGCGACGAACAGCAGAATTCCGAAACCCAACGTCGTCCATCCCACGACCTCGGCCGAGCGCAAAGCGGCGTTGATGTCGTAGCGCACAAAGATCGCCCCGACGATCAGCACCGGCAAGGTGCCGACGATCAGGTAAAGCGCCAATTGCGCCCCCGGGCCGCTACGCCCCAGCAGCAGCTGGAAGAGGCCGAGAAAGGCCATCCAGGCCTCGCGCCAAAAATAGATCACCACGGCCAGCAGGCTGCCGACGTGGACGGCGACGTCGATGGCCAGGCCCTGGTCGGGCCAGCCGGTCAGCGCCGGCACCAGCACCAGATGACCCGACGAGCTCACCGGCAGGAACTCTGTCAGGCCCTGGATAAGCGCTAGGACGGAAAGGTGAATCAGGCTCAAGGGCGGCTTCCGACTGCTATGCCGTCCCGTTTATAGCAAAGCCAGCGCCCCCTGACTCCTCCTTTCGGTTCCCGCCGCTGCCGCGAGTGATTCCCACGAAGCGTGAATCCTCGCGGAAATCACTCTACAGTCCGGCCATGCGATTTCTCTATCAGCACTGGCTGTCACCCGACTGCCGCGCCGTGCGGGTGGTCTGTGAGGAGAAAAGGCTGGACTACGAAGTCCGGGTCGAGAAGACCTGGGAGCGCCGGCCCGAGTTCCTCGCCCTCAATCCGGCCGCTGAGGTGCCGGTGCTGGTCGAGCCCGACGGCACGGTCGTGGCGGGCGCCCTGCCGATCTGCGAATATCTCGAAGAGATTGCCTTCGATGCCGATCTGCCGCTGCTCGGGACGGCGCCGGCAGGCCGGGCTGAGGTGCGCCGTCTGGTCAACTGGTTCGGACAAAAATTTGCCCGCGAAGTCACCACTCTCCTGCTCAGCGAAAAGATCGACAAACTTTTCATGGGCCGGGGTGAGCCCGATTCCGACGCCATCCGCGCAGGCAAAAAGAACCTCGGACCCCACCTCGACTACATTGCTTTTCTTACCGAACGGAGACGCTGGCTGGCCGGCGAGCACTACAGCCTGGCCGACATCGTCGCAGCCACTCAGATCTGCTGTCTCGACTACCTCGACGACGTGCCCTGGGACAAATACGAGGGCGCCCGCGACTGGTACGCCCGCATCAAGTCGCGACCGAGCTTCCGGCCGCTGCTGGCCGATTCCATACCCGGCCTGCCACCGCCCAAGCACTACGCCGACCTAGATTTCTGACTATGGCGGAAAAAAACGCCAAAGCCAGCATCCGGGCAAAGGCCCTGGAGCTGGGCTTCGATGCTGTCGGTTTCGCACCGACCGCGGGGAGCGGTAGCGCTCAGGCCGGAAACGAATTGCGGCAATTCCTCGAACAGGGTTGCCACGGCGATATGGCCTGGCTGGGGCGCCGGATTGACCAACGCGCAGCACCAACGGCGCTTTGGCCAGCGGCTCGCAGCGCCATCGTGCTGGGTTCGAACTACGGTCCCGGGGACGATCCGCTTGCCATCCTGGCGCAGCCTGGGCGGGCGGCGGTGTCGGTCTATGCCCATGGCCGCGACTACCACGACGTGGTGAAAAAACGTCTCAAGTCACTGGGCCGCTGGCTGGCATCCGACTTCGACTGCCAGCTCAAGGTCTTCGTCGATACCGCACCGCTGATGGAAAAACCGCTGGCCCAGTCCGCCGCGTTGGGCTGGCAGGGCAAACATACAAATCTGGTTTCGCGCCGCCTCGGCTCCTGGCTCTTTCTCGGCGTGGTGCTGACGACGCTGGAGCTCGAGCCGGACCAGCAGGAGAGCGACCGCTGTGGCTCCTGCCGGCGCTGTTTGGATATCTGCCCCACCGGAGCCTTCATCGCGCCCTACCGGCTCGATGCCCGGCGCTGCATTTCCTACCTAACCATCGAACACCAGGGCCACATCCCGGCCGAGCTGCGCCCCGGCATGGGCAACCGTGTGTTCGGCTGCGACGACTGCCTGGCCGTCTGCCCCTGGAACAAGTTCGCCCAGGCCAGCCGCGAGGCAGCCTATTCCGCCCGCCCCGAGATCACCGATTTATCCCTGACCGAGCTGGCGGCGCTCGACGACGACGCCTTCCGAACCCGCTTCCGCCAATCGCCCCTCAAACGTACCGGCCGCGACCGTCTGGTGCGCAACGCCCTCATCGGGCTGGGCAACGCTGGCGACGCCAGCGCCATGCCGCTGATCGAATCCCTGCTCGACGAACCCTCACCCGTGGTTCGCGCCATGGCCGTCTGGGCGGCCCGGCAGCTGCTCGATGGGGCCGCTTTCGCCAGCCTCGGAGAAAACCGGTCGGCCGGAGAAAGCGACCCTGCAGTGCGGGCCGAGTGGGGTTGGGAACCAGACAGCAACGTCCCCTCCCCCGAATCGGGGGAGGGATAGGGAGGGGGGCTTTGGGCAGAACTAAATTGCCGGTCCCGAACTTGGCCTTCTCGCTACCCCCACCTCGATCCTCCCCCTTACCCAGGGGGAGGAGGATTAGATGCCGCGCCCCTATCCAGGAACCAAGTCACGATGCGGTCGTTTTCTTCGCTCGGATAGGCGTGTGAGAGGTCGGAGATCTCACGGTATTCGACCCGTGCGCCGGCAGCCGTGAGGGCGGCGTTGGCGGTGCGGGCGACGTCGATAGGGAACATCCAGTCTTCAGCCCCGTGGGTGAGATAAATCGGCACCTCTTGCAGGCGCTGTTGATCGAGGAACTGGAGCAGCATGGGCTGGAAGCTGGCGGAAATGGGCGCAAGATGGCTAAACGATGCAGCCTTCGTCAGTCCGGCCAGATAGGCGAAAGTGCCACCATCGCTCATGCCGGTAAGGAGAATTTGCCGGCGCTCGAGGTTCCAGTGCTCGCCCACATAGTCGAGAATGGCGGCGATGTTGGCGGCGTCCATCTCGGGCTGCATCAACGACCAGGTGCCGCCGCGCGCCGTCGGACTAATCAGGATGGCGCCCCGGCTGCGCGCTTGCTTGAGCCAAGTCCAGAGGAAGGCGCGGCCGTGGCCGGCGCCGCCGTGCAGGGCGACGATCACCGGATAAGCTGTTTCGGAATCGTAATATTCAGGTACGTAGAGCGAAAAGCCGCCGCGCTGGTGCTTGGCGTTGTTGGCGTGCATGACGCCGAGACCCGGGCCCCCTTGAGCGACCTCGGCGGGGCGCGGCTCGTCCGGCGCGACCAGGCGCTGGCGCAACCCCTCGTCGGCACGGCCGGCCTCATCGAGAAAAAAGAGGCTGACCGGGCCCAGGAGGCCGGCCAGCGGATAGAGCGCTTCGGCCGCCCGCGGCGCAAAGCGTAGCGCCCGGTAGGCCTCCATCAGGCCGTCGGGGTCCGCGGCGGCGGCTGCCAAGCCGGCAAAGCTGCGGTCGATGGCCTCGGCGGCAGTCTCGATGGGTTGCACCAAGCCGGCGCTTTGGGAGGGCCAGGAAAGGCTCCGAAATTCTCCCAGGGCGCCGGTCAGATCGGCCTGCACGCTTTGCAGACCGGCCACCAAGTTCGGCAATCGGGTTGGGTGCAGATGGCGGCCGACATGAGTCAGGGCATCAAGAGCGTGCAGCAGCGGCGGTACCACCGCGACCACAGCATCGATGCGGGATTCAGCGAGCTCCGGCGAATCGTCGGGTGTGTCCTGGGCGGCCATGGCTGCTTTAGGGGTTCATCAGATGCCGGCGAATTTTGCGCCGGTGGGTGAGGCGATGCTGAATCAATTTTGAACCACTCAGCGGGCGACGCCGAACATCTGGCTTTCAGCTTCCTTGATAAAGAGGTTGGCCAGCGCATCCTCGATGTTGTCGGCGGTAAAGCTGGGCTCGACGCCCTCGAACTTGCAGGACGCCAGCACCTGCTCGACGATGAACTTGGGCTGGAAGTAGGCCAGCGGCGCCTCGTTGGCACGAATCGCCTCCATGACTTGACCGTAGATCTCGTCGCTGAGCTCCAGTCCTTGCTTGGCGGCCATGCCCAAGAAGACCTTGCGAAAGAGGTCCTCCGGTGGCTCCACAGTTTCCAACTTGTAGGCGATGCGGCGCTGGAAGGCGGGATCCATCAGATCGTTGGGGTGCAGGTTGGTGGAGAAGATGACGAGTTCGTCAAAGGGGATCTCGAAGCTCTTGCCGGTGTGCAGCGCGAGATAGTCGACGCGGCTGTTGAGCGGCACGATCCAGCGGTTGAGGATTTCCTCGGGCTTGACGCGCTGGCGTCCGAAATCGTCGATCAGGAAGGTGCCGTTCAGCGCCTTGATGTGCATCGGCGCTTCGTAGAACTTGGCGATGGAATTGAACTTGAGATCCAGCATCTCCAGCGTCAGCTCGCCGCCGGTGATCACCATGGGCCGATAACAGGGAACCCAGCGGTTATCGAAGCGTTCTCGACGCAACGCGCCGCCGCCCTCGCCACCAACATCCTGGACGTCGATCTCGCGGTGAACAACGGGGTCGAAGACCTTCATGATCTGTCCGTCGATCTCGATACAATGGGGAATGTAGACCACGTTCTCGAAGATCTCGCCGACGATCTCGGCGATCGTCGTTTTGCCGTTGCCGGCGGGGCCGTAGATCAAGATCGCGGTGCCCGAGTTGATGGCCGGCCCGAGCCGGCTGAGGAAGCGTTCGGGGATCACCAGGTCCTGGAAAGCTTCCTCCAGCAGCGGCCGGTTGACCCACTCGTTGGTGATCTTCTGGCGGTTGATGCGGTCTTGGTAGGCCTCCAGCGAGACCGGTGCCGGGCCGAAATAGGCGCTCTGCTCCATGCATTCGACGGTCCAGTCGCGGCCGGCCTGGGTCAGGGTGTAGCGCATCTCGGCCAGGGCGCCCATGCTGCCGTCGACGTTGCCGACCTGGCCAGCGGCCTCGGCCAGCTTGCGGTCGACGGCGTCCTTCAAAAGCGCGTTGACGGTCGAACCCGGCAGTTTCATGGCCTCGGTAATCTGGCTCGGTGTCTCCAGGTTTTCGGCGTAGATACCCTTGAACATGAGCTGCAACAGGAACAACGGATCGATGCCGGTGTCGTTCATGTTGGTCGGCGCCGCCGGAATCTCGTTGATAGCCTCGGTGATCTGCTCTTCGCTCAGGACCTGAGCCGATATTTCCCAGATAGCATTCGTATCGTAGCAAATCGTAGGCGAACCCGACCACCGATGGAAGGAATTTTGCTCTGCGGTCATTCGGCAGCCCCG
>NZDS01000075.1 GCA_002690215.1 Rhodospirillaceae bacterium | reverse complement strand
TGCATGATGTCGGCGAAGCCCATGATGGCGTTGAGCGGCGTTCGCAATTCGTGGCTCATGTTGGCCAGGAATTCGGATTTGCTAAGGTTGGCAAACTCGGCCTCGCGCTTGGCGGCGATCAGCCGGTGTTCGGCCTGGCGGCTTTCCGTGACGTCGCGAGCGCTGCCGCGGACGCCTTCGAAGTTGCCGTCCGCTGGGTCGAAGATGGGCAGGCCGCCGAGCATTAGCAGGCGCTTTTTGCCGCTCCGGTCGAGAGCCTCGAAGGGTATCTCCCGAAAGGGCGAACGCCAGGCCGGCGGGCCGCTGCCGGCGACCGCGAAGTCACCAAGATCGGCGAGGCTGCAGCCGAGTAATTCCAGCGGGTGAAAACCCAGCGATTCCATTACCCGCGGCGATACGTAGGTCAGCCTAAAGTCGGGGTCGGTTTCCCAGATCCAGTCCGAGACCAGCCGGGTAACGTCGTGCAGTTTTTGTTGGGCGCGTTGCTCGCTGCGGATCACATGAGGGGTCTCGCTGGTGGTCACCTGACCGGCGATTTCGCTCCACTCGGGGCCCTGTTCGGTCATCGGTTCATGGGCTCAATTCAATATCTGCGATGGCTGACAGATAGTTCTCGTCGCGCCGCCAGTGGCGCACCACCTTGGTTGCTGCCGATGCGGTCGTGCGGTCGTAGAAATTGAGGACTTTGCGCAGGTCCTGCTTGTTCGCTGCAGCCTGTTTGGCTCGGGCGTTGCGACTGATCGTGAAGAGGCTGGCAAAGGACGGTTTGTCCAGTCCGATGAACTTGCAGGCGATGGCCAAGCCCTCGCCGCCGGGATCAAAGAGGATGCGGCTTACCAGTCGGGGCCTGAGTTGGGTCAGGCGGCCGAAAAGAGCTCGGAACAGCGGCACTTCGCCGTCGCGCAGCGTTTGCAGCAGGAATTCCGGCGTCGCCATACCGGATTCGACCAGCGTCGTCGCCAGATCGGCACAACTGTCGGCAGCGACTTGCGGCTCACCAGGCGTGGCCAGATCCAACTGGGCGGCTTCTTCCAGCAAGTCGTCGATGGTCTCCGGATCGAGTTCGAAATGGGTCAGGATGTGTTGGCGAAGCGCGGCCGAGACCCAGAGAAACATGCGCTTGGCGAGGTCAGGCTCGAGGTCGCGGCGATGCAGGATGGGCTCCTGGAAGCTGTCCATACGCTTCGATTCCTCGACCAGGTAGGCGAGCGTGGCGCGTGACAGGCAGGCATCCTGGTTCTTCAGAAGCTCGCGAATGACGCGCTGATCGCCGGTCTCGACCAGGGCCTCGGAAACCCTGCTGCTGAGATCGCTACGCACCGCCACGGCGAGTTGGTGTTCTAGGGTGCGGTTGCGCACCACTTCGATCAGGTCGATGTCCTGCAGCACCTTGCAGCGCACCAATATCGGATAGGCCACCTCGATCTCGTCGTTGGCCAGGTCGCGCATCAGGTCGCGCGGTGCATCGGGCTGGGCCGCCAGCTTTCTGCTGATACCGCGACGCACCGAGAATTCGGCATCCCTTACGACGCGGTGCAGGATGTCGAACATCAGGGCGCGCTCACGGTCACTCAGCGTCGTGCCGCCATCCGT
The DNA here is from genome assembly GCA_002690215.1 of Rhodospirillaceae bacterium. Lineage (GTDB taxonomy): Bacteria > Pseudomonadota > Alphaproteobacteria > UBA2966 > UBA2966. The sequence continues at coordinate 31,774 of NZDS01000075.1, read as the reverse complement.
GAAGAGATCGGACACGGTCTGGGCCAGGACGTTGCGATGCTCGTGCGACTTAGCGCGGGCCAGGTCCATCAAGTAGTTGCTGTCGATGGCAATCATCTTGGGCGCCCCCGTTGCTGCCGTCACGCCGCAATACGGCTGGCGATAACGGCGCCGGCATCCCCTGCCAGCGCGGTCTCCAACTGCCGGGCTTCGCGCACCAGGCGCTGAAGCTGGCTAGGCAGGCCGGGCAGATGAGCGGGCAGCATTTGCAGCGTGATGCCCATCGTCGGCGGCCCGTCACGTAGCGGCAGACCGGCACCACGGTGCTGTGCGCTCCAGCCGAACAGTTCATCCAAGTGGTGCTCAAGCGCCGCCGTGACGATGGTCGCCTGCACTTGGGTGGCGCTATCGAAACTCCGCAGAGCAGAAGCCGATACGGCCATGAAGGACCTGAGTTCGGCGATCAGTAAACCAACCTGAATGTTTGTAGCGACTAGATTGTCGCGCTCGGTTGTCATGGCTGCGAATTCCCCTGCCTATCGCCGCCTACGCTAGCTCGCGAAGGTTTCATCGGTTTGCCGCCGGCGTGTCGAAATGTCTCGCAATGTGTCCGTGGGGCGGTGTGGCGCTGAGAAGAGGTCTGGCGGGGAGGCCTTCGACGTGACGGATGAAATTTAATATGTTAGAAAATAAGTTTATTGCATATTGTATGATAACGTATTAATTTTACCTAATGCCGCCGACCACTCACGAGCGCAATTTCGGCTTTCTCATCCACGATGTGGCCCGTGTCATCCGGGTCGTGCTCGACCAGCGCCTGCACGACCTCGAACTCACACGATCGCAGTGGTGGGTGCTGCTGCACTTGCTCAGGCGCGACGGCATGACCCAGTCGGAGCTGGCGCGCGAGCTCGAAATCGGCCGCCCCAGTCTGGGCGCTCTGCTGGATCACCTGGAGCGCAAGGGTTGGGTCGAGCGCCGCCCCGACGGCCGCGATCGCCGCGTCAAGCGCGTCCATTTGACGCCAAAGGTGGACCCCATCATGGCCTTCGTGAACGAGGTGGGCGCGACGCTCAACCGCCAGGCCTTGGCGGGATTGGCTGCCGACGAACAAAACCGCCTGATCGACAACCTTCTCGCCGTCAAAGCCAATCTTTTACAAATTTCCCCTCAACCCGGAGCCGAATAGCACCAAGCGGAGTGACCTACATGAGCTACGAGACCATCAAGTACGAAATGACCGATCACATCGTCACCATCACGCTGAACCGGCCCGACCAGCGCAACGCCATCAGCAACACCATGAATCTGGAACTTCAGGAGGCATGGAAGACCTTCCGTGATGACAAGGAAGCACTGGTGGCCATCATCACCGGCGCCGGCGACAAGGCCTTTTGCGCCGGCTGGGACCTCAAGGATGCTGCGTCCGACAACTTCAAGTTCGAGGATTACGAGGACTACCGCCAGGCCATCTACAACACCGACGGCTTCTGCGGCTACACCAAGCGGGCCGATATTTTCAAGCCCATCATCGCCGCCGTGAACGGCTACGCCGTGGCCGCCGGCATGGAAACGGCGCTGTTGGCCGACATCCGCATCGGCGCGGAGAACGCCCAGTTCGGAGCCACCGAGCGGCGCTGGAATATCATCTCGGGCGACGGCTTGGCCGTGCGTCTGCCGTTGATCGTCGGCCATGGCCATGCCATGGAGCTGCTCATCACCGGCCGCTTCATCGACGTCCACGAGGCCTACCGCATGGGCCTGGTCAACGAAATCGTACCCGAGGGCAAGGCCTACGAGCGCGCTCTCGAGCTGGCCAAGTCCATCGCCGCGCTTCCCCAGGGCGCCTTGCGTTCAGACAAGGAAACCGTGGTCCGCGGCATCGGCCGTACCCTCGAGGAACGCCCGCGCATCGAGACCGAAATGATGATGTCCATGTGGCTGCGCAAGGACAGCCACACCCAGGGTGCCCAGTCGTTCCTCGACAAGAATCTCGAGCCCTCGTGGCCCAACCACGGGCTTTAGACCGGTTAGGGCTTCGACGAAAAAAAAAGAACCACCGGGTAGGTACAGAGTAAGGGGCCGTATGGTTGTGGGACCGGCCCTATGCTGTGCCAAAGCAATTGAACCACAGGGCCGGCAGCGAGAGCTGCCAGCTTAAGTGACCTAGCGGCGAGGCCATAGGCGTCGAGGAGGGGGCCGGTCATGAGATGGTTAGGTGCGTTGGCTTGCATTGCCGCGGCGCTGGCCGCCTGCGACGGCGAGAACGAAGCGCAGCACAGCGAAATCGCTGGCGGAGCGTCTGCCCTCGAAGCCCACAGCCTACTCTTCGAGCGCCAGGTGATCAGTCCTGCCCGGGGGATCCACGTGGCCGTCGGTTATGGCTTGGCGAATTCAATCATGATCGAGGGCGACGACGGGGTCATCATCGTCGATACCCTGGAGAGCCGTAGCCGGGCCCGGGTCGTTCTGGCCGCCTTTCGCAAAATCACCAGAAAGCCCGTTGCGGCCATCATCCTCACCCACAACCACGCCGATCATATCTACGGCGGCCAGGTTTTCGCCGAGGGGCGCGAGGTTCCCGTCTACGCGCACCGCAGTACCAACGCCCACATCGACCGCATCGTCAACGTGCTGGCCGATGCCATCTACCGGCGTGGCATGCGCATGTTCGGCCAGTTGCTGCCGGCCGGTGGTGTGGTCAACGCCGGCATCGGGCCGGACCTGGGGTTCGAGACCCCCGACATGGCGCTCGAGCGCCCCAACCGGGTGTTTGACGACGAACTGGAGGTCGAGGTGGCCGGGGTGCGGCTCAAGCTGGTCCACGCCCCTGGCGAGACCGACGACCAGATCTTCGTCTGGCTGCCTGAACGCAAGATCCTGCTGCCCGCCGACAACATCTACCAAACCTTTCCCAACCTCTACACGATCCGCGGCACGGCGCATCGCGACGTCATGCAATGGGTGGAGAGCCTTGACCGCATGCGGTCGTTGGAGCCCGAGATCCTGGTGCCCTCGCACACCCGACCGGTGGTGGGGCGGGAGAGGGTGGCGGAGATCCTGACCGCCTACCGCGACGCCATCCAGTTCGTCCACGACCAGACCGTGCGCGGCATGAATCGTGGCTTGACGCCCGACGAAATCGTCGCTGCCGTGCGCCTGCCTCGGCACCTGGCCGAGCATCCCTGGCTGATAGAGCACTACGGCACCGTGGCCTGGTCGGTAAGGGCGGTCTATGGCGGCTATCTGGGTTGGTTCGGCGGCGATGCCGTGACGCTCGAGCCGTTACCGCCGGTCGAGCGCTCGAAGCGCCTGATGGCTGCCTTTACTGCCGGTCGCTCGCTGCCCGACCAGGCCCGGGCCGCCCTGGCGGCCGGTGAACCCCAATGGGCGGCCGAACTCGCCCGTCATTGGTTGCGGGCCGAGCCCGAGGCGGCTGCGGCCAGCGCGCTGCTGTCCCAGGCACTCGAGGCCAAGGCCCGCGATCACATCAATCCCAATGCCCGTCACTGGTACCTGACGCAGGCCCGTGAGGTCAGGGGCGAGCTGGAGATCGAGCGCCCCGATCCCAGTGCGCTACCCGACGACATGCTGCTTAGCTTGCCCATCGATGGTTTCCTGGCTGGCATGACCACCCGCCTCAATGCCGAAGAGGCGCTCGAGACCGACACCCGAGTACAGTTCGATTTCTCCGATTTGGGACGCCGCTTCACTATGCACGTGCGACGCGGCGTGGCAGAGCTGAGCGAGGGAGCCGCTGGGCAGGCCGACATACGCATCGCCACCACGTCCGCCACCTGGAAACGCATCGTCACCAAGAAACGCAATCCGGCTTTGGCCTATGCTGCCGATGAGATCGACTTGGACGGCGGGCTGGTCGCCGTCGTCAAATTCCTGGCACTCTTCGATCGGTAGAGCGGAATCATGAACCCTGTCGACCCAAAGGAACTCGAACGGCTGCGGCGGAAATATTCCGAGGCCGGCACGGAAATCTTCGAGGCGAAATTCAAGCGCGTCGCCGAGTTGCTGCGCGCCGATGGCAAGCCGCGGGCGCTGCCCTTCGGCGGTTTGCCGACGCTCTTGGACGCGCCCTACATTCTCGACTTCCAGAATCTCGATATTGCCCTCGTGGGTGTGCCCATGGATCTCGGCGTGGTCAACCGTAGCGGTGCGCGTTTCGGGCCGCGGGCGGTGCGGGCCATCGAGCGCGTCGGGCCCTACCACTCCCGCCACGACCTGGTGCCACGCGCGGCATGTCGCCTGGGAGATGTCGGCGACGTGCCACTGCAAAGCCGTTTCAGCCTCGACACCTCTCTTGCCGATATCGAGGATTTCTACCTAAAGCTGGTGGCCGCCGGGGTGCGGCCGCTCAGTGTCGGTGGCGATCACTCGGTCAGCCATCCCATACTCAAGGCGGTGGGCCGCGAGGAGCCCGTGGGCCTGGTGCACATCGACGCCCATTGCGACACCGGCGGTGAGCTCGACCAATCCAAGTTCAATCACGGCGCCCCCATGCGTCACGCCGTGCTCGATGGCGTCGTCGATCCCCGGCGCAGCATCCAGATCGGCATCCGTGGCTCCTCCGAGTTCATCTGGGAATTCTCCTACGATGCCGGCATGACGGTTATCCACATCGAGGAATTCCAGGCCATGGGCGTGGAAGCGGTGATCGCCCGGGCGCGAGAGGTCGTGGGGGAGGGGCCGGTCTACGTGAGTTTCGACGTCGACGGCCTCGATCCCGCCTTCGCCCCTGGCACCGGAACGCCGGAGGTAGGCGGACTGACGCCTCGGGAATGCCAGGATTTGCTCGTTGGTTTGGCCGGCCTCGATGTCGTCGGTGGCGACGTGGTCGAGATCGCGCCGCAATACGACCCCTCGACCAACACGGCCCATGTCGGCGCCCAGATGCTGTTCGAGATCCTGGCCTTGATGGTGCTGGCAAAAAAGGGGACAGGTACTTTAGCCCCTTAAAGTACCTGTCCCCTTTTTTGCGTCTCGGATCGCTTGCCAGACCCGCTCCGGCGTTGCCGGCATGTCGATGTGGGCCACACCCAACGGCCTGAGCGCGTCGAGGATGGCGTTGATGACCACCGGCGGCGCGCCGACGGTGCCGCCTTCGGCCGCGCCCTTGGCGCCCAGCGGGTTGCTGAGGCAGGGGGCGCTCTGGTCTACCGCCAGGTCGATGGGCGGCATGTCGGTGGTCCTGGGCAGCGCATAGTCGACCAGTGAGCCGCTGAGCAACTGGCCGCTGTCGGGATCAAAGACCGTGCGCTCATGAATTGCCTGGCCGAAGCCCATCGCCAAGGCGCCGTGAACCTGACCCTCGACCAGCAGCGGATTGACCACGGTGCCGAAATCCTCGGCCGCGGTGAAGCGCACGATGTCGACCTTGCCGGTTTCGGGATCGACCTCGACCTCGCAGACGTAGACGCCGTTGGGAAAGGAGAAGTTGGGCGGGCGGAAGTTGGCGCGCTCGTCGAGCCCGGTCTCGATTTCTTCGGGCAGCAGGTCCTGGCGGTAGGCGGCCTGGGCGACCTCTTGGAGAGTGAGTGTCCGGTCGGTGCCGGAAACCGTGAACCGTCCGTCGGCAAAGGCGATGTCGTCGGTGCTGGCTTCCAGCAAATGCGCGGCGATGGTCAGTGCTTTGTCGATGATGCGCTGGCAGGCCAGCAGAGTGACCGAGCCACCTACCATCATCGAACGCGAACCACCGGTACCGTTGCCATAGCCAACGAGGTCGGTGTCGCGCTCGACAACGCGGATGGCGTCGAGGTTCAGTCCCAGACGATCGGCGATGATCTGAGCGTAGGTGGTTTCGTGGCCCTGACCGGTATCCAGGGTGCCGATCAACAAGGTGGCAAAGCCGCTGGGGTCGATGCGGATCTGGGCGTTTTCGTCCAGCAACCGGCCCCCGTTGCGCTGCACGTAGTAGCCCAGCGCGATGCCGGCCAGGCGGCCCCGGTCCTCGGTGGCAGTGCGGCGTTCGCTGAAACCGCGCCAGTCGGCGCGCTCAAGCGCGCTATCCAGGTTGCTCTCGAAGCAGCCCGAATCGTAGTTCAGCCCAAACGCCGTGGTGTAGGGGAAGGCGTCGGCCGGAATAAGGTTTCGCCGGCGCAGTTCGTCGGGCGCGATGCCGAGTTCGACGGCCGCGGCGTCGACCAAGCGTTCGATGGCATAGATGGCTTCGGGGCGGCCGGCGCCGCGCATGACGTCGGTGGGAACTGTGTTGCTGAAGACGCCCTCGAGGGCGGCGAAGCCCGCTTCCATAGCGTAGGGGCCGGAGTGCAGCGTCAGGCCGTTAATGGCCGCCAAGGTCGTGCCGTTGGACAGATAGCCGCCCATGTTGGCCAGCGTGTCGACGCGCACGGCCAGGAAGCGGCCGTCCGCATCGAGGGCGAGCGCTGCCCGGGTTTGGCTGTCGCGGGCCGCCGGATCGCTGGCGAAGCCCTCGCTCTTTTCGGCCACCCACTTTACCGGCCGGCCCAGCTTGGCCGCCGCCCACAGCACCAAGGCCTGTTCGGCACAGGCGCTCATCTTGCTGCCGAAGCTGCCACCCACATCGGGCACGACGACACGGAAATCGCTCTGGGACCGGCCAAAGATGCCTGCCATGTTGGCTCGCACGCGATGCGGCATTTGCGTCCCGGCATAAAGCGTGAAGCGGTCCTGGGCGGCATCGTAGAGGCCCAGCGTGGCGCGGGGCTCGATGAAATTGGTGATGATGCGGTTGTTGACGAGGTCCAGCTCGACGACGTGGGCAGCTCGGGCAAAGGCTGCCTCGGTGACCTCGCGATTGCCTTCCGTCCATCGGAAGCAGACATTGTCCGGGGCTTCGTCCCAAACCACCGGCGCCCCATCGGCGCGGGCAGCGCCGGGCGTCACCACGGCCGGCCGGGGCCGGTATTCGACGCCGATCATCTCCACCGCATCGCGGGCCTGATCCCGGGTTTCCGCCACCACCAGGGCAATCCGGTCGCCGACGAAGCGCACTCGCTCGCCCTGCAAAAGGTGGTGCGGCGGAATGAAGGTTTGCCGGCCCTCGCAGTCCGGCGGCACCATCAGGCAGTCGATACCGCCCAAATCTTCCGCGGCCAGATCAGCTGCCGTGGCCAGCAACAACACGCCCGGCGCACTGCGGGCGGCGGCGTCGTCGATTTCCAGGATATCGGCGTGGCCATGGGGTGAACGCAGCACCACGGCGTGGGCGCTTGTGGGGAAGTCCAGATTGTCAAGGAAGGCTCCGCGACCCTCGAGAAAGCGCCGGTCCTCGAGGCGCGGCAGGGCTCGGCCTATGCCGCAACCGGAAACGCTGTCAGCCATATTGGCGACCCCCTGACATTGTCGTTACGCCTGTCCAAGGCTATCCAGGCGATGGTCGGCCGCCCGCAACGTCATCCTTCTACTCGGCGGCCTCGCGCAGGGTGGCGACGAATTTACGCGCTATGGTGCGAGGCGAATCGCCCATGGGGCGGAACCAGGTGGTGGTCGAATTCAACGCCCCGATGACCAGGCGCAAAAGAAAACCCCGGTCGGCCCCGGGGTCGGCCAGCGGCAGTTCGGTCATCAGCGGCACGAAGATGGCATCGTAGCTGTCGCGCAACGCCACCAGTTGGTCCTTGGCGCCGGGCGCGTCATCGGGCAGCACGCGCACCACCACCTGGGGATAGTCGCTCGATTTCAACAACGCTTCGAGGTGCGCCGTGCAGGCCGCCTCGAAGCGCTCCCACGGACCGTCGGCGTCGGCCACGGCGCTCGCCACGGCCTGGGATATCTCGGCAATGCCAACCTCGTAGACCGCCACCAGCAGTTCCTCTTTGCTGGCGAAGTGGCTGTAGAGCGAGCCCGGCAGCATGCCTACGGCCGAGCAGACGTCGCGCACCGAGGTGGCGTGGTAGCCCTTCTGGCGAAACAGCCAGGCGGCCTCGTCGAGCAGCTCGCGGCGGCGGCTGTCGGTACGGCGGCGGCGGCTGGGGGCAGCGGTCTGGGCCATGAGGCTCGCGATTGTTTTGGCAAACGTCTGTTTGCATTATTAGGCTGCCAGGGAGCGTCTGTCAAATATATCCAACTAATTGATATTTCACAAGAAAATATTTCCCAGAGAAATCCGTTCTTGACTCTCCCAAGTCTCCTTTTCTACCATTTAGACAAACAGTCGTTTGCCGTTAGGAAGGCTCCTTACAATGTCCCAAAGCACCGCCGAAGCTCCCGCAAATCGCGCCCAGCGCGTTGCCGAGGCCTATCGCGAGACCGTCGAGCGCTACGAGACCGGCTCGGGCTATGCCGTAAAGGAGGTCTATGGCCCTGACGACGTGGCCGGGCTCAGCTATGCCGATGATCTCGGCGATCCCGGCACTTATCCCTACACCCGCGGCATCTATCCCAGCATGTACCGCGGCCGGCTATGGAGCCGGCGCCAGCTTTGCGGTTTCGGCTCGCCGCGCCTGACCAACGAGCGCATCCACTACCTCATCGACACCGGTGAGAGCGCCGTCAACGTGGCCTTCGACATCCCGACCAATTCCGGCGTCGACGCCGACCATGCCCTGGCCCGGGGCGACGTCGGCTTGCAGGGCGTACCGGTCTCGACCATCGAGGACATGGAGGAGGTACTCCATGGCATTCCGCTGGACCGGGTCAGCGTCAACCTCAGCACCGTCGGCGTCACTATGCTGATGGCCTACTACTTGGTGGCGGCGCGGCGTCGCGGCTTCGACATCGGCGACTTGCGCGGCACCATCCTCAACGACACGCTGGGCGATCCCTTCTGTGGCTACAAGCGCAGCTTCGTGCCACCCGATCTCGGGCTCAAGCTTTCCATCGACTGCGTCGAATACTGCATCCACAACGTGCCCAAGTGGAACCCGCTCAGCGTCGACGGCTACAACATCCGCGAGAACGGCATTACGGCGCCGCAGGAGATCGCCTTCACCTTCGCCCTGGCCAAGGAATACCTGGATGAGGGCTTGCGCCGTGGCCTCGATATCGACGACCTGGCGCCGCGCATCACCTTCACGGCCAGCGCCGAGATGGACTTCTTCGAAGAGATCTGCAAGCTGCGCGCGGCGCGCCGCCTGTGGGCCCGTATCATTCACGACGACTATGGCGGCCGCGATGCCAAGGCGTTGATGTACAAGTTCCACGTCCACACCGCCGGCTCTTCGCTGACCCGCCAGCAGCCGCTGGTCAATGCTATTCGCGTCACGGTCGAGGCCATGGCCGGCGTGCTCGGTGGTACCCAGTCGCTGCATACTTGTTCCTATGACGAGAACAGCGGTCTGCCGACCGAGGAATCGGTCGAGTTGGCTGTGCGTACCCAGGAAGTGCTGGCCTTCGAAAGCCGTATCGGCAACGTTGCCGATCCGCTGGCCGGGTCCTACTACGTCGAGAGCCTGACCGACACCATGGAGGACGAGATCCGCAAGCTGCTGGCGGCCATTGCCGATCAGGGTGGCATGATGATGGCCCAGGAGACGGGTTGGGCCGACCGCCTGATAGATGCTGAGGCCTTGCGCATCCACAAGGAAATCGAGGCCGGCCAGCGCACCGTGGTGGGCGTCAACAGGGGTGTCTCGGCGGCTGACGAGGAGCGCGAGATGGAGGTCCAGGAGGTGCCCGAGGCCGAGGTCCGGGCCCACGTCGAACGCTTGCGCCGCTTCAAGGAAGGTCGTGACAAAAAGGCCCTGGAGACGGCGCTGACGAGCTTGCGCGAGCAGGCCGCGGGACGTGCCACGAACCTTTTTCCGGCCGCCATGGAAGCCATCGAGGCAGGGGCGACGCTGGGCGAACTCAACGGTTACGTTCGCCAAGGCTTCGGCTACAGCTACGACGACCTGGGCGCCAACGAGGCGCCGTTCTGATGGCGGCCACGGCCGAAGTCGTCGACGCCCGGCGTATCCTGCTGGCCAAGGTCGGATTCGACGGCCATGACCGCGGCATCAAGGTGCTGGCGTCGCTCTTCCGTGAGGCCGGGCACGAGGTCATCTATCTGGGCAAATACCTGACCGTCGATCAGGTCGTCGAGGCGGCGCTGGAGGAAGACGTCGATGTCATCGGCCTCAGTTTTCTCGGTGGCGCCCATGTTCCCTACTGTCAGGAGATGATCGAACGCATGGCCGAGCGGGGCATGGCCGAGGTCACGCTGATGGTGGGCGGCGTCATTCCGCGCAAGGATTTTACCGTTTTACGGGAACTTAGAATCACGGGAATATTTGACTCCAACACGCCATCGCAGGAGATTCTTCAGTTCCTGCAGACCCGGGTGGCCCTTCGCGCCACCTGATCCACCTGATCCTACGCCCAGGCAAGGGGATATCCATGACGCTCGACGGTTCAAGCCTTGACGACAAATACACCCGCGACAGCGGCCGGGCCTACATGTCCGGCTTCCAGGCCTTGGTGCGGCTGCCCATCATCCAGCGCCAGCGCGACGAGGCGGCCGGGCTCAACACGGCGGGCTATGTCTCGGGCTACCAAGGTTCGCCGATCTCCGGCCTCGACTTCGCTCTGACTCGGGCCGAGCCCTTCCTGACCAAGCACCATATTGTTTTCCGGCCTGGACTGAACGAGGACCTGGCGGCGGCTGCCATCTGGGGGACCCAGCAACTCGAGCTCTATCCCGACTCCAAGTACGACGGCGTCTTCGGCATGTGGTACGGCAAGGGCCCCGGCGTTGACCGCACCGGCGACGCTTTCGTCCATGCCAATGCGGCCGGCACAGGGCGCCACGGCGGCGTGCTGGTGATCGCCGGCGACGACCATGCCGCCCGTACCACGACGACACCGCACCAGAGCGAAATCTACTTTTCGGCCGCCGGCATCCCGTCTCTGAATCCCACCAGCGTCCAGGACTACCTCGACTTGGGTGTCCACGGCTTCGCCATGTCGCGTTATTCGGGCTTGTGGATCGGCTTCACCTCGGTTTGCGACAACATCGAAAGCTCGGCCTCGGTTTACGTCGATCCTCATCGCGTTCAGGTGCGGCTGCCCGAGGACTTCGACATGCCCGAGGGCGGTCTCAACATCCGCTGGCCCGACGCCGGACCGGAGCAGGAGAGGCGCAGCAAAGAAGAACGCATGGCCGCCGTGCTGGCCTATGTCCGGGCCAACAAGCTGGACCAAGTGCTGATCGACAGCCCGCGTCCGCGCTTCGGCATTGTCACCACGGGCAAGGCTTATGGCGATGTCATGGAGGCATTGGCCATTCTCGGTATCGACGAGGCTCAGGCTGCCGACATCGGGTTGCGGCTCTATCGCGTGGCCATGACATGGCCGCTGGAGCCGGTCGGTCTGGCCCGCTTCGCAGAAGGCCTCGAGGAGATCTTGGTTGTTGAGGAAAAGCGCCCGGTGATCGAGGAGCAGATCAAGGAGCAGCTTTATAACTGGCCCCACGATCGCCGTCCCCAGGTGGTCGGCAAGTACGGCGGTAAGGGCAACTGGGAAGGCCGGTTGGACGACTGGCTGCTGCCATCGGTGAGCGAGCTCAACCCGGCCCAGATCGCCCGGGTTATCGCGGCGCGACTCGACCGTTTCCACCAAAGCGAAACCATCAACCAGGGCCTGGCCCATCTTGATGCGCGCCAGGCCACCCAGCAGCGCTTGCGCGCCACACCCATCGAGATCGGCAGTGACGCTCTCTTTTCCAAGGGCCGGCTGCCCTATTTCTGCTCCGGCTGTCCACACAGCACCTCGACCCGGCTGCCCGAGGGCAGTCGGTCACAGGGCGGTGTGGGCTGTCACTTCATGGTCATGTGGATGGACCGCTCCACCATGACGTACTGCCACATGGGGGCCGAGGGTGCGGCCTGGGTCGGCCAGTCGCCGTTCAGCGACAACGAGCACGTCTTCGCCAATTTGGGCGACGGCACCTACCTGCACTCGGGAATCCTGGCCATTCGGGCGGCCGTGGCGGCGGGCGTCAATATTACCTACAAGCTCCTGTTCAACGGCACCGTCGGCATGACCGGCGGCCAGCCCCTGGTGGGCAGCCCGACGGTACCCCAGATCAGCCGGCAGTTGGCGGCCGAGGGTGTCACGCGCATGGTCATCGTGACGGAAGACACCCAGCGCCATGCCGTGGCCGCCGGCATGGCCAGCGGCGTCACCATCCGGCATCGTGACGAGCTTGACCAGGTGCAGCGCGAGCTGCGCCAGATCAAGGGCGTCTCGGTGTTGATTTACGATCAGGCTTGCGCCACCGAGCGCCGCCGCCAGCGCAAACGCGGACTGGCACCCCAGCCCGAGCGTCGGGTTTTTATTCACCCCGAGGTTTGCGAGGGTTGTGGCGATTGCAGTGCCGTTTCCAACTGCCTCTCGGTAATGCCGCTGGAGACCGCCCACGGGCGCAAGCGCCGCATCGACCAGTCGTCGTGCAACACCGACTATTCCTGCGCCAATGGTTTCTGCCCCAGTTTCGTATCCGTCGAAGGCGGCGTGCCCAGGCAGCCAAGCGCCAGCGACGAGACACCGTTTGCCGTGCCCGAGCCCGAACTGCCGGCTGTCGAAAAACCCTACGGCATCATCGTTGCCGGCATCGGCGGCGCCNGCATCATGACGCTGGGTGCCATCGTCGGCATGGCGGCGCATCTCGACGGCCGTGGCGCCACGGTGCTCGACATGACGGGCCTNGCCCAGCGTTGGGGGGCNGCGACGTCCTACGTGCGCATCGCGCCTCTGCCTGAGGACATCCACGCCACGCGTATTCCGCTGAGTGCCGATGCCGTCATCGGCTGCGACGTTTCGGTGGTTTGCGAGGACGAGGCGACGGATCGTCTGGAACTGGGCGTCAGCCGGGCTGTAGTCAATACGGCCCGGGCTGCGGCCGGCGAGTTCACGAATGACCCCGACCTCGGATTTCCGCTTGAGCAGATGAAGAAGAAGATCGAACTGGCGCTCGGCGAGACGGACTACGTGGATGCCGGGGCGTTGGTTGGCGGGCTCATGAGCGAGGGCATTCTGACCACCGTCTTCATGCTGGGCTATGCCTTCCAGAAAGGCCTGATCCCGATTTCGGCCGAGTCCCTGATGCGGGCCATCGAGTTGAATGGCGTGATGGCGGCGGAAAACCGGCAGGCATTCTTATGGGGCCGTAGCGCGGCCCACGACCAGGCCGCCGTCGAAGCCCTGGTGGACACCGTCGACGAGCCCGAGCTGACACTGGTAGAGCTGGTCGAGGACCGCGTACGGATGCTCACGGACTATCAGGATCCGACCTATGCCGGGCGCTACCGGGCCCTGGTTGACAAGGTCGGCGAGGCCGAAACGCGACTGCTTAACCGGCCGGCCGAGCTTACCTATGCGGTCGCCCGCAGCTACGCCAAGCTGCTGGCCTACAAAGACGAATACGAGGTGGCCAGGCTTTATTCCGATGCCAGCTTCCGCAGCCGCCTGGAGGCCGCGTTCAAGGACGGATTCCGTACCCGGGTCTATCTGGCACCGCCGCTGCTGAGCCGGCCCGACCCCGTGAGCGGGGTGCCGAAAAAGCGCCTCTACGGGTCCTGGGTGTTTCCTGCCATGGGGGTGTTGGCNAAGTTCAAAGGCTTGCGGGGAACGCCGCTCGACGTCTTCGGCCGGGGGCGCGACCGGCAATTGGAACGGCAATTGATCGTGCGTTACGAGGCGCTGGTGGATGAGGTTTTGGCCCAGGTGGGCCGCGAAAATTACGACCTGGCGCTGGAGCTCTTGAGCCTGCCCGAACAGATCCGCGGCTTCGGCCACATCAAGGAGGCCGCCGCCGCCGCTGCCCAGGCCCGCGAAGAGGAATTGCGCCAGGCGCTCGCTCAAAGCCCCAGCAGCGCCGCCGCCGAGTAGTGCAGCGGCCCCAGCCGCGTCTCCAGTCCCGGCTTGCCAGGGCCGATCCCTTGCCGGCAAAATGGCGTCATGACGCCTGCCGAACTTGTCGAGATTCTCAAGAAGCACCGGCTTTGGGTGGAGGGTAAGACCGGTGGCCAGCGCGCTAACCTGGCCAACCAGGCGCTGAGCGGTCTGAAACTGCCGGGGATCGATCTGAAGCAGGCCACTCTCTCTGGATCCGACCTAAGCCACTCCGTGCTCGAGGGTGCAAATCTTTCCGGGGCCGACCTTTTTGCCACCGACTTCCGTCACGCCGACNTNNNCGGNGCCAATCTCAGCCAGGCCGATATGCGCGGTGCCCAGTTNTTCGGTGCCGACCTCAGCGGCGCCAATCTNGACGAGGTCGATTTGCGCAGCGGCACGCNGATGCACGCCAANGCTCTGCCCAACCATCCCTCCCAGGCCANACNGGCTGGTAGNGGCGGCAGTGTNGAGGCCGATCTTTCCGAGGCCGTGTTGACCAGCGCCAGCATGGTCAATTCGAACCTCGAAGGCGCTGCGCTGCGCAATGCCGACCTGAGCAAGGCCGACCTCACGCGCTCCAATCTGCAGCACGCCGACTTTTCCGGTGCCGATTTCCGGCAGGCCGCACTCAACGAGGCCGATCTGCGCCACGCCCAACTCTTCGGCGCCCAGGTCGAGGGCGCGCGGTTTCGCAATGCCGACCTGAGTGGTGCCACGCTGACCGGTGTCGACCTCTCGGCCGCCGACCTCGAGGGCGCCAACGTGGTGGTCAACGTCGACAACCTGGCGCTCGACATCCAAACTATGCTGCGTCTGCACGGCGAATGGTCGAAATCCTACGGCGCCCAAGGCAGCCGCGCCGTGCTCGACGGTATGGATTTCTCCGATGTGGTTTTCTCAGGTGTCGATCTGAGCGGCGCCTGCCTGCGCGGCAGCGTGCTGGTGGGGGCCGATTTTTCTTACTGCCGGCTGGTGCTGGCGGACTTGTCCGGAGCCAACCTGCGTGCCGCCAACCTCGAGTTCGCCGACCTCAGCGGTGCCCGCATGGCCGACGTCGACCTGGTCGGGGCCGATCTCACTCTGGCAAAACTTTGCCCGGTGGAGATCCAGGACGCCTCGGAAACCTTGACCGGCAACGTTGCACCGGCCGATCTCACGCGCGCAAATCTTCAGGACGCCAAACTGGAGGGTGCCGATCTGCAAGGGGCTCTGCTCACCGATGCCGTGCTTCCTGAAGGTTGGGAGGCGCCTGCAACGTGACCGACATCAAAAACCAGTTCGACTTCATTGATCGCCGTGTCGTACTGACCGGCGGGGCCGGCGGTATTGGGCTGGCCTGCGCCGAGATGTTCTTAGCCGGTGGTGCCCGGGTCGACCTCATCGACGTGCGGCCCGAGGGGCTGGAGGCGGCGGTGGCCCACTTCAAGGGCCACGAAAACCTCTCGACCCACACCTCGGCGCTGCATTCTCCAGAAGCTTGTGCCGAGGCCCTGGACGCCGCCGACGGGCCCATCGACGTGCTGGTCCACCTGGCCGGAATTTTCGAGCTCGACCGCCTGGAGCCCGACAACCGGGAGCTTTGGGACCGCGCCATCGCCGTCAACCTGACCAGTGCCTACGACGTCGCCCTGGCCTTCCGGGCGCGGACCAATGGCCAGCGGCCGGGCCGGCTGATCTTCGCCAACTCCGTCGCCGGCGAACAGGGCAATCGGCACTTCGCGTCCTACGCCGCGGCCAAGGCCGGGCTTTTCGGCATCGTGCGCTCGCTGGCCCAGGCCTGGGCGCCCGAGGTGCTGGTAAACGCCGTGGCCCCGGGCATCATCGACACCCCCATGCCGGCCGAGTTCATCGCCAAGCACGGCGATCGCCTGGTCAAAACCATCCCGCTGAAACGCTTCGGCCGGCCTGAAGAAGTGGCCGGCCTGATCGCCTTCCTGGCCAGCGACCTGGCCAGCTTTATCACCGGCCAGACCATCGTCGTCGACGGCGGCGTGGTGATGAAGTGAGGGCGGGTGAAGTAATCATCACGCGAAGCGGCCGGCTCTCTTTCGCACCAGGGGTGGAATGGCGCCGAATTATTCGTTTACCCACTTGATTCCGCTGGGAAATCGGATTATCTCCAAAAAATCCACAGAGAAATTGTGGAATTGGTATTGGCGGAGATGCGCGGCATGGCCGACGCCAAAGTAGCGACGCCAGTTGACGTTTCGGGTGCCAGAGGCGGGTGGGGCCGGGACGGCGAGGCCCAGAGGTCGCTGTTCGAGATCGTGGCGCGCCAGGATTTCTCGGACGTCACCTATTTGCTTGAATTTCACCACCCCCAGATGGCGCGGGCGGCCAGGCCGGGCCAGTTCGTCATCGTCATCCTGCATGAGGGCGGCGAGCGCATCCCGTTGACCATCGCCGAGCTCTACGGCAAGTTCCTAGAGAATCCCAACTCGGTCGATGCCTTCGGGTCTCCTTTTTCCGCGACCTGTTGGGCGAAAACGTCCTCGTAAACGTCAAACGTCCTCGTAGACGGCGGTCTCGTAGAAGGCGGTGACCACGGCCGGATTGTCGCCGGTGTAAGGTGCGTACAGCCTGTCATCGTTGCGGATGTGGTCGACAAGCCACTGTTTGATGTGGTTGACGGCGTCCCGGTCGCTGGGCGGCCGCGCCTTCTCCTTGGACGGATGCCGGTTGGCAAGGAGGTAGGTTTCGAACTCCCGGTGCTTGGCCATGTGGTCCTCCAAGTCGGGATAGCCCGTCGCCCGCATAACGCGTTCCTCGCGACGGAAATGGTAGCTCACCAGATCGACGAACGAGTCGAGGATCGTGCTCACGGTTCTCTGAGGCTTCAAGCTTTCGGTGGCCTCGTGGAGCTTATTCACACAGTCGATCAGGCTCTTGTGTTCGCCATCGATAACCGGCACGCCAACCGATAACGATTCGTCCCATTGTATGAACGCCATTTCATGCCTTCCCAATCGTAAAAGGACCGATCACTTGGTTTGTCGGTTTTTCGAACCCAATAGAAGGATTCAAAGGCGATGGCATCGATCTCTGGCCAATCACTGCTTGAAGCCGACATTCCCCAGATGACTCCCAAATTCAGCCCCGATGATAGCCGAACAGGCTCGGTTTTGGAACCATGCCCCAGACCCTGGCCTGTTGTGACGAGCTTTCGGCCACGGAGCCGCTCTCGGCGGCCCTATTCGGCCCGATTTCCCGTGATCCGGACACACCTCTCCCGGTATCCTCATGGCCTTTCCTCCGTGTAGCGTACCACGACTGGAGCCAGGATGTCCCGCCAGCCATCGGCGCTGTGCATGTTGCCAGAACGCGGGCGACGCCGCTCCAGGTCGCCGAACTGGTTGAATGGGAAAAGCGGATGATAGCAGATGCAGCCGAAGTGACCGTTGTAGGTCGTGCCTTCCTGGTCGCCGTAGGTCGGGCTGACGTCGGAGTCCATGTCGAGGATGATTTTGTTCGACGGACGGCGGTCGTGAACCCGGTCGATCTACTGCCCCGGCAGATCAGAAAGGACAGCGAGGGCGTCGTCGAGTTCCCGGAAAGGTATAAGTCCGGCATCGGTGGTGACCCTCGACCCAGGAAATTCCAGCTTCCGCCGACGGTCGAAATCCTGCCTCGAAATCCCCGCTTCGCTTTCACCCGTCGGGTGAGCCGTATCGAACCTCAGGAACGCCAAAAGATCATGATTCTTCTGGGGCCTGTTGACATGTAAGGGATTCCCAAAAGCGTCGAAAGGTGATTCAAGCTTTCTTTTGCGAGGAGGTTTGGATGATCACTGAGCGTTTGTTTATCAGGGACGAGGTTTGGGAAAAGGTCTCGCCTCATTTGCCGGGCAAGGCCACGGATCGCGGTGTGACGGCGGCGGACAATCGCCTATTTCTGGAAGCCGTACTGTGGCGGGTTCGTACGGGATCTCCGTGGCGTGACCTGCCGCTGGCTCTGGGCAATTGGAACAGCGTCTTCCAACGCTTCCGCCGATGGGCAAAGAAGGGCGTCTTCGAGCAGCTGTTCGAGACGTTATCGGGGGAACCGGACTTCGAATATGCCCTCATCGACGGCACCATCGTCAGCGTTCAGCAGAAGGCGAGCGGCGCAAGGGGGGGACTCAAAATCAGGCCATCGGGCGATCCAAAGGAGGCCTGACCACCAAGATCGTCGCGCTGGTGGATGCCTTGGGAAATCTGGTGCGCTTCGTGCTCCTGCCTGGTCAACGCCATGACACGATAGGCGTCGCCCCCTTGATCCAAGAGCTTCACTTCGGTGCCTTGCTGGCCGACAAGGCGTTCGACGTCGACTGGCTGCGTGCGGAGCTGGACCACCGTGGCACCATCGCCGTCATCCCACCGAAAGCCGACCGGATAAGGCAGATTGTCTACGACAAAGACATCTACCACTGGCGCCATTTGGTTGAGAACTATTTCGCCAAGATCAAGGAATTCCAGGGCATCGCCACCCGCTACGACAAGACCGACATCAGCTACGCCGCAAACTTGAACCTTGCCGCCACCATCATTGCCATGCGCTTATTGTCAACAGGCTCTCACAGAATCACGATCTCATGTCGCCCGGAAACAGGTTCATTTGGGGACTGGGGGTGAAGACCCTTCCCGGCAATTTTCGCATTTCGCGGGGGTCTTGATAAGTTTTGTCGGCGGCCAGCCGATGCACAGCGGTCGCGGCGCTCGGTGTCGAGGGCATGAAATCGCGGGCAAGAACGGGCAAGAAAGAGCTTCCGCCGCAACGCGTTCATGAACAAGGCAACCCGATGCGCTGGCGGGGTGCCAGCTCAATCCAAGGTCGCGCCCAAGCAAAATCGGCCATGACGGTTTTTTTTGCCCCGAATAGAAACAGGCGGGTTGTCGTCGGCGGGCTCAGTGCGTTAGTCTGCCGTTATCTTGGTAGTCTGGCGTCATCTTGGAAGGTCTTTCAGCTTCCAACGTGTCGAGTGTCACGTGTTAAACTTGCGAGAATGCCGAAATGGCCAAAGCGAAGGTTAAGAAAGCACCGTCCCAACGAAAATCCCCGAAGAAAAGCTCCCAGTCCCGCTCCCCGAATCCCATGATCACCGTGCATATCATGGGCAGGGCCTATTCGGTGCCCGCCGAAGCGACGATCATGGGCGCCATCGAGCATGCGGGATACCAGATTGTCCGCGGCGCCGGGTGCCGTGAAGGCTTTTGCGGCGCCTGCGCCACTGTCTACCGGCTTCCCGGCGACTACAAGCTGGCCATGGGCCTTGCCTGCACGACCCTGGTTCAAGACGGCATGTCCCTGGCCCAAATTCCGTCCTTCCCGGCCGAGAAGGCGATCTACGACATCGAGGAACTGACGCCTGACGTGGCGACCATGGCGAAGCTCTATCCGGTGATCTTCCGATGCGTCGAGTGCAACACCTGCACTAAGGCCTGCGTGCAGGGGCTTCTCGTCATGGATTACATCCAGGCCGCCAAGCGCGGCGACATCGAGATGCTGATGGACCTGTCCTTCGACTGCGTGTCCTGCGGTATGTGCGTCCTTCGCTGCCCGGCCGAGATCACCCACTACAACGTCGGCGTCCTGGGCCGCCGTCTGTTCGGGCGGTACCTGCGCAAGGAAAGCCCGGAGTTGGTCAAACGGATAGGGGAGATCAGCGGCGGCAACTACGACGTGGAATACGAGGTCTTACTGGCCATGAGCCACGACGAACTCAAGAAGAGGTACTACGACCGAGACATGGAATAACCGTCGTTCACGGCCACTCGAGGCGCCTTCGGCGGCGAAACCGCAAAGGGCACAACCATCGAAATCATCGGATGCCGGTGTGCCGATTTTCCCAAGAGG
This sequence comes from Rhodospirillaceae bacterium, assembly GCA_002690215.1. GTDB lineage: Bacteria > Pseudomonadota > Alphaproteobacteria > UBA2966 > UBA2966. Next base: position 12,151 of record NZDS01000075.1, on the reverse strand, counting down.
GTAGGAACATGTACCCAGACTACATGCAGGACTCGCTGAAGGCGGTCGTCAGGACCCGTTCCCAACGGCTGAATCCTGCCAAGTCCGGCGAACCGGTCTATCCGCCGATGGGACCGGCGGAGCGCGAGGACGTGCTCCGGAAATTCCATCCCGACTATGAAAAGGACTCGCGCCGCCCGGTTCGTGTCGGCCCCAACAAGGGCGAGATCCTGACCACCGAGGTCGCCCACATGCTGGAGGCCCATTCCTGGATAAGCTCGGGCCTGTTCGATCTCCGGGAACCGGATCTGGAAACCGATCTGCTGATCGTCGGCGGCGGCGGCGCCGGCTGTCAGGCCGCCATCGTCGCCCTGCAAGCTGGCGTCAAATCGCTCATCGCCACCAAGCTCCGCATGGGTGATGCCAATTCGATGATGTCGCAGGGCGGTATGCAAGCTGCCGTCTCGCCGACCGATTCTCCGACCCGGCATTTCCTCGACGCCCTCGGCGGCGGCCATTTCGAGAACAAACCGGAACTGGTGCGCGCGCTCACCGAGGACGCCGCCGAAACGGTCAAATGGCTGGAGGACCTGGGTGTCGTTTGGGACAAGAACGAGGACGGCTCCCTGCAGGTGCTTCACGGCGGCGGCACCTCGCGCAAACGGATGCTGTCCTGCCGCGACTATACGGGCGCCATCATCATGCGCACCCTGATGGACGAGGTGCGCAACCACCCGGAAATGGTGACGGTGCAGGAGTTCATGCCGGCGATTGAGCTGATCATGGATGACAAGGGCCAGTGCGCCGGCGCCGTGCTCTACAATCTGGAGACGGAGGAATTCGTCACCGTTCGGGCCAAGGCCACGCTCGTCGCAACCGGGGGCTACGGGCGCCTTCACCTTCGGGGCTATGATACCACCAACCACTACGGTGCGACCGGCGACGGCCTGGTGATGGCCTACCGGGCCGGGGCGCCGCTGCTGTTCATGGATTCGGTCCAGTACCACCCCACCGGTGCCGCCTTCCCGGAGCAGATCTCCGGCTTCCTGATCACCGAGAAGATCCGCGCCGTCGGTGGCCAGCCGCTGAACAAGTTCGGGGAACTGTTCGTGTTTCCGCGTGAGCCCCGGGACGTGGAAAGCTCGGCCATCATCCGCGAGTGTCGAGAGAACGGCAACGGCATCCAGACCCCCAGCGGCCGAGACGGTGTTTGGCTGGATTCGCCCCTCATCGAGATGATCCACGGCGCCGGGTTTATCAACAAGCAGTTCCCCGCCATGTACCGCCAATTCATCCGCTACGACATCGACATCACCGCCGAACCGATGCTGATCTACCCGACGCTTCACTACCAGAACGGCGGCATCGAGATCAACGCCAACTGCGAGACCGCCATACCCGGCCTCTACGTGGCCGGCGAGGCGACCGGCGGTCTGCACGGCCGCAACCGTCTGATGGGAAACTCGGTCCTCGACTACAACGTCTTCGGACGGCGCGCCGGCCGCTACGCCAGTGAGTACGCCGCCAAGGTCAAGCTGGGCTCGATGTCCCTGGCCCACGTCGATGCCTACGAGAAGGAACTGGTTTCGGTCGGGATCGAGACCGACCTGGTGGCGCCGATCATTCTGCCCTCCTACACGCCGGACGACGTCAAAAAACGCCAGTTGGCGCGGGTCGGCGGCAAGCTGCCCGGAAGCTCCGGGCTGCGCAACAGGGTCCACGCCGATATCGCAGGGGATCGCCCATGACACTTACCGACGACCAACTGGTCGAGGTGGTCCGCGAGGCCATCGACCTGGAGGTCAATGGCCAGCGTTTCTACGAACGGGCCACGGCGGTGACCCGCAGCAAGACGGGCAAAAAGGTGTTCCGCCGGCTCGCCGAGGAGGAGGTCGGCCATCTCGACGAAATCGGCCGCATCTTCACCGCGATCACCGGGAGCGGCGATTGGAAAAAGATCGCGGAGCGGCGCATCGCCGGTGACGCACCTTCGACGGTGGTCGAGCAACTGGAGGCAGCCATCGCCGCCAGGGGGGGCGAACTAGAGTCCGTCGACGAGGCCGAGGCGCTGCGCCTGGCCATGAACATGGAACGGCGGGCGATCCGACTGTACGAGGTGCTTCGGGACCGGACGCCGGACCCCAAGGTGCGCGCCCTGGCCGAGCGGCTGGTCGACGAGGAGCGGTTTCATTACGACCTACTCCAGGCCCAGGCGGACAGTTTGATGAACGTCGGCATCTGGCTCGACAAGCCGGAATTCCGGATGGACGGAAAGTACTGACATGACGGTTCGGATCTCGTCCGCCAACCGGTCGGCCGCCCTCGTCCGTCAAATCGAGGAACTCAGCGGCCAGGACCTTCTCGCCTGCTACCAGTGCGGCAAATGCTCCGCCGGCTGCCCCATGACCTCGCCCATGGACATCCTGCCGAACCAGGTCATCCGGATGGCCCAACTGGGCATGACCGACCCGCTGATCGAATCCCGGACCATCTGGTCCTGCGTTTCCTGCATGACCTGCAATAGCCGGTGTCCGAAGGGCATCAACATCGCCGAGATCATCGAGGCACTGCGGCTGGTGCGGCTGCGAGACCGTCACGACGAGCTTCGGGTGATGGCGTTGTCAGCCGGCGACCGGGCGGAACTGCCGCCCATCGCGCTGATCTCGGCGATGCGGAAACTGACGTCGTAAGGAAAGACGAACCGCGGATGAAAATCAGCTATTACCCAGGCTGCACGCTCAAGAACCATGCCCGGAACTTCGAGGATTCGACCCTGTCCTCGATGGCGATCCTGGGCGTCGAGGTCGAGGAACTCACGCGCTGGAACTGCTGTGGCACAGTCTTTTCCCTGGCCACCGACGACCTCATGCATCACCTGGCCCCGGTCCGCAACCTGATCCGCGCCAAAGAGGCCGGGGCCGAGGAACTCGCCACGGGCTGCGCCATGTGCTACAACACGCTCAAGCGGTCCAACGAGCGTGTCCGCTCCGATCCCGAAAGCCTCGACGTCATCAACGGATTCATGAACCTGGAAGAGGTTGATTACCAGGGCGACGTCGAGGTCCGCCATCTGCTGGAGTTTCTGCGTGATCGCGTCGGCTTCGACGAGCTGGAGGAGAAGGTGGAGCGACCGCTGGGCGGTCTCCGGGTGGCCAGCTACTACGGTTGCCTGCTGGTGCGTCCGCGCGAAGTGGCCTTCGACGACGTCGAAAATCCCGCCGTCATGGAAGACCTGGTGGTGGCCCTCGGCGCCGAGCCGGTGCCATTCTTTCTCAAGACCGAGTGTTGCGGCGCCTATCTCACCGTCGACAAGCCCGAGATCGTCGCCGAGCGCACTTACAAGATCCTGGGGAACGCCCGCAACCAAGGCGCCGAGATCGTCGCCGTCAGCTGTCCGCTCTGTGCCTTCAACCTGGACCGACGGCAGGCCGAGACCCTTCGGCTCTATCCCGACTTCGAGGGACTGCCGGTGGTCTATTTCACGCAACTCATGGCACTGGCGCTGGGGTGCCCGGAAACGGCACTGCGTCTGGACCTCCACCACATCGATCCGAAGCCAGTGCTGGCGCAAAAGGGGCTGGTCTGAGGGGACGGCAATGTTCTTTGGCGATCTAAAACCAAGAAAAGGGACGGTCCACATCCACAACGAGTGGTGCAAGGGCTGCGGTTTCTGCGTCCAGTTCTGCCCCCAGAATGTCCTAGTGCTGTCGCACGGGTTCAACGCCAAGGGCTACCATCCGCCCGAGGTCGAGGTCGTCGACGAATGCCGGGAATGCCGTTACTGCGAAATCGTCTGCCCGGAGTTCGCCATATACGTCACCATTGACGATGATGAAGGCGACGAGGAACAGGAGAAACCCATTGCATAAGACCGCCGCAGACCCGATAGGTGTCCTCGAGGGAGCCCATTTCCTGGACGGTGACCATGCCATCACCGAAGGGGCGCTCGCGGCCGGCTGCCGGTTCTTCGCCGGATATCCGATCACCCCCTCGACCGAGTCCGCCGAACGGTTCGCCGAACGGGCGCCCCATGTCGGCGGCATGTTTGTCCAGATGGAGGACGAACTGGCATCGGTTGGCGCCCTCATCGGTGCCGCCTGGGGTGGGAAGAAGGTGATGACCGTGACTTCGGGTCCCGGGTTTTCGCTAATGATGGAGAACATCGGCCTCGCCTGCATGACCGAGACACCGCTGGTGATCGCCGACGTGCAGCGCGCCGGCCCCTCGACCGGCCTGCCCACGCTGACCGCCCAGCAGGATATGATGCAGGCGCGATGGGGATCCCACGGCGATTACCGGATCATTGCGCTGTCGCCCGATTCACCCCAGGAATGTTTCGACCTGGCGATCCAGGCCTTCAACCTGTCGGAGACCTACCGGGTGCCGGTTTTCATCATGACCGACGAAACCGTCGGGCACATGCACGAGAAGGTCATTATCCCGCCGGCCGAGGAGATCGAGGTGGTGGAGCGCAACTGGTACGAGGGCGCCAAGAACGACTACCAGCCCTTCCGGTTCGACGGCAGGCCAGCGCCGATGGTCCGCGCCGGCGAAGGCTATCGGTTCCATATCACCGGCCTGACCCACCAGGAAAGCGGTTATCCCATGGTCACCCCCGAGGCGAACGAGCGATGCGTCAGCCACTTGATCGACAAGATCGAAAACAACGCCGACACTATCATCCGCCTCGAGGAAGATCAGGTGGACGACAGCGAGATCGTCGTCGTCTCCTACGGCATCACGTCACGGATCGCCAGCCGGGCGGTTCTACTGGCGCGGGCCGCCGGTCTCAAGGTGGGCTCGCTTCGCCTGGTCACCGTTTGGCCGTTCGCCGAAAAGAGGATCCGCGAGATCGCCGGCCGGGTGCGGGCGATCGTCATGCCCGAGATCAACGTCGGCCAGATGGTCCTCGAAGTCGAACGCTGCGCGGCCGGCCAGTGCCGCGTCATTGGCGTGCCCCACTACGGCGGCGCCGTGCACGATCCCGAAGACATCCTGACCGCCATAAAGGAGGCCGGCCAATGACCGATTCAACCCAGTTCGCGGCGGAAAGCCCCATGGCCGAAATCCTGCGCATGGATAGGATGCCGCACATCTGGTGTCCGGGCTGCGGCATCGGCACCGTGGTAACCGCCTTCGCCGAAGCGATCAAGAAGTCCAGTGTCGATCCGGACAAGATCGTCGTGGTCTCGGGCATCGGCTGCTCGGGCCGGGTCGCCGGCTATGTCAATTACGATTCCATCCACACCACCCACGGGCGGCCCATTCCGGTGGCGACCGGCCTCAAGCTGGCCAACCCCGATCTCAAGGTGGTCGTGATCAGCGGCGACGGCGACCTCACGGGAATCGGCGGCAACCACTTTATCCACGCGGCGCGGCGCAACATGGATCTGCTGGTTATCTGCATCAACAACTTCACCTACGGGATGACCGGCGGCCAGGTGACGCCGACGACACCCCATACGGCCAACGCCTCGACCACGCCGTACGGCAATTACGAATTTCCCTTCAGCCTGCCGTTCCTGGCCGACGCCTGCGGGGCCACCTACGTGGCGCGTTGGACGTCGCTCCACGCCCGGCGCATCACCGGTTCGATCGAGGAGGCGCTGGTCAAGAAGGGCTTTTCCTTCATCGAGGTCGTCACGCCCTGCGCGACGCTCTATGCGCGCCGCAACCGCCTCGGCGACGGCGTCGACGTCCTGCAATACTACCAGGACGCCTGCGAGATCGAGCACGGCACCGATACCCGGACCGTGGACATCGACTACCAGGGCCCCCTCGTCATGGGCAAGTTCGTCGACAAGGAAAAACCCACCTACCTGGATGCCGTGAACAGCCACTACGCCAACGTCATCGGCGACGACTACCAGCTGTACGGCAAGACCGACCCCGAGCGCGAGGCGGAGGACAATAAACGGCGGGAAGACGGCGATGAGTGATATTCGGTTTTCCGGATACGGCGGACAGGGCGTCATCCGCTGCGCCCTGATCATGGGCAAGGCGCTGTCGCTCTTCGACGACAAACACGCCACCATGACCCAGAGCTTCGGACCCGAGGCACGCGGCAGCGCCTGTAGCTCGCAGCTCGTGGTCTCCGACGAACGCGTGCTCTATCCCTACATCTCGGAAACCGACGTTCTGATGGCGCTCTCCCAGGAGGCCTACAACAAGTACGAGCCCGAACTGCGCGAGGAGGGCGTCCTCATCATCGACGAGGACCTGGTCAAGCCGGGCTCGCCCCGGGCCGACATCGAGTTGCGGTCGGTTCCCTCGACCCGCTTCGCCGAAGAACTGGGCAACCGGATCTTCGCCAACCTGGTGGCATTGGGGTTTTTCACCGCGGTGACCGATATCGTTTCGCCGGAAGCCATGAAGAAGGCCGTGCCCGGCCTGGTACCCGACCGTTTTCTCGAGATCAACATCAAGGCGTTCGAGAAGGGTTATGACTACGGCTGCGAGGTCTTGGCCGTAGAAGGCGCCGGAGGGTAAGGATGGCAAAACGCACCGGTGTATTCGTCTGTCATTGCGGCTCCAACATCGCCGGCAACCTCGACGTCAAGAGGGTGGCCGCGGAACTGGCCGAGGACGCCGATGTCGTCTTCGCCGACGACGCTGTGTTCATGTGTTCCGATCCGGGCCAGCGGGCGGTCGCCGAGGCGATCCGCGACAACGGCCTGGAATCGGTGGTCATTTCATGCTGCTCGCCGACCTTGCACGAAAAGACCTTCCGTGACGTCGCGGAAATGGGGGGGCTCAACCAGTTCCAGTGCGAAATCGCCAACATCCGCGAGCAGTGCAGCTGGGTCCACCGCGACAAGGACGAGGCGACCGAAAAGGCGATCAAGATCTCGCGCAACGCCGTCCGGCGGGCGACGCGCAACCAGTCCCTGATCCCCATCGGCATTCCCGTCACCCGCCGGGTTCTCGTCGTCGGCGGCGGCATCGCCGGAATCCAGAGCGCCATCGACATGGCCAACGCCGGCTTCGAGGTGATCCTGGTGGAGAAGCAGCCGACCATCGGCGGCAACATGATCAAGCTCTCGGAGACCTTCCCGACGCTGGATTGCTCCCAGTGCATCCTGTCGCCGAAAATGGTCGAGGTGTCCAAGAACCCGAACATCCGGCTGCTGACCTACAGCGAGGTGACCGACGTGTCGGGCTTCGTCGGTAATTTTCGGGTCACCATCCAGCGCAAGCCCTCCTTCGTCGACCCGGACAAATGCACCGTCTGCGACAACTGCACCGAGGTTTGCCCGGTCGTCGTCCCCAACGAATACGAAGGAGGGATGACCGGTCGGCGTGCCATATACATCCCCTTCGCCCAGGCGATCCCGGCCACCTATACGCTGGACGAGGACGCCTGCCTCGGCCTCAATCCCATCGCCTGCGGCAAATGCATCGAGCCCGAGGTCTGCGAGCCCGGCGCCATCGACTACGACTTGAAGCCGGAAACCATCGTCGAGGAGGTGGGATCGATCGTCGTCGCCACCGGCTTCGATCTCTACGGCAAGGACAAATTGGGGGAGTACGGCGGCGGCAAGTACGTCGATGTCCTCGACGGGCTCCAGTTCGAGCGTATGTGCTCGGCAGCTGGGGGGACCGGGGGCAAGATCCTGCGCCCGTCGGACCGCAAAGTGCCCAAAGAAATCGTCTTCATCCAATGCGCTGGCTCGCGGGATCCGGAGCAGCACTGCGCCTACTGCTCCAAGATCTGCTGCATGTACACCGCCAAGCACGCGATGCTCTACAAGCACCACGTGCCCGACGGCCAAGCCTACATCTTCTATATCGATATCCGCTCCGGCGGTAAGGGCTACGAGGAGTTCGTCCAACGGTCCATGGAGAAGGACGGCACCATCTACCTGCGCGGCAAGGTGTCCAAGCTCTACGAGGAGAACGGCAAGATCAAGGTCCTGGGCATCGACACGCTGTCGGGCCAGAACGTGGAAATCGACGCCGACATGGTCGTTCTGGCGCTCGCCATGCAGCCCTCCAAGGGCACCGCCGAGATCGCCAAGATCCTCAAGATCGCCCGCGACAAAGACGGCTTCCTGGCCGAGGCCCATCCCAAGCTGAAACCGGTCGAGAGCGTCACGGCCGGGATCTTCCTGGCCGGCGCCGCCCAGTCGCCGAAGGACGTCCCGGAAACCGTGGCCCAGGCGAGCGCCGCGGCGTCCAAGGTGATCGGTCTGCTGTCCCAGGACGAATTGGCGCACAGCCCCGCCGTAGCCGAGGTTCGCATGCCGCTCTGCACCGGTTGCGAGATGTGCGTCCAGGCCTGCCCCTACGACGCGATCCATCTGGTCGACGGCAAGGCCCAGGTGAACGAAGTGCTCTGCGAGGGCTGCGGCACCTGTTCGGCCACCTGTCTGCGCGCCGCCATCGAGGTCAGGAATGTCACGCCCCTTCAGGTGCACGAGATGATCAGCGCTAGCCTAGGGTGGTAGAGGACTAGGATGGTAGAGGAAATGACGGTTTCGGAAACGATGCCCCAACCGTTCGAACCCAAGATTGTCGCCTTTCTGTGCAAGTGGTGCTCGTCCGCCGGCAGCGATCTCGCCGGCGTGTCGCGCCTGGAATATCCCCCCAATGCCGTTCCGATTACCGTCATGTGTTCGGGCAGCGTATCACCCGTCTACATCCTGTCCGCCTTCAACAAGGGCGCAGACGGCGTGCTGGTTTCTGGTTGCCATCCCGGTGACTGTCATTACATGGAGGGCAACTACCAGGCGCGGCGGAAGGTCTATCTGGTTCACAAGCTGGTCGAGTTTGTTGGGCTGGAACCGCAACGGCTTCGCATGTCGTGGATCTCAGCGGCCGAGGGCGCCAAGTTCGCCCAGGTGATCAAGCAGTTCGTCGACGACCTGCGCACCCTCGGCCCGCAGGAGAAATTAAAGGCGAATCGCCGATGATCGATCCCCAGGACATTCGGGACCAGGCGCGGTCCCTGCTGGAAAGCGGCGAGGTCCGACTCGTCCTCGGCTACCGGGACAGCACCGCCGGCCCCATGGCGGCGCCCGCTTTCGTCTCGCGGCCCGAAGACGCGGACGACCTGACCTGGGATCCCACCTGCGTGCACAACCTGGCGCTCTACCTGGTTGACGAGTGCAAGAAACAGGCCGCAGCGGGTGAGGGCGGCGACCGGCGACCGGTGGCCCTCGTGGCCAAGGGGTGCGACAGCCGTGGCATCGTCGTGCTCCTTCAGGAGAAATATTTCAGCCGCGATGACGTCCGCATCCTTGGCGTTTCCTGCGAGAGAACCGGTGTCATCGACCAACGAAAGCTGGCGCAGAGACTGGACGGGCGGACGGCTGACGCGACCGCTTTTACCGGCGCTGACATCTTCCGCATCACCACCGACGACGGCGATATCGAGATCCCGGCCCGCGAGATCCTAGCCGACCGTTGCCTGGAATGCCGGGCTCCGTCGCCGGCGGTCAACGACATCCTTTTCGGAGAGGCTGTCGAGCGGACCTACGACGAATCGTTCCATGCCCTGGAAGCAGCGGAGCGGGCGTTCGGCGACGCGCCGTGGACATTCTGGCGGCACCAGTTCGACCGCTGCTTGCGCTGCTATGCCTGCCGCTCGGTCTGCCCCATGTGCTATTGCGAGGAGTGCGTCGTCGACAGTATCGTCTTTAACGTTAGCCCGGACACCAGCGCCGAGGAGAAGGCCAACCGCATCAAGTGGATCGAACGCTCGGCCGTGACCTCCGAGAACGCCGGATATCATCTGGTGCGGGCCCTGCATCTGGCCGGGCGTTGCATCGATTGCGGTGAATGCGAGCGAGTCTGCCCCGTCAACATTCCGTTGCGCCTGCTCAACTCCAAGCTTGAGAAGGAAGCCTACGAGGCGTTCGGCTACCGGCCCGGTACCGATGCTGATCTACCCTCACTGGTCGCGTCGTTTCGCGATGACGACCCCAACGACTTCATCCGCTAGCGCCGTGGAAAAGATCCTCCACAAGAAGAACCTGGGCGAGTGGGTGGCGCAGCTCGGCGCTTACGACGTCCAGACGCCGGTTTTCGGCGATGACGCGTGGAGCTACCAGGCGCTCGGCGACGGGCAGACCCCGCGGCTGGATCACCCCAACACCGTGGAACCGCCCAAGGGATTCCATTTTCCCCAGCGCGAAGTGTTCTACACCTACCGCCAGGTAAGCGGCGAAGCGCCGGTGCTGGACTCCACCGTTCCCGACCCTGCCACCACCGTGGTGTTCGGGGTCCGACCCTGCGATGGCCGCGGCGTTCCGTGCAACGATCGAGTCTTTTCCGGCGAGATGGAGGATCCCTATTACCGGGCGCGGCGCAGCGGGACCATCCTGATCGGACTCGCTTGCAACAAGCCGCCCTCGGCGAACTGTTTTTGTCTCGCGGTCGGGGGGTCGCCCCACTCCGACGATGGCCTCGATATCCTGATGACCGACCTGGAGAACCGGTACGCCGTCAAGGCGCTGACCGACCAGGGCGCCGCGCTGGTCACCCTGGCCGAGCCCCTGTTCGGCGAGCCCGGCGACCGGGACCGCAAGGATCTGGAGGAAACCCACGCCTTGTCCCGCCAACACCCACAGCGGACCCTCCCCGACATGGAGGCGGTTCCGGGTCGTCTGGAGGCGGAATTCGACTCGCCGCTGTGGTCCGAAATGGCGCGCGCCTGCATTGGCTGTGGCATCTGCACCTTCCTCTGCCCAACCTGCCACTGTTTCGATATCACCGACGAGGTCACGGGCTCGACGCCCCTCGAAGGCCGGCGGGTTCGGACCTGGGACACCTGCCAGTTCCCCGACTTCACCATGCATTCATCGGGACACAACCCGCGGCCTGACTGCGGCAGCCGGCTGCGTCAGCGGGTCTGCCACAAGTTCCTCTATTTCTTCGAAAACCATGGCACCCACCAGTGCGTCGGTTGCGGGCGCTGCATCACCGAGTGCCCGGTGGGAATCGACATCGTCGCGATCGTCAACAGGGTGGCCGGCCATGCCAAATAACATCTACCTGCCCAAACCGGGCCGCATCGCCCACATCAAGACCGAGGTCGAGGGAAACCGCGCCATCAAGACTTTTCAGGTCACCTTCGCCGACGGCGACGGATTCGAACACGCCTGCGGCCAGTGTGCGATGCTGTCGGTCTTCGGCAAGGGCGAAATGATGATCTCCATCGCCTCATCGCCGCTTATCGAAGACTACAAGCAGTTCAGCGTCATGCGTGTTGGCCGCGTGACCTCGGCGCTCCACGATCTGGAGGTGGGCGACGTCATCGGCGTCCGCGGCCCCTACGGCAACGACTTCCCGGTCGATGCCTGGCAGGGAAAGAACCTGGTCTTGATCGGCGGCGGCTGCGGCCTCGCCCCCATCTGGCCGGTGGTCCAGACGGTGGTGGCCCGGCGGGCCGACTTCGGGGCGATCACTGTCTTCTACGGCGGCCGGACGTCGCGCGACATCATGTACCGGTCCGAGCTGGAAAAGCTCCGGAGCGACGCCGAGGTCCACCTGTCCGTGGATTCCGAAGAGGAGGGCTGGGAGGAGTTCTGCGGCTTCGTCCCGGCCAACATCGTGGCGCAGGAGCCCTCGCCCGACAACGCCATCGCCATCACCTGCGGCCCGCCGATCATGATTAAGTTCGTGATCACGAACCTGAAGAACCTGGGTTTCGCCGACGAGCAGATCTACACGACCCTCGAGAACAAGATGAAATGCGGCGTCGGTAAGTGCGGCCGGTGCAACGTCGGCAAGGATTATGTGTGCGTGAAGGGGCCCGTCTATTCCTGGGCCGACCTGAAGGACCTGCCCCAGGAGTTTTGACGACTGGACGACGCAGGTCGGGCAATGTCAATAATATCCGCTGGTCCCTGTGCTGGGTCCCAGCGACTATCAAAGGAAAAGCGGAGACCTGCCAGGTCTCGACCATCCACCCCGGCAAGCCGCGCAACCCGGACGAGCCGGGCCTCGACGAGCTGCTGGCCAGGGCCGAGCTTTTTCACTGAGGGCTACCCCCCCACCCCAACCCTGCCCCACAAGGGGGGAGGGAGTTTATCTTATTGTTATTTCAATTTTTTCCCCTCCCCCTTGATGGTCTAGAGCGTTCTGTGAATAGGCCGAATCGACCAAGGGGATTCCCAAGAGTCATAATTTGTGATTCAAGATGTTAGCTGGAGAAGGAGGCTGGCATGGA
>NZDS01000074.1 GCA_002690215.1 Rhodospirillaceae bacterium | reverse complement strand
ACGGATCGGCGTCCTCCTCGACGAATTCACGCCACAGGAATGCGCCAACTATTTCAGAAACTCCGGGTATGCTTCAATCTAATTACAGAACGCTCTAATAACCCCGCCGCCGGTCGACCTGGTTGAGCAGCGGCTGGCCGGAACGGGCGCGGCGGATGTTTTCGAGAAGCTTCGGCACCACCTCGCCGGGCGCCGAATCGCTGGCGTTGTGGGGTGTCACCGTGACTCGGGGATGGTCCCAGAAGGGGCTCTGGGTGGGCAGCGGCTCGGTGTTGAAGACGTCGAGAGTGGCGTGGGCCAACTGGCCTGAATCGAGCGCCGCCAGGACGTCCGCCTCGACCAGATGGCCGCCGCGACCGGCGGCAATGAGATAGGCGCCCTTAGGCAACTGGCCCAACGTTTCGGCGTTGATGATCCCGCGGGTCACCTCCGTCAAGGGCAGCAGCACGACGAGAATGCGCGTGCCGGCAAGGAAGGATGCCAGGCTCTCGGTCCCGGCGAAACTGTCGATACCAGGCAAGTGCTTTTCGGACCGGCTCCAGCCCCGCACGCCGAATCCCAGATCGACCAGTTTGGTCGCCGCCAGGCCGCCCATCTCGCCCAGCCCCATAATGCCGACGTTGGTCTCGGCCGCGGCATCGGCTACCAAAAACCGCCAATCGTGGCCGCGCTGCATGGCTTCAAGCTCGGGCATGCGGCGGTGGTAGCGCAGTACGTGCAAGAGCACGTAATGCGTCATGCCCAAGCTGAGACCGTCGTCGACGGTGCGTGCCACCGGCACATGCGAGAGCTCCGCCAGGTCAGGAAGGTCGAGAACTTGATCGACACCGGCGCCCAGCGATAGCACCGCTTTCAACTTCGAAAAGCCAACGAGTTGGCCGGGCTCGGGCGACCAGGCGATGATGACATCGATGTCGTCGGGATCGCCGAATTCGGGCCAGACCCTTACCTCCAGCGTCGGGTCGGCGGCGCGCAGCCCCCGAGCCCAGTCCTCGGCGCCGAGTTGGCTGGAAAGTACCAGGACAGCTTTTGCCTCTGCCATGCTCAGGTTCTTACGACGCCCGACGTATCGGCCGCCAGGTCGAAGGCGGCGGCCATCAGGGCCCGGGTGTAGTCGCTCTTGGGCGCTTCGAAAACCGTATCGGCCGGGCCCCATTCCACCATCTTGCCGTCGCGCATGACGATGACCTCGTCGGCCAGGGCACGCACCACTTTGAGGTCATGGCTGATAAACAAGTACGCCAGGTCGTGGTCGCGTTGTAGCCGGCGCAAAAGCTCGACGATCTGGGCCTGAACGGACCGATCGAGCGCCGAGGTGGGTTCGTCCAGCACCACCAGACGGGGTTTCAGCACCATGGCCCGGGCGATGGCGATGCGTTGGCGCTGGCCGCCGGAAAATTCGTGCGGGTAGCGGTCTTGCGTCGCGGGATCGAGGCCGACCTCGTTCAGGGCGGCGCTGATCAGCTCGCGGCGCTCGTCGTAGTCGGCGCCGATCTTGTGCACCAAAAGTCCTTCCTCGACGATCTGGCTGGCGCTCAATCGCGGTGACAAGCTGGCAAACGGGTCCTGGAAGACGATCTGCATCTGACGCCTGAGCGGCTTCAACTGGCTGAAGCTTTGGCCCTGTATGTCCTGGCCTTCGAATCTGATCGGCCCCTGGCTCTTGATCAGGCGCAACAGCGCCAGCGCCAGCGTGGTTTTGCCTGAGCCCGATTCACCGACCACGCCGACAGTGTGGCGGCTGCGCACCTTTGCGCTGACGCCGTCGACCGCGCGCACGTAATCGACGGTGCGCCTGAGCACGCCGGCCTTGATGGGGAAGTGGACCTTGAGACCGTCGGTGGCGATGATCTCGGGGGCGTCGGCCGGTGCCGGGTCGGGCCGGCCCGAGGGCTCGGCCGCCATCAGTTCGCGGGTATAGGGATGTTGCGGGCGCTCGAATATCTGCGCCGTGTCGCCGCTCTCGACGAATTCGCCGTCCTTCATGACACACACGCGTTCGGCCATGAAGCGCACCACCCCGAGGTCGTGGGTAATCAGCAAAATCGCCATGCCGAGCCGCGCCTGCAGCTCCTTCAAGAGGTTCAGCACTTGGGCCTGGATAGTGACGTCGAGCGCCGTGGTCGGCTCGTCGGCGATCAACATGTCGGGCTCGTTGGCCAGCGCCATGGCGATCATCACGCGCTGGCGCTGGCCGCCCGAAAGCTGGTGGGGAAAGGCCGCCAGGCGCTGCTCGGCCTCGGCCAGGCCGACCAGGTGCAATAGCTCCAAGGTGCGCGCCCGGGCCGCCTGGGCATCCAGGCCGCGGTGCAGTATCAGGGTTTCGTTGACCTGCTTCTCGATCGAGTGCAGCGGATTGAGCGAGGTCATGGGCTCCTGGAAGATCATCGAGATGCGATCGCCGCGGATCTCACGCAACCGCGCGGTGTCGGCGCCGATAACCTCCTTGCCCTCGACCCGGATCGAGCCCTTGGGATGGCTGGCCAGGGGATAGGGCAGGAGTTGCAAGATAGAAAGCGCGCTGACCGATTTCCCCGAGCCCGATTCGCCGACCAGCGCCATGGTCTCGCCGCGCTGGATGTGGAACGAGACACCCTTGACCGCCGGGATCTCGCGCCCTTCGACGCGAAAATTCACCGCCAGATCGTCGACTTCGAGAAAGGCGCTCATGCCGATTATCCCTGCACCTTGCGGGGATCAAAGGCATCGCGCACTGCTTCGAAGACGAAGACCAGCAGCGTCAGCATGATGGCGATGACGAAGAAGCCCGAGATGCCGAGCCAAGGCGCCTGCAAATTGGCCTTACCCTGGGCCAGCAGCTCGCCCAGCGAGGGCGAGCCCGGCGGTAGCCCGAAGCCGAGGAAGTCAAGCGTCGTCAGTGTGGTGATCGAGCCCGAAAGGATGAAGGGCATGAAAGTCACCGTGGCCACCATGGCGTTGGGCAGCAGGTGCTTGAACATGATGGTGATATTGCCCACCCCCAGCGCCTGGGCCGCCCGCACGTAGTCGAAATTGCGGGCGCGCAGAAACTCGGCCCGCACCACGCCGACCAGTGCCATCCAACTGAACATCAGCATCAAGGTCAGCAGGCTCCAGAAGCCGGGCTGAATGACGCTGGCCAGGATGATCAGCAGAAAGAGCACCGGCAACCCCGACCAGATCTCGATGAAGCGCTGGAAGAGAAGGTCCGTCCAGCCACCGAAAAATCCCTGCACGGCGCCCGCCACCACGCCGACGGCCGAGCTGATCACCGTCAGGGCAAAACCGAACAGCACCGAGATGCGGAAGCCGTAGATCAGCCGCGCCACCACGTCGCGGCCCTGGTCGTCGGTGCCCAGCCAGTTCTCGACGCTGGGCGGCGCCGGTGCCGGCACCGGCAGCTCGTAGTTGATGGTGTTGTAGCTGTAGCGCACCGGCGGCCAGAGCATCCAGCCCTGCTTCTCGATCAGTTCGATGACGAAGGGATCGCGATAGTCGGTCTCGGTCTCGAAGTCGCCGCCGAAGCGGGTTTCGGGATAGCTGACGAAGACCGGCATCAGGTACTCGCCCTGATAATTGATGACGATGGGCTTGTCGTTGGCGATGAACTCGGCGAACAGGGTGGCTATGAAGAGCACCAGGAAGATGCGAAACGACCAATAGCCGCGGCGGTTGGCGCGGAAATTCTGCAGCCGCCGCCGCGTCAGCGGTGCCAGGCGCAGTCCGGGAAATCTGGACGCCGCGCCCATCAGGCCACGTCGCGGCGTTCGAAATCGATGCGCGGGTCGATCACCACGTACATCAGATCGCCGATCAGGTTGAGGGCAAGGCCCAGCAAGGTGAAGAAGTAGAGCGTTCCGAACATTACCGGGAAGTCCCGCGCCAGCGCCGCCTCAAAGCCCAGCAGACCGATGCCGTCGAGCGAAAAGATGACCTCGATCAACAATGCCCCGGTAAACAGCACGCCGACGAATGCCGAAGGAAATCCGGCCACCACGATCAACATGGCGTTGCGGAAGACGTGGCCATAGAGCACGCGCCCTTCGCTCAGTCCCTTGGCCCGGGCGGTCAGTACGTACTGCTTGTTGATCTCCTCGAGGAACGAATTTTTGGTCAGCATGCTCAGCGTGGCGAAGCCACCCACCACCATGGCCGCCACGGGCAGCGTAATGTGCCAGAAATAGTCGGCGATGCGGGCTGGCCAGGACAGCGCCTCCCAGTTCTCGGAAGTCAGGCCGCGTAAGGGAAAGAGGTCCCAAAAGCTGCCGCCGGCAAACAGCACCACTAACAGGATGGCAAAGAGGAAACCCGGAATGGCGTAGCCGACGATGATGGCGGCCGAGGTCCAGACGTCGAAGCGCGAGCCGTCGCGCACCGCCTTGGCAATGCCCAGCGGGATGGAGATGAGATAGACCAGCAGCGTCGTCCACAGCCCCAGCGAGATCGACACCGGCATCTTGTCGAGCACCAGGTCGATCACGGCGCGGTCGCGGAAGAAGCTGTCACCGAATTCGAAGCGGAGGTAATTGCCGATCATCTGGAAAAAACGCACGTGGGCCGGCTTGTCGAAGCCGTAGAGCTTTTCGATTTCCTTGACGAATTCGGGATCGAGGCCACGGGCGCCACGGTACTTGCTGCTGATGTCGGCCCCCCCGGCCCCGGCCTGGCCGCCGCGCTGCCGCGTTTCGCCGGCATCGCTGCCGCCGATCCGGGCCGTGGCCTCGACCGCAGTGCCTTGGATCTGGGCGATAAGCTGCTCCACCGGCCCGCCCGGCGCCGCCTGCACGATGAGGAAGTTGATGACCATGATGCCGAACAGCGTCGGGATCATCAGCAACAGCCGACGAATGATGTAGGCCAGCATGGCGCTAGGTTCGGCCTTGAGCCGTCGCGGGCGATGGCGCACCCCCACCCCTCCCTCCCCCATCAAGGGGGAGGGGGAAGAAGATGGCGAATGGTGAAGAAATTGATGGTCGATGAATGTCCCCTCCCCCCTTGTGGGGGAGGGTGAGGGTGGGGGGGGCGGCCGCTACGTCCATACTCCCGAGGTCTTAGCGCTTGGCCTTGGCGGCCAAACGCGCCGCCTTGTCGGCGTCGTGCCACCAGGTATCCAGGAACCCGAGCCCGTACTTGGGCTTGGTCGGCGGCCGGCTGAAGCGGTCCCAGTAGGCGATGGGATGGAAGGCGCGGAACCACTGCGGTACCACGTACTGGTTCCACAGCAGTACCCGATCAAGGGCGCGGGCGGCGGTTTCCAGTTCAGACCGCGTTTCGGCCGCGGCGATGCGCGCCACCAAATCGTCGACCACGGCATCATTGATGCCGGGGTAGTTAATGCTACCGGTGCTCTTGGCGGCTTCGGAGCCCCAGAAGTTGCGCTCGCCGACGCCCGGCGTGGTCTGGCCGCCGAAGGCCGTGGTGGTGACGTCGAAGTCGAACTCCTGCATGCGGTTGGCGTACTGGGCCGAATCGACCACCCGGATGGTGGCGCCGATGCCAAGCTTCTTCAGGTTCCTGACGATGGGAGCGTAGACGCGCTCGAAAGTGGGCGAAAAGGTGAGAAACTCAAGCTCGAAGATTTGCCCTGCGGCATTGACGCGGCGGCCGTCTTCTATATGCCAGCCGGCGGCGTCAAGCAGCTTGGCGGCCTTGCGCAAGTTGCGCCGATTGTTGCCCCGGCCATCGGATTTGGGCGCCTGATGGACCTGGTTGAAGACCCCGGCCGGCAGCCTGTCGCGGTGGGGATCGAGTAGCGCGAGTTCGGCCGGACTGGGCAGCTCGCGGGCTGCCATGGCGGTGTTCTGGTAGATGCTCAGGGTGCGGCTGTAGACGCTATAGAAGAGGTTCTTGTTGATCCATTCGAAATCGAAAGCGAGGTCGAAGGCTTGGCGCACACGGCGGTCCTGAAATTTGGTCCGGCGCAGGTTCAGAACAAAATTCTGGCGGTTGGCGGGAGAGGCGTCGGGCACGGTTTCGACCACAACCAAGCCCGACTTGACGGCCGGGAACTTGTAGGACGTGGCCCAGACCTTGGAGGTGAACTCTTCACGGAAATCGTATTCGTGGGCCTTGAAGGCCTCGAATTCGACGTTGCGGTCGCGATAGAAATCGAAGCGGATACTGTCGAAATTGTAGCGCCCGCGGTTGACCGGCAAGTCTCGCCCCCAATAGTCCGCCACGCGCTCCAGGGTCACCGAACGACCCTGGTCGACCTTGGCGATGCGGTAGGGGCCGCTGCCCAGCGGTGGCCGGATGGTGGTTTTGTTGAATTCCACCTTGGCGTAATAGGCCTTGGAGATAAGCGGCATGCCGCCGGCCAGCAGCGGTAGGTCGCGCCAGACGCCTCCCGGGCGGAAGCTGAAACGCACCTTGTCGGGCGCTGTCGCCGCCACTTCGGCGATGTCGCGGAAGGTGATGCGATAGCTGGGGTCGCCTTCGGTCTTGAGGGTGTGGAAGGAAAAGACCACGTCGTCGGCCGTAATCGGCGAGCCATCGTGCCAACGCGCCTCGGGCCGCAGCGTGAATTCCACCCACGAGCGGTCCGGCGCCACTTCCGCCGTGCGGGCCACCAGGCCGTACATGGAATCGGGCTCGTCCGCTGAGCCTGTCATTAGAGATTCGAAAGGCAGCCCGCCGATGGCGTTGGCGATGCCGCGAAAACGAATGCCCTTGAGGATGAAGGGATTGATGTTGTCGAACGATCCCGTGGCCGCCAGCCGTAGCGCCCCACCCTTGGGCGCCTGGGGATCGACGTAGTCGAAGTGCTGGAAATCGGCGCCGTACTTGAGCTCGCCAAAGGTCGACAGACCGTGGCGCGGCTCGGCAGTCGACAGCGCCGGCACCATCAACAAGACGGCGCCTGCCGTCAGCGCACAAAGCGATGTCCGTCGGGCATTCACAGTGACGATGATAACAAACGCGCGGCTTCAAGCAACGTCCGCCTCACCGGAGGCCTCGCCCCTCAGGCGGGCCAGGGTCTGGCGGGCGCGCTTGTGGTGTTGCGGCTTGAGGTGATGGCGGACGCTACTAATGGCGCCGGCCAGCACGCTGGCATCGTCGACGAAACCGATGCCGGCGATGAAATCGGGGATCATGTCGGCAGGTACAACGAAATAGGCGATGGCGGCCAGCAGCAGCGCCTTGACGTGGCCGGGCGTGGCTCTGTCGGTGGCGCAATAATAAGCCGCCACGGCCTGATCCAGGAAAGGCACGCGGCCCAGTGTGCGCCGCACCTTGGTCCAGAAACCGCGATGCACGCGGTCGTCGTCGGACGTTTTCGGTTCCGGGGGCCCGGGCGGTTCGACCATTTCGGGCATATGGGCACGGCGCCGCCCGGTCGCAACGCAGGTCACACATCGGCGGTCGCCATGAACCCTGTGATCTGCTAAACGAGCGCAGGTTTTTCAGCGATATTTGCGTTTCAGGAGGACAAACCATGAAATTGGACGGTGTAACAGCCATCGTCACCGGCGGCGGCTCGGGGCTCGGAGAGGCCAGTGCCAAGGCACTGGCGGCGGCCGGCGCCAAGATCGCCATCTTCGACCTCAACGAGGAAAATGCCGAGCGCGTGGCCGGCGAGGTGGGTGGTTCGGCCCACGCCTGCGACGTCTCGGACGCAGCCCAGACCGAAGCCGCCATGGCCGCCGCCCGCGAAGCCCAGGGTGCCGCCCGGGTGCTCATCAACTGCGCCGGCATAGGTGTCTCGGCCCGGGCCGTCAGCCGCAAGGGACCGCTGCCTCTGGAGCAGTTCACGCGGGTCATCGAGATCAACCTGATCGGCACCTTCAATGCCATTCGCCTGGCTGCCGCCGACATGCTGGCGCTCGATCCGCTGGGCGATAGCGGCGGTCGTGGCGTCATCATCAACACCGCTTCGGTGGCCGCCACCGAGGGCCAGATCGGCCAGCCCGCCTACTCGGCGTCCAAAGGAGGTGTCTCCGCCATGACGCTGCCGTTGGCCCGTGAGTTTGCCTCGAACGGCATTCGCGTCAACACCATCTCGCCGGGCCTCTTCCGTACGCCGATGATGTTCACGCTGCCGCCCGAAGTACAGAAGGCGCTCGGTGACAGCGTGCCGTTCCCCTCGCGGTTGGGCACGCCCGAGGAATACGCCGACCTGGCCGTGCATATCTGCCAGAACGACATGATCAATGGCGAAACGATTCGCCTTGATGGCGCGCTCAGGATGGCGCCCAAGTAAGCAACTGCGGCTATGGAAAAGGGGACAGGCGTCGTCGATATAGACGGTTCCTGTCCCCTTTTCACCCCCCCCGGGTTAACCCTCTCCGTCCGGCAGGCCAGCCTCCACCAGAGCTTCGCGATGACGCTGGCGGTCGGCCTCGTGCATGTAGGGCATCTTGGCCACGTGGGCGCTGGCCGAGAAGTCGGGATTCAGCCCCATCACTTCGGTGGCGTGACGTCCGGACGCCGACTTGTCACCGGTTCGGGCATAGGCTGCCGCCAAGTAGGCGTGATGTTGTTCCCCCAATGTCGCGACTTGCCTGAAGGTAGTGACGGCGTCAGCGAAGCGCTCGGCCGCAAACAAGCCGACGCCGAGGTTCGTATTGCGCCGGTCCAGTGAGTGGGGATCCAGGCGCAAAGCTTTTTCGAGCCATTCGATGCCCTCGTCTGTCTGGCCCATGAAGGTCAGAATCTCGCCCATCTGAGAGACGATTCGCGGGTCGTTGGGATTGAGCTCCAACGCCCGGCGCTGATGCAACTCGGCCTGTTCGAACTCACGCCGCACCAGGTAAGAGCCGCCCAACAGTCGCTGACACTCGCAATCGTCCTCGTCAAGCTGGCGTGCCCGTCCCAGCGAGTTCATGGCTTCTTCCCAGGTGGCCTGTGGATCATCACAAAAGCCCCGCACCCAGGACTGACCCAGGGTGCAAGCTCGCCAGGCGTGGGCTTGGCCGAAACCCGGATCGGATTCGATGACTTTTTCGAACAACTCCAGAGCTTGGCGATTGTCTTCTTTGGTGATGCGGTGATGGTGATCCTTGGCCCTTAAAAGATAATCGTAGGCAGCCATGTTTTCGGGCGTCTTGCGCTTGGCGTGCTCCAGGTCGGCAGCCTCCAGCCGGCCCGGCAGGGTGGCCACGATCATCTGGGTGATCTCGTCCTGTACGGCGAAGATGTCTTCGAGCTCACGGTCGTAGCGGTCGGCCCAGACGTGGGAGCCGCTCTCGGCCTCGATCAACTGGGCCGTGATGCGCACCCGGTTGCCGGCCTTGCGCACGCTGCCCTCGAGCACGTAGCGCACGCCCAGTTCCTCACCCACTTGGCTGATGTTTACGGCCCGGCCCTTGTAGGTGAAGGACGAGTTGCGGGCGATGACGAAAAGCGAATGGTAGCGAGAGAGCTCGGTGATGATGTCCTCGGATATACCGTCGCAAAAGTACTCCTGCTCGGCATCTCCCGACATGTTGTTGAAGGGCAGCACGGCGATCGAGGCCTTGGCCGATGGTTGTGTTTCGCTGGGCGAGACGGTCGCGGCGGCGTCTGCGGTTTCGAGCAGCACCCGGTAGCTGTGCACCGGCTCGGCGATGTTCTTGACTTCCTGGGCGCCCAGATCCTCGAAATTCAGATCGAGCCGGTTTCGCACCTCGTGGAAGACCTTCTCCGAGATGCAGATGCCGCCCGGATCGGCCAGAGCCTCGAGGCGCGCGGCGACGTTGACGCCGTCGCCGTATATGTCGTCGCGGTCGACGATAACCTCGCCCAAGTTGATGCCGAAGCGGAACTGCACCATGGCATCCTCGGCCACGCCATGATTGCGTTCGGCCAAATCGCGTTGCACCGTGACGGCGCACTCGACGGCGCCCAGGACGCTGGGAAACTCGGCCAATACGGCGTCGCCGGCATAATGCACGACGCGCCCTCCGTGGCTGCCGATGCAATCGCTCATGGAATCGAGAAAACCGCTCAGCGTCTTGTGGGTACCGACCTCGTCGCGGCCAGTGAGGCGGCTGTAGCCGGCTACGTCGGCATAGACGATAGCCGCCAAACGCCGTTCGACGTCGTCTTGAAGTTTGGGCACGCAATCCCCCTCCTGTTGCGCATTGTTCGCAGTCTAGTTTATTTTGAGCCCCGGCACCACCTCCGTTGCTCGGGCCGGCCTCATTCACGTATCGTCCGGGCATGGAGGAGACCTCGCGATATCGCGAACAAGCGCCCACTGCGGCCGATTTTGAAGTCATTGCCGATGCCGCCTACCGCGCCATCCCGGCGCGCCTTCGAGCTTTCGTTGACGACGTGGTCATCCGCATCAACGNGTTTCCCGATCGCGAGACGCTCGACGACCTCGNCATCCAGTCCGAATTCGACCTTTTGGGCCTCTACCGCGGCCTCGATCTGGCCCGCAAGAGCGTTCTCGATACCCCCGTCGACGTCGACATGATCCTGTTGTATCGCCAGCCCATCCTGGCCTACTGGTGCGAGGGCGAGGACAGCCTGGGCGCCATCGTGCGCCACGTGTTGATCCACGAGATCGGCCATCACTTCGGCCTTTCCGACGCCGACATGACGGAATTGGAAGCCGAAGCCTGATCAACCTGTAAGCGTCGTGCGGCAATAGGCCTCTTGACGGCTGCCACCGCGGGATGATGATTCTGACACCAGGAGGAACCCGCGCCATGGCATTCGAACCCCTCAAGCCCGACGACCTCTATAGCGCCTGTGATCCGGAGCTCTTGCCCTTCGAGACCACGGCCGAGCTGGAGGAGCTGACAGAGGTGCTGGGCCAACCCAGGGCCGTCGAAGCCATCGAGTTCGGCACCAGCATCCGTAGCGACGGTTACAACCTTTTCGTTCACGGCCCTTCGGGCACCGGCCGCCACACCACGGTGACCGAGTTCCTCAACCGCCGTGCCGCCACGGAGCCCCGGCCCTCGGACTGGTGCCTGGTGCACAATTTCAGCGAAGCGCACCGACCCCGCGCCATCGAGCTGCCGGCTGGCGAGGGCGCCGGCTTCCGCGCTGCCATGGCGAGCTTCGTGGAGGAATTGCACAACACCTTGCCGGCGGTGTTCGAGAGCGAGGAATACCGCAATCGCCGCCAGAGCGTGGACGAAGAATTCCGCGAGCGACAAGAGCACGCTTTCGAGGCCATCCAGGAACGCGGCCGGGAACGCGGCGTCACTTTGGTGCGCACCCCGGCCGGGCTGGCGCTGGCGCCGACGCGCGAAGGCGAAGTGATCACGCCGGAAGCCTTCCAGGCACTCGAGGAAGCAGAGCGCAAACAATTCGAGACGGCGCTGGAGGAGCTGCAAGGCGAGTTGCAGGAGACCATTCGCCACGTGCCCGAATGGGACCGTGAGCGCCGTCGGCGCATCGGCGAGCTCAACCGCGAAGTCACCATGTACGCGGTCGGCCATCTGATCGATGCCTTGCGCCAGGAATACCAGGGCCACTCGCCGGTGCTCAAACACCTGGAGGTCGTGCAGGCCGACGTGCTGGAAAACGTCGACGCCTTCCTCGACAAGGGCGAGCCGCAGGATCAGTCAGGTCCGCACGCCCCAGATACCGCTGCTGCCGCTGCGGGTTCCGGCTCCGCTGCCGGCCCCGGCGCCCTTACGCCTCAGCGCCGGCCACCATCGGCGGCGCTCAGGCGCTACCAGGTCAACCTGCTGGTCGACAACAGCGCCGCCATGGGGGCGCCGGTGGTATACGAGGACAATCCGACCTATCCCAATCTGGTGGGCCGGGTCGAGCACATCTCCGAAATGGGTGCACTGATCACCGACTTCACGCTGATTAAGGCGGGCTCGCTGCACCGCGCCAATGGCGGCTACATCATCATCGACGCTTTCAAGCTGCTGACCCAGTCCTATGCCTGGGAGGGTCTGAAGCGGGCGCTACGCTCGCGTCAGGTGCGCATCGAATCGCTGGGCCAGGCGCTCAGCCTGGTCAGCACCATCTCGGTCGAGGCCGAGGCGCTGCCGCTCGACGTCAAGGTGGTGCTGATCGGCGAGCCGCGCATCTATTACCTTCTCTGCCGGGCCGATATCGAATTCGGCGAGCTCTTCAAGGTGTCGGTCGACTACGGCGCCGACATGGAGCGCACACCGAAGTCGGTGCTGGACTATGCCCGCCTCCTGGGCCGCTTCGTACGCAGCCGCGAGCTCAAGCCCTTCGACAGCAGCGCGGCGGCCCGCCTGATCGAGCATTCCAGCCGCCTGGCTGGCGATTCGACGCGGCTGTCCACCGAGATGGGTCAGATCAACGACATCATGCGCGAGGCCGACCACTGGGCCGCTAAGGCCAAGCGCCAGGTGGTTTCGGCGGCCGACGTCGATCGGGCTGTCGCCGCGCGTAACCGCCGCCACGACCGGCTTCGCGAACGCTCGCAGGATATGATCGTGCGCGGCACCGTGATGATCGACACGGCCGGCAAGAAGGTGGGCCAAGTCAACGCGCTCTCGGTGCTCAGCCTGGGCAATTTCTCTTTCGGCAAACCCAGCCGCATCAGCGCCCGCATCCGACCCGGCCGCGGCCGCGTCGTCGACATCGAACGCGAGGTCGACTTGGGCGGACCGTTGCACTCCAAGGGCGTGCTGATCCTGACCAGTTTCCTCGGTGCCCGCTATGCCGCCGATCGGCCGTTGTCGCTTTCGGCCAGCCTGGTGTTCGAGCAGTCCTATGGCGGCATCGACGGCGATTCGGCCTCCTCGACCGAGCTCTATGCGCTGCTGTCGGCGCTCTCGGGCCTCGGCATCAAGCAGTCGTTGGCGGTTACCGGCTCGGTCAACCAGTTCGGCGAAGTCCAGGCCATCGGCGGTGTCAACGAAAAGATCGAGGGCTTCTTCGACATCTGCCGCCAGCGCCGCTTGAGCGGTCGCCAAGGAGTGCTCATCCCAGCCGCCAATGTGCCCCACCTGATGTTGCGCCACGACGTGGTCGAGGCCTGTGCCAAGGGGCGGTTCAATATTTACGCGGTGGAAACCATCGACCAGGGTATCGAGCTTTTGACTGGCCGGCCGGCCGGCCAGCGTGGCCGAGACGGCAAGTTCCCGGAAAAGTCCGTCAACCGCCTGGTCGAGGAGCGCCTGATCAAGCTGGCCGAGGATGTTCGTGCCTTTGCTGCAAAGGGACGCGGCAAGGCGGGCAAAAACAACCGGGCGCCCGAGGCGCCATGAAAACGGCTCACCGACCCCACCACGAACGCCGCCGCCGGCTCCGGCGCCGGCCGGACAAGCGGGACCACGACATCCGCCGCATCCTGGTGGCGCTGGACTCGTCAGCCGAAGGACTGGCGGCGCTGGACACGGCGGCCCGCCTGGCCGCCCGCCTCGAAGCCGAGCTCGAGGGCCTCTATGTCGAAGACGAGGCGCTTTTGCACATGGCCCGGGCGCCGCTCACCCGCATCGTCAGCATGACCTCGGCCAGCCAATCGCTGAGCGCCGCCGACATGGAGCGCAGCATGCGGGCCCAGGCCCGGGCGGCGCACCAAGCCCTGGCCCGGGCTTCCGAGCGCCGCGCCGTGCGCTGGTCCTTCCGCACCGTACGCGGCCAGGTCAGCGGCGAGATCCTGGCTGCCGCGCCCGGGGTCGACATGGTCATCCTGGGTAAGGCCAACCGCCGCCTGGCCCGAGCCAAACTGGGCTCGACGGCACGTACGTTGTGGAGTCAGGCGCCAGGCGCCGTGCTGGTCGGCGAGCACGCGGCCGGCGAGGGGGCCGGCGAGCATCCGGTGATCTGCGTCTACGAGGGCACGCCGGCCAGCGACCGCGCCGTGGCCATCGCCGCCAGCATCGCCGGCAACGGCTGCTGCCGTCTGACGTTACTGCTGGTGGGCTCCAGCGAGGACGCCACCAGAGCGCTGGAGGCCGACGCCATGACCCGCCTCTCGCCCCAGGGTATCGCCATCAAGCGCCTGCGGGTGCTGCTCGACCGTCCCGGCCAACTTGCCAACACGTTGTGGCAGGAACATGGTGAACTGATCGTACTCGCTGACGACAGCGCGCTGCTGGGCCAGGGCCCGGCGGAAAAGATCATCGAGGAACTACACCTGCCTGTGCTGCTGGTGCGCCAGCCGGCGACGCTCTAACCGGTAACCCTTTTTCATAGACTGCGATCCTGTGAGAAATGCAGGCTAATTGCCGGCCACGGCGTTGGCCGCCAGGGAGGCGGCGTAGGCCGGACGGGCGGTGGTGCGCTCGCGGTAGGTATGGCAGCCAGCATCGATAAAGAAATCGCACATCAGGGCCCAATCGAGGCACGTGGTGAGCAGGATGTCGGCCACGCCGAGGCGGTCTCCGAACAGGTAGGGATCGGCAGCTTCGATTCGCGGCGCCACGGCGGCCATCTGTTTGAGGAAATATTGCTCTGCTGAAGCCACCGCCACCGGTGCCTCGCCGTAAATCGCCGAGAGGTCGCCGTGGCGCCGGATTATGTAGAGCGAATGGGCGTCGAGCTCGGTCATGATGAAATAGCACCACTCGTCTGAACGCGCGCGCTGCTGCTCGGTTTGCGGCAGATAAACCTCGGCCGCGTCGCCGTAGCTGGCGAACAGATAGTTCAGGATGGCGGCGCTTTCCGAAAGCCCGAACTCTCCATCTTGCAGAAAAGGAATCTTCTGCTTGGGATTAAGTGCCGTATAGGTCGCTGTCAGGGTCTCGCCCGAGCGTGACTGGATGGGTTCGCAACGATAATCCAGGTTCAGCTCATGCAGGGCCCAGTGCACGCGATGGGCGCGCAGCGTGCCGGCACCCCAGAGCGTGATGGTGTTTGTCATGATCGTGCGATCTCCACTGCCATGAAATCCGCGAGCCCATGCAGGTTAGCCCGAAAGAGGCCGCCAAGGGCCGCCAGTTGTGCTAAATTTGCGGCCGGCGGCAGCCCGCAACGTCGGGACAAGCAGGGAGGGTAGCCATGCAGTTGGGCGATATTCTGGTAGCCAAGGGTCTGGTCTCGAAAGAGCACTTGGCGCACGCCGCCAACTATCAGCAAGAGGCCGGAATTCGCCTCAGCGAAAGCCTGGTGGCCACTCAGCCCCCATTTCCCAGATGAACTCGTTAATCGATGCCCTGAGATGGAGATTATGCTATAAGAATCAATATGTTGAGGAGTTGATGGAGTGGTTGGCA
>NZDS01000073.1 GCA_002690215.1 Rhodospirillaceae bacterium | reverse complement strand
CGGTCTGCTTTACCGCCCCCACCATGTTCCGCGCTATGACCGGCTTGGTGGCAGATCACGACATCTCCTCGCTGGCCAAGTGCGTGTCGGCCGGCGAGACGCTGCCGCTGCCGACCTTCGAAGCCTGGCGCCAGGCCACGGGGATAAGCACCATCGACGGCATCGGCTCGACCGAAATGCTGCACATCTTCATCGCCGCCGCCGGTGACGACATCAAACCCGGCGCCACGGGCAAGGCGATCCCCGGCTTCGAAGCCCGCGTAACCGACGACGACGGCAACCCGGTACCGGCCGGAACTGTCGGTCGCTTGGCCGTGCGCGGCCCTACGGGGTGCCGCTATCTCGACAACCCGGAGCGTCAGGCGGCATACGTTCAAGACGGCTGGAACTACACCGGCGACGCCTACCTTTGCGACGAGGACGGCTATTTTTGGTTCCAGGCCCGGGCCGACGACATGATCATCTCGTCCGGCTACAACATCTCGGGCCCCGAGGTCGAAGAGGCGATCTTGGACCACGACGCGGTTCAGGAATGCGCCGTGGTCGCCAGTCCCGACCCCGAACGCAGCTTCATCGTCAAGGCGTTCGTCATCCTGCGTGAGGGCGCCGCCGCCGCCGATTCAACGGTCAAGGTGCTCCAGGACCACGTCAAAGCCACCATCGCGCCCTACAAATACCCCCGCGCCATCGAATTCGTCGCCGAGCTGCCACGCACCGAAACCGGCAAGGTGCAACGCTTCAAACTCAGGCAGCAGGAACTGGAAAAAGCGGGCCAAGCATCATGAACGACGACAACCGTGTCGCCCTGGTAGCGGGCGTGGGCCGGGGCACCGGCGGCGCCATTGCCCGGCGCCTGGCGGCCGGTGGCTACCGGGTGGCGCTGCTGGCCCGCTCGGAAAGCCGCATGAAGGAGTTCGAGGCCGAGCTTCCGGGCAGCCTGGCGCTACCTTGCGACATCACCGACCCGGCGGCGCTGGACGCCACCATGGCGCGCTGCCGGGCCGAACTGGGCGAGCCCGAGATCGTCGTGCACAACGCCGCTCGCGGCGTCTGGGGCAGCTTTCTCGACATCGATCCGGCCGAGATGGAGGCCAATTTTCAGGTCAATACCATGAGTCTGCTGCACCTCGGCCGCGCCGTGGCGCCGGCCATGGTGGCGGCTGGCCGCGGAGCCATCATCGTCACCGGCAACACCTCGGCCTGGCGCGGCAAACCCGACTTTTCCGGATTCGCGCCCACCAAGGCGGCCCAGCGCATCCTGGCCGAGGCCATGGCCCGCGAGTTGGGCCCCCAGGGCGTCCACGTGGCCTACGTGGTGATCGACGCCGTGATCGATCTCAGATGGACGCGCAAGCGCTTCCCGGATCTCCCCGACGAACGCTTCGCCAAGACCGAAGCCATCGCCGAGACGATCTACCAGGTGGCCCACCAAGACCCGGGCGCCTGGTCCTTCAACGTCGAACTGCGCCCGGCCGGCGAGATCTGGTAGCGGATTTCGCGTCGGTCATTTTCTCGACTATAATGTCGGTAACTGTTTCCAATCTTTTTACTGTGATCCTGAACAAATATTTCAGCATCCATGAGATATGAGGGAAGCTATGAAACTTCGCAGCCCGGACGACATACATTCATTTTTCAATCATTTTGGACTTTCCACCGACGAATCATTGCGAGTGACCTACGCAACGACATCTGGTAACTTTGATTCCCTTCGATTCACCGGGAATTCGAATAATAGGATTGTAATTGCGTCAGCACCCCGAACCGGCTCGACATTCTTGTTGGAGTTACTCATACGATATTCGGGATTTGTCGAAAATAACTACGCATTGAAGGGTGGGAGGTGTTTTCACAACTTGACACCCACCAAAATGTGGGTAGGGCGAAAAGTCAACGCTTTCGCGCGTCATCCAATAACGGCGACGGTCGACAATTTGGAGCTGCTGCAGAAATTTGAGTGCAAAGTAATTGTAATCACACGGAATATCTATGACATCTTGATCAGCCTCGCAGAGCACTTGCCCCGGGAAAGCCTTGGCTGGCCCTTTCTCAACACAGATATTTTTGGCTCGCACCTTAGTTCAACAATGAGCAAAAAAACTGCTATCGAGTTTGCAGCAAACGTCGCACTTCCGTGGTATTTTTCTCACTACGTTTCTTGGTATCGAGAGCACAAGAATGGGATCGTACCAATACTTTTTACCAATTACCGTGAGATCGAAAATGACTCTATTGAAGTTGTCGAGAAGGTTTGCAAATTCTTGGACATAGAATTTGATGCAAGGCGCGCAAATAGTATTTTGGGAAACCTCTTCGAGGAGAGAAGAAAATACAACTTTCATCGAGGGATTTCTGGCAGAGGAATGAGCAAAATAGGTGAAAGACAGAAAAAAATTATCAAAGAATATATTGAACTAATCGACGATTGTGATTTTCAAGAATTTGGGTTTATCGACTGAGCTTGACGCTCTGGCCGAGCTAGCCAACAGTCTCCTGAATCAGTGCAATAGCGTCCTCGGCCGTCGCCCCGGGGCCGAATATAGCGGCCACGCCCCACTCCTTGAGCAGTTTTTCGTCGTCATCGGGGATGACGCCGCCGCCGAGCACCATGACGTCGTCGAGGCCGCTCTCCTTGAGGCCGGCGATGAGTTGCTCGAAGATCGGCATGTGGCCACCGGATGAGCTCGAGACGCCGACCGCGCTCACGTCCTCCTCCAACACCGTGGCCACGACTTCCGAGGCCCGCAGGAAGTTGGTGAAGATGACCTCGAAGCCGGCGTCGCGGAATTTCCTGGCGACATAACGGATGCCGCGGTCGTGGCCGTCCATGGCGGGTTTGGCCAGCAGTACGCGTACTGGATCGCTCATTGTTCTAGCCCCTACTCAATATTCGTGCGGCCCGCTCCAGCCCAGCACATCCTTCATGACCCCCATTAATTCGCCGTTGGAGGCGTCGGCCCGGGACGCTTCGATGGCGGTCTCGATGATGTCGCAGGTACCCAGGTCCTTGATCTCGCTGTCGGCAAAAGCGTTCATGGCCTTGGCAAAGCCCGCCATGGCTTTTTCGTGCCGCGCCTGGTCGCGGTTTTCGCGCAAGGCCCTGATGCGTTCGATGGCGATGCGTTCGACCTCGGGGTCGGTTCTGAAGATCTGCGGCCGGTCAGCCACTTCGGTTTCGTAGCAATTGAGGCCGACCACCCGGCGGCTGCCCTGGTTGACCATCTCGCGCCAGCGTTCGGCCGAATCCTCGATCTGGCGGCGGATCCAGCCGTTGCGCTGGGCCTGGACGTAGCCGCCCTGCTCTTCGATATCGTCGACCATCTCCAGGGCTGCGTTGGCGATCTGATCGGTCAGCGCTTCGACGTAGTAGGAACCGGCCAGGGGATCGGANACNGANGTGATGTTGGTNTCCTCCTGGATCACCTGNTGNANNCGCAGCGCCAGCGTNGCCGATTCNNCGNTGGGNATNGCNNNGGCTTCGTCGTAGGCCGAGACCTCCATGGANTGNACGCCCGAAAGCGCGGCGCCGAAGGCATGCAACGTGGTGCGCACCAGATTGACCAAGGGCTGCTGCGCCGTCAGGGCCGAGCCGGCGGTGTGGGTGTGGATGCGCACCTGCAAGGCGTTCGGATCCTTGGCACCAAAGCGCTCCTGCATAGTGGAGGCCCAAATGCGCCGGATCGCCCGGATCTTGCAGGCCTCCTCGAAGAAGTCGTTGGACTGGGAGAACTGGAAGCCGAAGCGTTTCAGCGCCACGTCGGCATCGAGGCCCGATTGCACACAGGCCCGCACCAGCTCGATACCGTAGGCCAGCATGATGGCGATCTCGTGCACTGCCGTACCGCCGGCCTCTTCGACGCCGTATCCCAAGAGGTTGGTGGTGTTCCAACGCGGCATGTTCTTGGAGCAATAATGGATCAGCTCCGTGGACAGCTTGAGGCCTTGTGCCGGTGGGAAGGCGTTCACGCCGCAGTAGGCCGACTGGTAGTACCAGTTCATCGAATTGCCGCGCAGATCCCCTGGCGCCAGGCCGCGATCCTCAGCCAGGGCAAGGTATTGCGCCAGCGCCGGAATGACCTGGTAGTAGGTGATGTGGACCACATTCATCTTGGTCAGGTCCATATCGGCGAAAAGCTTATCCATGTCGGCCTTCGAGTAGGTCGCCATGCCACATTGGCCGATACGGCCTTGGGCGGCGGGATCGTCCGGATCGATGCCTTCGTGGGAGACCAGGTCGTAGACCAGATTGTAAAATTTCTGGCCGAAATAGCCGATCATGCCCTGGTCCGCGAGATGGTCCATGCGCTCGCGGGTGTGCTCGGGCAGGCCGTAGCCGATGACCGGCTGGTTGGCCCAATGCATGAGTTGGTATTGGGCGGCTAGGTTACCGCGCGTGTAAGGATACTGGCCCGGCGCCCCGATCTGCTGGCCGTAGTCGATGCCCTCGACATCGTGCGGGAAGTAGGCGGTCTTGATCGGCAGTCCCGAGTGGGTCTCCGGGTTGCGCGCCCGGGCCGGAGCCTGGTTGCCGAACTTCTCGACCATCTTTTGATAGTCGGATTCCCGGCTTTCGCTCAGTTCCTTGGATATCTCCAGGGTTTCTTTGTCGAACATCGCCACCCTCCTCTCGCTGTCAACCAGCGTGGTCCGGGCGGCTTGGCGTCGTTCCGGCGCGCCTGCCTTCGTGCCGCCTCATGGATCCGGCCTTGCACGCAAACCAAACAATCGTTAGGTTAAAGTAGCTGTGCTCAGGTGCGTGGTCAAGGTTGGTTGTGGTGCTACGAAAAAGAACCTTTGCTAGGGTTGGATCGACAATTCGCCGGCACACGGAGGTCAAATACCCATGGTCTCGCAAGCCTATCTGGTTGACGGAACGCGGAGCCCGATCGGTGGGTATGGCGGCTCGCTGCAACCTCTCCTGACCGCCCAATTCGGCGCCACGGTGACCTCTGCGCTTTTGCAGCGCAACGGGGTCGAACCCAAGGACATCGAGCATATCTCGGCCGGCCTGACGATGCCGGACCCGATCGACGCGAACCCGGCCCGGGCCGTCGGCAAGCTCATCGGCGCGCCCGACGAGGTGCCATCGTTCAGCATCAACATGCAGTGCTGTTCGGGCATGCAGGCCATGATCCTGGCGGCTCAGCAGGTGGCGCTGGAGCAATTCGACTGCGTGCTGGCGCTGGGCCTCGAATCCATGAGCAACGTGCCGCACATTATTCGGGGCGCCCGTTGGGGGGACATGCGCATAGGCGGCGCCGAACTCGCGGACATGTTCATCGAGTTGTCCTATGCCGGCTCCAAAGTATGGGGTGAACCCATGGTCATGGTCGATGTCGCCGAGCACCACGCCAAGGTCGACGGCGTCAGCCGCGAGGAAATGGACGCCTACGCCGTGATCTCCCACACCCGAGCGCTGGAAGCCATCGACGGCGGCCGACTCGACGACGAGATCGTGCCAATCGAGGTCCCCGGACGGCGGGGTGAGAGCAAACTATTCGACACCGACGAGCACCCCCGGCGCGATATTAGCGTCGAAAAGCTGGCCAAGCTGGCGCCGGTGCAGCCCGGCGGCGTCATCACTGCCGGCAACGCTGCCGGTATGAACGACGGTGCGGCAGCGGCGCTGATATGCAACGAACGGGGCCTCAAGAAGCTCGGCCTGGAGCCTCTGGCACGTTTCATCATGCCGGGTACGGCGCAGGTCGCCTGCGATCCCAGCCTGATGGGCTATTCCTGTGTCGACGCCCTGAATGCAGCCCTCAAGTCGGCCGAAATGCGCACCGACGACCTCGACCTGATCGAATGCAACGAGGGCTTTGCGGTGCAACTGGTGGCCTGCCAGCGGGCCGGAAAATGGGACTCGGAACGCCTAAACGTCGACGGCGGCTCGATCGGGCTCGGCCATCCGCCCGGCATGTCGGGCGTGCGTATAACCGTCCACCTGGCCAACGCGCTGAAGCAACGCGACCTCAAGCGCGGCGGCGCCACCATCCCGGCCGGCAGCGGCCTGGGCACGGCGGTACTGCTGGAGCGGGTGGCCGCCTGATCCGCGTTTCCACCCGAATCAACGTCCGGCAGCCACCCCTCACAAATCCCTGATGGCTCGCCAGATCCGCTCCGGCGTTGCCGGCAGCGGCAGTTGGCGGATCCCCAGCGGCGCCAGGGCGTCCAGGATGGCGTTTGCCACGCAGGCCACGGCACCGACGGTGCCGGCCTCACCGGCGCCTTTGATGCCGAGCGGGTTTGTCGGGCTCGGCACGGGATTGGTCTCGAGCTCGAAGAACGGCACGTCGTCGGCCCGGGGCATGGTGTAGTCCATGAACGAGCCCGTGAGCACCTGGCCCGCCTCGTCCCACAGCACCTGCTCGCCCAGGACGTGGCCGATGCCATGGACGATGCCGCCATGAAGCTGTCCTTCCAGCAGCAGCGGGTTCATCACGGTGCCGACGTCGTCGACCGCGACATAGCGCAGTATCCGGACGACACCGGTCTCGGGCTCGATCTCCACCTCGGAGACGTGGCAGGCGTTGGGAAAGGTCGGCGCCGTCGCCTTGAAGGTGGCGAAACCCTGTAGGCCGCTCTCCATCCCGGGCGGCAACTGCGCCGGCTCGAAGGCGATGGCCGCAACTTCGGCCAGGCTCAGCGAGCGATCCGTGCCGGCGACGGAAAAGCGGCCCTCGGCGAATTCGATGTCGAGCGCCGCTGCCTCGAGATTATGCGCGGCGATCAGCCGGCCCTTGTCGATGATCTTCTCGGCGGCACCGAGCAAGGCTGCGCCGCCGAGGCCCGAGGCGCGCGAGCCGCCGGTGCCGTGGCCGTAGCCGACCAGGTCGGTGTCGCCCTGAACGTAGCGCATGGCCTCGAAATCGAGGCCGAGCCTGTCCGCCAGCAACTGCCGGAACACGGTTTCGTGGCCTTGGCCGTGGGAATGGGTACCCATGAAGATGGTGGCATGACCCTGGCGGTCGAAGCGGATCTCGCCGCCCTCGTCGAACATGCCAGCGGCTTGCTCGATGGCGTTGGCGAGGCCTAGTCCGCGCAGGTTGCCCGCTGCCCGCGCTAGCCTGCGGCGTGACTCGAAGCCGGCGGCGTCGGCCATGGCCAGGGCCCGGTCCATGTTGCGCTCGAACTCGCCGCAGTCGTAGTTGAAAGTGAGCCCGGTCTGAAATGGCATGGCGTCGGGCGGGATGATGTTGCGCCGGCGCAGTTCCACCCGGTCGATACCGAGCTCGCGCGCCGCCAGATCGATTATCTGCTCGAGGACCAAGGTGGCCTCCGGCCGGCCGGCGCCGCGACAGGGACCGATCGGCGCGCTGTTGGTGAAGACGCCCAGCACCTCCGCATGGATCGCCGGTGTCCGGTAAACGCCGGCTAACCCGCCCAAGTTGCCGAAGGCCGGCAGCGGCCCGAAATTGCTGAGATAGGCGCCCATGTTGGCGAGGCTGCGAAGCCGCAGCGCCAGAAAACGACCGTCCGCGTCGAGCGCCAGTTCGAGCGTCATGATGAAATCGCGGGCCTGCTCGTCGAGCAAACCGTCCGAGCGCTCGTTGGTCCATTTGACCGGGCGGCCGAGCCGCTTCGCCGCCCAGAGCACCAGAGCCAACTCCGGGAAGATGGTGGCACGCAGGCCGAAGGAGCCGCCCATGTCGGGGCTGACGATGCGCAGCCGGCTCTCTGGGATCCCCAGCACCGACTCCGCCAGCCAGCTCCTCATATCGTGCGGGAATTGGTTGCCGGAGTATAGCGTGTAGCGCTTCTCAACAGGATCGTAGTCGCCCAGCGCGGCACGCGGCTCAAGCGGATTGACGGCGACCCGCGCCAGTGGCAGCTCGAGCCGGGTGACGTGGGCGGCAGCGGCGAAGGCGCTCTCGACGGCCACCTTGTCGCCCATCTCCAGGCGAAAGCAGATGTTGTCGGGGCAATCGTCCCAAACCGCCGGTGCCCCGCCAGCGCCGGCATCTGCCGTCCGAACATTAGCCGGCAGCGGCTCGTAGTCGACCTCGACGAGCTCGGCCGCCTCTTGGGCCTGGCTCCGGCTCTCGGCCACCACGAAGGCGACGTAGTCACCGACGAAGGCGACTTTGTCCCGGACCAGGGCCGGGCACGGCGGCTGGAACATGGGCGAGCCGTCGGGCCGTTCGAGTGGCACCAGCTTGGCGGCCAGGCTCGGCATGTTGCCAAGCCCGTCGGCGGCGACGTCGCTGCCGGTGAAAACGGCGAGGACTCCCGGCGCCGAGCATGCCGCCTCGACGTCGACCGAGCGGATGCGGGCATGGGCGTGCGGCGAGCGCAGCATGTGGGCCCAGGCCTGACCGGCAAGGTCGATGTCGTCGGTGTAGCGGCCGCCGCCAGTTAGAAAGCGCTGGTCCTCCACCCTCGGCGCCGCTTGTCCGAGACCAAATCTCATGGCCCCACACCCTCTCTAGCCTTGTCGCCCATACTGCCCCCCGATCTGACTATTGGGCCGTCCACCCGGCCGAACCGACGCGTCGGCGTTTCGATGAACGTCGGACAGACGGTGTTCACCCGAATCTGTTTCGTCGCCAGCTCGATAGCAATCGATTTTGTCAGACCCTCCAAGACCTGCCGAGACATCTGTGCGCCTGTTGCAACAGGAATGGCGATTGTCCCAAAGGCGGGAAGATGCCACGTTCAGCGCTGGGGGGTCGGAACCATGAGTATCGACTTTACGCCTGAGCAAGAGCAAATCCGCGACAGCGTCAGTCGTCTTTGCGACGACTTCGGGGACCAGTACTGGTTGGAGCGGGACTCCGATGGACGCTTTCCCGAGGAATTCTGCCGCGCCATCGCAGACCACGGATATATGGGCATCGCCATGCCCCAGGCATACGGCGGTGCCGGCCTCGGCATTACCGAGGCGGCCATATTGATGCAGGCGATCTCTCAATCCGGGGCTGGCAACGGTGGCGTCTCTTCCGTCAGCATCGGCATTTTCGGGCTCAACCCGGTAGTCCGCTACGGCAGTGAGGAACAGAAGGCGCGCATGCTGCCACCCATCATCAAGCGTGACGACATCGCTTGCTTCGGCGTCACCGAGCCCAACACCGGGCTCGATACCACCCGCCTCAAGACCCGGGCGGTACGCCAGGGCGACCGCTACGTGGTGCACGGTCAGAAAACCTGGATCAGTACAGCCCAGGTGGCCAACAAGATCATGCTCATCGCCCGCACCCGGCCGGAAGACGAAACGGAACGCCCCATCGACGGCCTCAGCCTCTTTTACACCGACCTCGACCACGACAAGGTCGAGATCCGGGAAATTGAGAAAATGGGCCGCAAATGCGTCGATTCGAACCAGGTCTTTTTCGATGGCCTGGAGATCCCGGTGGAAAACCGCATCGGCGAGGAAAACAAGGGTTTCCGGTACCTGCTGCACGGCATCAACCCGGAGCGTATTCTGATCGCCGCCGGCCTGGTCGGCCTGGGCCGCGCAGCGCTCCACAAAGCAACCCAATACGCCAAGGAACGAGTCGTCTTCGACCGGCCCATCGGCATGAACCAGGCCATCCAGCACCCGCTGGCGCATAGCTGGGCCGAGCTCGAGGCGGCCAACCTGATGGCCTTTCGGGCGGCGGAGCTTTACGACCGGGGTGAGGATTGCGGTGTGCTTGCCAACGCCGCCAAATACCTGGCCGGCGAGGCCACCTTCAACGCCTGCACCAACGCCATCATGACCCACGGCGGCATGGGCTATGCCAAGGAGTACCACGTCGAGCGCTATCTGCGGGAAGCCCTCATCCACCGCATCGCGCCGATTACACCGCACTTGATTCTTTGCTATATCGCAGAGCGGGTCTTGGGCCTGCCCAAGTCGTATTGAGCTAAACGAAAGGATAATACATGGCGGGGCTTTACTACGAGCAATTCGAAATCGGCATGGAGTTCAATCATCCCCTCACCCGCACGGTGACGGAGATGGACAACATCATGTTCTGCGCCATGACCCACAATCCGCAACCACTGCATTTGGACGAAGAGTTCGCCAAGCAAACCGAATTCGGCCAGCGCATCGTCAACAGCTTGTTCACGCTGGGCCTGGTGGTCGGCATCACCGTCGGCGATACCACACTGGGCACCACGCTCGGCAATCTCGGCATGACCGACGTGCGTTTCAAGAAACCCGTATTTCATGGCGACACCATCCGTGCCGTCACCCGCATCAAGGACATGCGCGAGAGCAAGTCGCGGCCCGGCGACGGCGTCGTGGTGTTCGAGCATTTCGGTTTCAATCAGCGCGACGAGGAAATCGCCTATTGCGTCCGCACCGGCCTCATCAGGAAACAGCCCTCATGATCATCCGGTCCTGGCTCTTTGTGCCCGGCGACAGCGAACGCAAGCTGGCAAAAGGCCGCGGCAATCCCGCCGACGCGCTGATCCTCGACCTCGAAGATTCGGTTTCCGACGACCGGCAAGAGATCGCCCGCGAGATGACTCGCGCCTATCTCGAAGCCAATTCCGAACGCTCGCGCCAGCAGCTTTGGGTGCGCATCAATCCGCTCGATACGGATCTCTCACTTCCCGACCTAGCGGCGGTGATGCCCGGCGCGCCGGATGGCATCGTTCTGCCCAAGGTCTATTCGGCGGCCGACGTCAACGTCCTGGACCATTACCTGTCGGCCCTGGAGGCCCGTGAGGGCTTGCCCAAGGGCGAAACGAAGATCGCCTGCGTGGCGACCGAGACCGCCGCCTCGCTGCTCACCTTCCACACATATTTGGAGGGGGTGTCGGAGCGTCTGGTGGCGATGACCTGGGGCGGCGAGGATCTGGCCGCCGCACTGGGCGCTAGCGACAACCGCAACCCGGCCAACGGCGAATACGACGATCCCTACCTGATGGCGAAATCTCTCTGCCTGGCCACCGCGCGGGCCATCGATGCCCAGCCGGTCGGCGTGGTGTACGTCGATTTCCGCGACCTCGAAGGCCTGGAAGCGGACTGCCTGCGCGACCGCCGCGCCGGCTTTGTCGGCAAGATCGCCATCCATCCCGACCAGGCGGAGGTGATCAACCGGGCTTTCACGCCGTCCGAGGAAGAAGTCGCCCATGCCCGACGCGTGGTCGAGGTCTTCGAGCAGAACCCCGGCCTGGGCACGGTCGGGTTGGACGGCAAGATGCTCGACATGCCGCACCTCAAGCAGGCCCGCAACGTGCTGGCCATGGCGGACCAGATCGCGGCACAGAATTAGAGCGCGTCAGGAAGTTCATGGATTCGGTTACGCAGTTCGCCTTGGGTGCAGCAGTGGGGACAGCAGTTTTGGGCCGGCGGATCGGACTACGGCGGGCCGCGTTGAGCGGCGGTCTGTTGGGCACGATGCCGGACCTCGACGTCTTCTGGCCGGGCGGTGGTCCGGTCGAGCGCTTCGTCAATCACCGCGGGGCCACCCATTCGCTGATCATGATGACGCTGGTGACGCCGGTCTTCGGTGAAGGCTTGCGACGATTGTTCGCCGACTTGGCCCGCGACCGCGCCGCCGCCTACCTCGCCGTATTCCTCTGCCTTTCGAC
Organism: Rhodospirillaceae bacterium; assembly: GCA_002690215.1. GTDB lineage: Bacteria > Pseudomonadota > Alphaproteobacteria > UBA2966 > UBA2966. The sequence goes on along the minus strand of NZDS01000073.1, from coordinate 3,075 downwards.
TCACGCGCTTCTCGATTCGCTGACCATCTACGGCACCCAACTGTTCTGGCCGCTGTGGTCCGAACCGGTGGGGTTGGGATCGATTTTCATCATCGATCCCTTGTACACCCTGCCGCTTCTGGCTGTGACCCTCTGGGCGTTATTCCAGAAACCCTGGTCGCAGCGTTATGCCAGGTACCTGACTGCAGCGCTGGTGATTTCGACGGCCTACCTGGGCTGGAGCATCGTGGCCCAGCAGTGGATGACAGCCATCGGCCATCGCGTGTTGGCCGAACGCGGAACCAACCCGCAGGAAGTGATGGCGATTCCGACGCCGTTCAACACACTGTTTTGGCGCGTCATCGCCCTGGATGGGCCACGTTACTACAACGTCTACGTCCCCGTTCTCGGCGGCGACGAAGCGGTCACCGTCTATGGCCACCGGCGCTGGTCGCCGGCTATCGCCTGCGGCATCGACGACGTACTGGCCGGCAATCGCCCGGCCCGAAGGCTGGCCAGGTTCAGCGACGGTTTCTTCCGCGCCGATCTCAGGGATGGCACGCTCGAGATCTCCGACCTGCGCATGGGCTTGACTCACGGCTACGTCTTTCGCTTTGCCGTTGCCGAACTGGACGAGACGGGCTGGCGAGAGATCCCGCCACGACGCCTCCTGTCAACGCAACCCCTGCCGGGGGATTTGCAATGGCTGCGGGCCGGCGCCCTGGGACAAAGCTCTCTGCGGCCAGCGGAGCGGGCCGAGGTCCTCGACGGCCCGGCCCGCAAGCTGGCCGTGGCTTCCGCCGCCGGGGCCTGCTGAGATGTCTGGGGGTGGGTATTTGGGCCGCTTGCTGCGCCTGGCAACCATCGCCTTAATCCTGTTCGGCCTGCCGGCCTGCAGCGGCTTTCGCCTGCTCTACAGTTTTGCCGACACCTACATCATCGACGCCGCCGAATCTTATCTCGATCCGGATGACGCCGAGCAGCAACATATCGAAATCAAGACGCAGCAGTTCTTGGCCTGGCATACCCGGATAATGCTGCCGCGCTACGCCCGCTACCTGTCGCTATCGGCCAAGCGCATCGAAGCCGGCACCGTCGATCGCGACTGGGCGGCAAAGCGCACGCAAGACGCACGTGAACTGCTGTCCGAAGTGGTTTTCGGGGCCGCCCCCTTTGCGGCCGATGTCTTGGTCCGATACACCTCGCCGGCCAAGATCGAGCGTCTCAGCCAACGCCTCGACGAGCGCCTGGCCGAACAGCATGAGAAAATGGCGTCACCTCGGGACGAACGCCGAGCCCAGCGCCAAAAGCGCATCGCCAAAAACTTCGAGCGCTTCACCGGCCCCCTCGAAAAGGCCCAATTGGCGGTCATCGAGAGCTACGTGGCGGCTTCGGCCGACGCCGGTCGGCGCTGGCTCGAAACCCGGGCCAAAAGACAGCGCGCCTTTCTCGATTTTCTCTCGCAGCAACCCGATGAGGCCCGCATCGCTACTTTCATTCCGCAAATCCTGCTGCACGGCCATGAGATCGTCGATCCCGAATACGGCGCTATCACCGAGCGGCGCTGGACCGCCATCGCCGACCTGATTTTTGGCGTACTCTCTACTTTGGACGCCGAGCAACGGCGCAAAACGGTTCGATCTTTGCGCGATTACGCCGCCGACATGAGGAAAATGGCCAGCTAGTCCGCTACTTCACCCGGCCAGTCCCCTGGATGAATCTCTTACCGTTCTGGTTCGCATCAATTATCGGCCCCAAGCGACTCGCACCCAAGCCCGCTCATGCAGATAGTAGAGGAGCACCTTGGTCACCACTTCAAGAGCGGCGATCGAACCGGCCCAGCCAAGACTACCGGTAACGATGAGGCTGATCATGAAGGTGTCGATGGTGGCCGTACCGCGCCAAGTCAAAGTCTTGGCGACGGTACGTTTTCGTGACGGCCGCCTTGGTTCTGCTGCGCCGGACCTGTTCTCGCTGGCAACGGCCTCAACCCGCTGCACGTCGCTCCCCTCGCGGCGTCATGAAAGCGCGATCGATCTCTTCAACCAGTACCGTTAGCGCGGCATCGACCGAAAGGCTGCCTGTGTCGAGTCTCAAGTCGGGCGAAACGGGTTCTTCATAGGGTGCTGATATTCCGGTGAAGTCTGCGATCTCTCCGGCCCGGGCCCGCTTGTAGAGGCCTTTGGGGTTGCGCTCTTCGCAGATCGCCAAGTCCGCCTCGACGTAAACCTCGCGAAAGCCGTCGGCGATGATGTCCCGCGCAATATCGCGATCCTCGCGGTAGGGAGAGATGAATGCGGTGACCACGAGGGTGCCGCTGTCGGCGAACAGGCGGGCAACCTCGGCGATGCGGCGGATGTTTTCGGATCGCTCGACCGGGCTGAAGCCGAGATCGCGGTTCAGACCCTGCCGAACATTGTCGCCATCCAGGACATAGACCTGCTGGCCCCGTTCGAACAGCCGGCGCTGCAAGGCCATGGCCAAGGTCGATTTTCCCGAACCCGAAAGCCCGGTCAGCCACAGCACGCCGCCACGGTGGCCGTTGGCCAGCGCGCGCTCTTCCCCACTGACGGTCTGTGGTACCGAGGTCAGATTTCGCGACGCCGCGGCCTGCGCCGCAGCCTCGACGACGCAGCCGCCGACAATCCGATGGTTGCGCACCAGTACAGCCCGGCCGGTCGCCGCGATGGCGTCGTGGGGATCAAAGGCCACCTTCGACTGGCTGCGCAGCGTCACCTGGGCGACACCGTTTTGCGCTACCCGGTCGGCGAGCCCGGACTTCAAATCTTCGATATCGATCACCCGATCGAGGGATTGGACGAAGACCGTGTGCCTGCCCGTAGCCAATTTCATAATCAGGCGGTCGCCGGCTTCGAGTGGCACCTCGTCGAGCCAGAACAAGCGCACCTGCAACACATTGTCCTGCTGTGGCGGGCTTTCTGGCGGCGCCGCTATATGTCCCCGTTCAACGAAGATCTCGTCGTCCAAGGTGAGCGCCACAGCCTGCCCGGCGGCGGCCGAGACATGTTCCGGACTACCCCATGAGCGGATGCTCTGAACGCGGGCGACCTGTTGGCCCGGCGAGAAGCTGACACT
>NZDS01000072.1 GCA_002690215.1 Rhodospirillaceae bacterium | reverse complement strand
CCCGATGGCGGCGTTGTGCAAGAGCCCCGTGCGCTCGAAATGGCGAAACAGGTTTCTCAGCGCCGAAAGCTCGCGGGCCAGCGAGGCGCTCTCCAGGCCGTCTGTGCGCCGCCGCGCCAGGTAGGCGCGAAAATCGGCCACCTTCAGCGCCGCCAGATCGGCGATCCCCGGGGGCGCTCCCAGGTGCCGGGCCAGGAACTCGAAAAATCGCGCCACGTCGCGGCTGTAGGCCGCCACCGTGTGCTCCGACGATTGTTTGCCGTGGGCCAGCCAAGACTGCCACTCGGCCACCGCGCTCCGCACTGCCGGCGCCGCGGCCAGGTGGCTCAGACCGGGCGCTCGAGCCATCCCTTGATGCAGCCCGAAACCACGCGCGCCAGAAAGCCCAGCAACTCGGTGCCTTGGCCGGGGTGGAAGCGGCGCTCGTCGCGCGCGCCCATGGCCAGCAAAGCCGGCGGCCCGAAGGGCGCCAGATCGAGACGGATCAGGGCCGACGAATGCACCATGCCGGCGCCGCCGCCGAACACCACCTGCTCGCCCTCGGCGTTGGAGCGCAGCAGGATTTCACGGCCCTCGCCGATCATCTCGCCGGTATCGCCCTCGGGTACCACGTAGACGCCGGGGTTGACCGGCACTCCCAGGTGCTCGTCTGCGGATTCGACACAAAGCGTCACCACGTCGACCTGCAGCATGGTGGCAAGATCGGTGGTAATGAGCTCGACCAGGTGCTCGAAGGTGTCAGTGGCGAGCAGTGCCAAAATCGCCGCATGGATGCGGTTCTGGCTCATCATGTTGGATTGCGAAGCCGAGATCAGCTCGTGCTGCTGGCTCTTGAGCTCGGCCAGTTCCTTCTGCAAACGCTCGATCATGAAGCGCTGGAAATCGACGGCGCCGTCATCCTCGCGGGCTGTCGGCGGTGTCAGAACCTGCAGCAGGTGCTGGTTGTCGAGCAGGAAGTTGGGCCGGCGCGTGAGGAACTCGATGACCCGCTCGGCGGTCAGACGGCCGCCGCCAAAGGTCGGTTTGTCCGCCTCGAAAGTCACGCGATGCCTCCGTCCCCCGTCACCCTTCCAGGATAGATTGGCCGGTTTTGCTCCAATCCGCAAGGAATGCCTCAAGACCCTTGTCAGTCAAGGGATGGCCGGCCAGGCGCTTGAGCACGGCCGGCGGGATGGTGCAGACCTCGGCTCCCAGGCGCGCCGCCTCGACCACGTGCATGGGATGGCGGATCGAGGCCACCAGGATCTCGGTCGNNAGCGCCGGNTANTTGTCGTAGATGGTGCGGATGTCGGCGATCAACTCCATGCCCGACTGGCCGATGTCGTCGAGGCGGCCGACGAAAGGCGAAACGAAGCTGGCGCCGGCCTTGGCCGCGAGCAGGGCCTGGGCCGCCGAGAAACACAGCGTGACATTGACGCCGATGCCGCGGTCCGCGAGTTGGCGGCAGGCGGCCAGACCGTCCCAGGTCAGCGGCACCTTGATGACGATGTTGTCGGCGACGGCGGCCAGGGTTTCGGCCTCGGCCAGCATGCCGGCGGGATCCGTGGCCGTGACCTCGGCGCTGACCGGTCCTGAAACCAAGCCGCAAATCTCTTCCAACACCTCGCGAAAGTCGCGGCCGGTCTGCGATACCAGCGACGGGTTGGTGGTGACGCCGTCGAGGAAACCGCTGGGCGCCAGGCCGCGGATCTCGTCGACGTCGGCCGTATCGATGAAAAATTTCATGCGTTCTTACCTGCTACGCAACTCCGGTCGGGGCCGCTTGTTCGCGGCTGGCGGGCTTGGCAGAGTGTAGCCCATGGATTCAGCCAGCTCCAAATCTGCTGCCAAAGGCGCGCCGTGCACGCGTGTTTCCGTTTTGCTGCCGCTCAACCTGCCGGGCCCCTACGATTACCGGGTACCGCCGGGGCTGGAGCTGGCGGCCGGCGACGTCGTGCTGGTGCCGCTGGGCGCCCGTCAGCTCAACGGCGTGGTCTGGGGGCCGGGATCGCATGAGGTGGCGGCGGCGCGGCTGCGTGACGTCATCGCCCAGCGCGAGGTGCCGCCATTGCCGGCTGAGCTCAGACGCTTCGTCGACTGGGTGGCGGCCTACACGCTCAGCCGGCCGGGCCCGGTGCTGCGCATGGCCATCAGCGTACCGGCGGCACTGGCACCGCCCAAGCCGCGCACCGCCTACCGTCTGGGTGATGCGCTGCCGGAGCGCATGACGCCGGCCCGCGCCCGGGTGCTCGAGCTGCTCGCCGAGGGCCCTCCGCAAACCGCCCGCGAATTGGCCAAAGCTGCGGCGGTCGGTCCAAGCGTCGTGCGAGGCCTGGTCGATGCCGGTAGCCTGTTGCCGCTGGTGCTGCCCAGCGAGCCCGGCTTTGCCCCGCCGGAAATTGAACGCCCCGGCGTCACCCTGACGGCGGCCCAGGCCGAGGCGGCGGCGGTACTGTGCCAGGGTGTGGCGGACGGCGGCTTCAGTACCACGCTCCTCGACGGCGTACCCGGGTCCGGCAAGACCGAGGTCTACCTCGAGGCCGTGGCCGAATGCCTGCGCCAAGGCCGGCAGGCCCTGGTGATGTTGCCTGAGATCGCCCTTACGGCACAGTGGCTCGAACGCTTCGAGCGGCGCTTCGGAGTGACTCCGGCGGGCTGGCATTCCGACCTCACCCAGGCCGCCCGGCGCGCCACTTGGCGGGCCGTGGCGCTGGGCCGGGCATCGGTCGTGGTGGGCGCGCGAAGCGCGCTTTTTCTGCCCTTTCCCGAGCTCGGTCTGATCGTCGTCGACGAGGAACACGACGGCTCCTTCAAGCAGGAAGACGGCGTCATCTACAACGCCCGCGACATGGCCGTGGCGCGGGCCCATCTCGGCGGCATTAGCGTGGTGCTGGCTTCGGCCACACCGTCGCTGGAAACCGTGGTCAACGTGCAGGGCGGGCGCTATGGCGCGGTCCATCTGCCCGAACGCCACGGCGGCGCCGAGTTGCCAACCATCGCAGCCGTCGACATGCGGGCCGAGAAATTGCCTCGCGAACGTTGGCTGTCAACGGCGTTGCGCCGGGCGCTGAGCGAGACCCTGGAGGCCGGCGAGCAGGCCATGCTGTTCCTCAATCGCCGGGGTTATGCGCCGCTGACGCTTTGCCGGGCCTGCGGCCATCGCCTGGAATGCCCCAACTGTTCGGCCTGGCTGGTCGAGCACCGGCGTCTCGGACGTCTGGCTTGTCACCATTGCGGCTATGCCGCCGGCTTGCCCGAGAGCTGCCCGGCTTGCGACGCCAGCGACCGTTTTGCAGCCTGCGGCCCCGGTGTCGAACGCCTGGCGGAGGAGCTGGCGCAGATCCTGCCGGAGGCGCGCCTGGCCATCATGGCCAGCGATACCATGACCGGCCCGCAGGCGGTGGCCGAGCTGGTGGCCCGGGTCGGCGCCGGCGAGCTCGACGTGCTGGTCGGCACGCAGATCATGGCCAAGGGCCACCATTTTCCCAACCTCACCCTGGTCGGTGTGGTCGATGCCGATTTGGGACTGGCCGGCGGCGACCTNCGGGCCGCCGAGCGCACTTACCAAGTGCTCTACCAGGTGGCCGGCCGGGCCGGCCGGGCGGACCGGCCGGGGCGGGCGCTGTTGCAGACCTATTTGCCCGATCATCCGGTCATGGCGGCCCTGGTGTCGGGTGATCGCCAGGCTTTCATGGCCTGCGAGAGTGAAGCCCGCGAGAGCCACGGCATGCCGCCCTTTGGCCGCCTGGCGGCGCTGATCGTTTCGGGTGCCGACGAACGCCAGGTAGCGTCGTCGGCCGGCGAACTGGCCCGGGCCGGGCCACGCGGTTCCGACACTTGGCTACTGGGGCCNGCCCCGGCGCCGCTGGCCTTGCTGCGCGGTCGCCACCGCTGGCGGCTTTTGCTCAAGGCCGAACGTCAGGTCAACCTGCAGATGGTGGTGCGGCGCTGGCTGGCCGCTGTGAACCTACCCAATTCGATACGCGTGCAAGTCGACATCGACCCCTACTCCTTTTTGTGAGAACGGCACCCGGGCACCCGCGCACAGCCGCAAGATGGCTGGTTGCAACGCAGCATGGGGTGTGCTAGGTAACCAAATCATTGGCGACGGGTTCTCGAATGTGGATCTCGTCGCTTGTTTTGCGTAACGATTTCAATAGCTTAGCTAAACTCTCCGAATCTCCACAGGGCCATCTCCGTGGTTGCCGAAACCGCCATAATTTCCGGACTTGCCGGTCGCTATGCCGCCGCTCTTTTCGAGTTGGCTGCGGCCGAGGGCACTCTTGACGAGGTTGCCGCCGATCTCGACGGCATCGCCGCGTTGGTTGCCGAGAGCGCCGATCTCGAGCGCCTGGTACGCAGTCCCGTGCTCAGCCGCGAAGACCAAGGCCGGGCTCTGGCGGCCGTGCTGGAGCAGGCCGGCGCGTGTGAGTTGTGCAAGCGCTTCGTCGGTTTGGTGGCGCGCAACCGCCGGCTCTTTGCCTTAGTCGACATGGTACGAGCCTTCCGCGTCCTACTGGCCGAGCATCGGGGCGAGGTCACGGCCCAGGTCGTTTCGGCGCGGCCCCTCGGCGACGGTCAGATGGCGGCGGTCAAGGCCCAGTTGGCTGGGCTCGTCGGCCAGGACGTCAGCGTCGAGACCAGTGTCGACGAAGACCTGATCGCCGGCCTGGTGGTCAAGGTCGGCTCGCGCATGATCGACAGTTCACTGCGGACCAAGCTCCGCAATCTCGAGTTCGCTATGAAAGGGGTTGGGTGATGGACATCCGCGCCGCAGAGATATCATCGATCCTCAAGACCGAAATTGCCAACTTCGGCACCGAAGCCGAGGTTTCCGAGGTCGGCCAGGTGCTTTCGGTGGGTGACGGTATCGCCCGCGTCTACGGTCTAGATCAGGTGCAGGCCGGCGAGATGGTCGAATTTCCCGGCGGCATTCGCGGCATGGCGCTGAACCTGGAAACCGACAACGTCGGCGTCGTCATTTTCGGCGACGACCGCACCATCCGTGAGGGCGACACCGTCAAGCGCACCCGCGCCATCGTCGATGCTCCGGTGGGCAAGGCTCTGCTGGGCCGCGTGGTCGACGCGCTGGGCGATCCCATCGACGGCAAGGGCCCGCTCGAGGGTGTCGAGCGCCAACGCGTCGAGGTCAAGGCGCCGGGCATCANCCCGCGCCGTTCGGTGCACGAGCCGGTGCAGACCGGCCTCAAGGCGCTGGACAGCCTGGTGCCGATCGGCCGCGGTCAGCGCGAGCTGATCATCGGCGACCGCCAGACCGGCAAGACGGCGGTGGCCATCGACACCATCATCAATCAAAAAGAGATCAACGCCGGCAGCGACGAAAGCAAAAAGCTCTATTGCGTCTATGTCGCCATCGGCCAGAAGCGCTCGACCGTGGCCCAGGTGGTCAAGACGCTCGAGGACGCCGGCGCCATGGAATACACCACCGTGGTGGCGGCTACCGCTTCCGAGCCGGCGCCGCTGCAGTTCCTGGCCCCTTACACCGGCTGCACCATCGGCGAGTACTTCCGCGACAATGGCATGCATGCCTTGATCATCTACGATGATCTCTCCAAGCAGGCCACGGCCTATCGCCAGATGTCGCTGTTGCTGCGCCGCCCGCCGGGGCGCGAGGCCTTTCCCGGCGACGTCTTCTACCTGCATTCGCGTCTGCTGGAGCGCGCCGCCAAACTGAACGAGGATTTCGGTAGCGGATCGCTAACGGCGCTGCCGGTCATCGAGACCCAGGCCAACGATGTTTCGGCCTACATTCCGACCAACGTGATTTCCATCACCGACGGCCAGATCTTCCTCGAGACCGAACTTTTCTATCAAGGCATCCGGCCGGCCATCAATGTCGGCCTCAGCGTCAGCCGGGTGGGCTCGGCGGCGCAGGTCAAGGCCATGCGGCAGGTCGCCGGTTCGATCAAGCTGGAGCTCGCCCAGTATCGCGAGATGGCTGCCTTCGCCCAGTTCGGCTCCGACCTTGATCAGGCCACGCAACGCCTGCTCAATCGCGGCGCCCGCCTGACCGAGCTGTTGAAGCAGGGGCAATACCAGCCCATGCCGGTGGAAGAGCAGGTGCTGGCCATCTTNGCCGGCGTCAACGGNTANCTNGANNANNTCGAGGTCGNGCAAATCGNCCAGTTCGAGGAATCCTTCCTCGGCGAGATGCGCAGCCAGCATGCCGAGTTGGTCGCCGAGATCCGCGATCAGGGGGAGATCTCCGAGGCTACCGAGGCCAAGCTGAAGAGCATTCTCGACGATTTCTCGGCGAAGTTCGCTTAAGTTAAGCAGGCACGGTAGGCCGACCCATGTCCAGCCTCAAGGAACTGAGAAACCGGATCACCAGCGTCCGGTCCACTCAGAAGATCACCAAGGCCATGCAGATGGTCGCGGCATCGAAACTGCGCCGCGCCCAGACCCAGGCCGAGTCCGGCCGGCCTTATGCCGATCGCATGGCCGGACTGATGTCCTCGCTGGTTGCCAACCTGGCGGCGCCAGACGATGCCCCCAAGTTGCTGGTGGGCACAGGCAGCGACGCCGTTCACCTGATCGTCGTGGCGACCTCGGAGCGCGGTCTTTGCGGCGGCTTCAATACAAACATCGTGCGTGCCGCCCGGGTGCAGATCAACGAGCTCACGGAAGCCGGCAAGACGGTCAAGATCCTCTGCATCGGCAGGAAGGGCCGCGAAATGCTTAAGCGTGAGCATGGCGACCTGATCGTCGACACGATAGACCTATCCCACGTGCGCCAGATCGGCTTCGAGGACGCGGCCCCGATCGGGCGGCGCCTGGTCGAGATGTTCGAGGCCGAGGAATTCGACGCCTGCACGCTCTACTACAGCCGTTTCGTTTCTGTCATGAGCCAGGTGGTGACGCCGCTGCAGTTGGTGCCCTGGAGGATGACCGAAACGGAGGAAACCGAGGACACCAGCGGCCGCGCCGCCGCGCTGACCGAATTCGAGCCCGACGAGGCCGAAATCCTGGCTGAGCTGCTGCCTAGCAACCTGACGATCCAGGTTTACCATTCGCTGCTGGAGAACGCGGCCAGCGAGCAAGGCGCCCGCATGACGGCGATGGACAGCGCCACGCGCAACGCCGGTGATATGATCGACAGACTGACCCTTAACTACAACCGCACCCGACAGGCTCAGATCACCAAGGAACTGATCGAGATCATTTCGGGTGCCGAGGCCCTTTGACGGCCGCCAATCGAACGACCACCAGAGGTCCCACGGGAGTGAAGCGATGAGCCAGCAGACCAACGTTGTCGGCAAGGTAACCCAGGTTATCGGTGCCGTCGTCGACGTCCAGTTCGACGAAGGAAATCTGCCGCCCATTCTCAACGCCTTGCACACCGAAATGGGCGGCCGGCGCCTGGTGCTCGAGGTGGCGCAGCACCTGGGTGAATCCACCGTGCGCACGATCGCCATGGATTCGACCGAGGGCCTGGTGCGCGGCCTCGAGGTAACCGATTCAGGCGGCCCCATCACGGTGCCCGTGGGTCCCGAGACCTTGGGCCGCATGATCAACGTGATCGGCGAGCCCATCGACGAGCGCGGCGACATCGGCAACACCCGGGAATTGCCCATCCATCGCCCGGCGCCCGAGTTCGTAAATCAGTCGACCGAGACCGAGATCCTGACCACCGGCATCAAGGTAGTTGACCTGCTGGCACCGTACGCCAAGGGCGGCAAGGTCGGACTGTTCGGTGGCGCTGGCGTCGGCAAGACCGTCATCATCATGGAGCTGATCAACAACATCGCCAAGGGGCACGGCGGCTATTCCGTCTTCGCCGGNGTCGGCGAGCGNACCCGCGAGGGCAACGATCTCTACCACGAGATGATCGAATCGGGCGTCATCAAGCTGGACGAAGAAGGCTCCAAATGCGCCCTGGTGTACGGCCAGATGAACGAGCCGCCGGGCGCCCGCGCCCGCGTCGGCCTCTCGGGCCTCACCGTGGCGGAGTACTTCCGCGACGAGGAAGGCCAGGACGTGCTGCTCTTCATCGACAACATCTTCCGCTTCACCCAGGCCGGTTCCGAGGTTTCGGCGCTGCTGGGCCGCATCCCCTCGGCGGTGGGCTATCAGCCCACGCTGGGTACCGACATGGGTACGCTGCAGGAACGCATTACCTCGACCGACAAGGGCTCGATCACCTCGGTGCAGGCCATCTATGTGCCTGCCGATGATCTCACCGATCCGGCGCCGGCGGCCTCGTTCGCCCATCTCGACGCGACCACGGTGCTGAGCCGCCAGATCGCCGAGCTCGGCATCTACCCAGCCGTCGATCCTCTGGACTCGACTTCGCGTATCCTCGATCCCCGCATCGTCGGCGAGCAGCATTACCAGATCGCCCGCGAGGTGCAGCGCGTGCTGCAGACCTACAAGTCGTTGCAGGACATCATCGCCATTCTGGGCATGGACGAGCTTTCGGAAGGGGACAAGCTGACGGTGGCCCGGGCGCGCAAGATCCAGCGCTTCCTCAGCCAGCCCTTCCATGTCGCCGAGGTTTTCACCGGCACGGCCGGCGTGCTGGTATCCCTGGAGGAAACCATCCGCGGCTTCCAGGAGATCATCGACGGTCAGCACGACGACCTGCCCGAGGCTGCCTTCTACATGGTCGGCGGCATCGACGAGGTCATCGAAAAGGCCAAACAGATGGCGGCGGAGGCCGCCTAGGGTAGCGGGTAGAGGCGCGCGGAGATGGCCGAAAAGATCAACTTCGAGCTGGTGTCGCCCGAGCAACTGCTGGTCTCGGCCGACTTCGACATGGTCGTGGTACCGGGCAGCGACGGCGATTTCGGCGTGCTCGCCGGCCACCAGCCGCTGATCTCGTCACTCCGGCCGGGCGTCGTCGAGATGCACGAGGAAGGCGCCGACATCGAGCGCTATTTCGTGGCCGGCGGTTTCGCCGAGGTCCACCCCGATAGCTGCACGGTGCTGGCCGAAGAGGCGGTGCCGGTAGCCGAGATGGACCGGGCCGATCTCGATCAGCGCATCCAGAACGCCGAGGAAGACCTCGAAGACGCTGAGGGTGACGACGCCACCCACAAGGCCAACCAGAAGCTCGCACTCCTGCGCGAGATGCTGAAGGCGGTTTCCTGACATAACCGCAGCGAGAAACCAAAAAAAGACCCCCCACCCCAACCCTCCCCCACAAGGGGGGAGGGCATAACTTTTTTGGATTCCTAATTTTTTCCCCTCCCCCTTGATGGGGGAGGGTGGGAGGGGGTGTTTTTTCGGTGTGTAAGTGATGGCGGCAGAAAAATCGCCCCCCTCACCAAACCCCGATATAGATCCCCTGGCTTTCGTGGCTAGCGGTGCGGGCCTCGATGGCGTCGTCGCCGATGGTGGTGCGCAACTTGCGGCTGGCCAGCCAGTCGAAAAGGCGGTCGTGGAGCTCGGCCCGGATGACGGCCCGGGCCGGATCGGCCCCGAGATCGACCAACTCGTCGGGATCGTTTTCGAGATCGAAGAGTTGGGCCGGGTAGCCCTGCCAATGGATGTACTTCCAGCGCGTATCGCGCACCATGAAGGCGCGGCATTCGTCGACCTCACGTCCCAGGGTGAGGCGCGCGCTGCGGAAGGCGTAGTCGAGCTCGCAGAAGACGGCCTCGCGCCAAGGCGGCTCGCCGCCCCTTAGTAGCGGTAGTAGCGAGCGGCCTTCGAGCAGGTGCGAGGGCGCCTGCACCCCCAGCGCTTCGAGGAACGTGGGCACCAGGTCGATCGACTCGACGAAGCGGGAATCGAGCACGCCCCGGGCACTCTCAAGCGCTTCCGGGTCGCAAACGATGAGCGGGATGCGGATCGAGGGCTCGTAGAAGAGCTCCTTTTCGCCCAGCCAATGGTCGCCCAGGTAGTCGCCGTGGTCGGAGGTGAAGACGATCATGGTGTCGTCGAGCCGCCCGGCTCCTTCGAGTGCCGCCATTAGCCGGCCGATATGGTCGTCGAGCTGCTTGACCAGGCCCATGTAGGTCGGCTTGACGTTATTGATGACCTCGTCGCGGGCAAAGCTCACGGATTCGGTGTGGCGGAAATAGGCGGCCGTGACGGGGTGAGGTTGGTCGCGTTCGGCCTGGCTGCGGACCACCGGTGTGCAGTCTTCCTGGCCATACATGTCGTGGTAGGGGGCCGGCGCCAGGTAGGGCCAATGGGGTTTGATATAGCTCAAGTGCAAAAGCCAGGGCCGCTCACCTTGGTCGTTGATGAATTGGATGGCCTGGTCGGTCGAGTAGGCGGTTTCCGAGTGGCGCTCGGCGACCCGGGCTGGCAGGTGCGCGTTGCGCATGTGCCAGCCGCTGAGCAGCCCGCCGTCGGGGCCTTCGGCGGCGCAGACGTAGTCGCTCCAGGGATCGTCACAATCGTAGCCCTGGGCTTTGAGGTAGGCCTGATAGGCGGCCTGTGGCGGCGGTGCCACGTGGCCCTCGTGGCGGTTGACGGACTCGAAGCCGCCCTGGCGCAGCAACAGCGCGCGCTCCGATTCGCTTTCGATGCCGAAACGCCCCAGCGCCGCATCGTCGCCGATGACGTGAGTCTTGCCCACCAGCCCGACGCGCAGGCCGGCCGGCCGCAGATAATCCCCTAACGTCTTCTCGCGGGCCGATAGCGGTACGCCGTTCCAGGTGGCACCGTGGCTGTACATGTAGCGGCCGGTGTAGAACGACATGCGCGAGGGGCCGCAAACGCCGGACTGCACATAGGCGCGTTCGAAATTGACGCCCCGTGCCGCCAGGGCATCGATGTGCGGCGTCTGCAGGCTGGGATGCCCCAGGCACGAAAGATAGTCCGCGCGCAACTGGTCACACATGATGAACAGGATGTTGCGGGCCTTCGCCATGCCTGCACTAGCGCCAGTGCAGGCGTACCGGAATCCACCCCTTGGCCAGGGTTTCGGCCACCATTATCTGTTTGGGAGTCATGGTCTTGGCAAGATTGACCTTGCGCTCGTCCGCGGTCTCCGAGGACGGGCCGCTGCTCGCGATGGCGTACCACATGTAGGCCAGGACGGGGTCCTGGGGACCGCCCCGGCCGCGTGCCAGCATATTGGCCAGGTTGGTCTGGGCGCTGCCCAGGTTGGCCTCGGCGGCCTCGCGGTACCAGCCCCGGGCCGCCACCGGATCGCGCTTCACGCCCTGGCCGCGATGGAGCAGGTTGCCCAGCGTCAATTGGGCCTTGGCGTGATCGCCCTCAGCCGCTTGGCGTAGCCACTCGCGGGCCTTGGCGACGTCGCGCCTGCCGCCCTGGCCATCTAGCAGCATTCGTCCCAGCATGTATTGGGCTTGCAAGTGGCCGGCCTCGGCTGCCGCCACGAAATGATCCAGTGCGGCGGCGTAGTCACCGGCCCGGTGGGCGAAAGCGCCGGCCGCAGCCGCGCGATCGCCGGCGCCCAGGCGTTCGGCCAGCAGCTTTTCCGCCGCTTCGATCTCTGTCGGCGACATGTGCTTCTCGGCCAATTCACCCCGCATGCCGGCATAGCCGGTGAGCGTTGCCGCCGCCTTGGTCAGCCAGAGGTAGGCCTCGACGACGTTTTTCTTCAAGCCCAGTCCGCCTTGCATGAGATGCTGGCCGAGCAAAACCTGGGCCTCGCCATGGCCCTTCTCGGCAGCACTCTTGACCCAAGCCGCCCTGTCTTTGGCCGGGCATCGGACCTTGGCCGACAGGCAGAGTGCAATGGCGGCGTAGGTGGCATCGATATTCCCCTGGCCGGCGCTTTGGCGATACCAATGCAGGGCCTTTTTGAGGTCCTGTTTTTGGCTGGCTCCGCGTTGGTAGATCTGGCCCAACGTGAACTGGGCCTGGGCATTGCCCTCTTCCGCCAAAGGCAGAGAGGCCCGGAAGGCCAGCTCGCCGCGCTGGGCCATGGCCTCGTATTGTTGGGGAATGCGACTGGCCTCAGCGGCCGCGGCCTTGACGCGGGTCTCGAGCGGCGAGCCCGGCGGCAACGGCAACCAGTCCTTCGCCAGCTTCTCAGCCAGGGCGATTTGCTGTGGCTGCATTTTGCCTGCCAGGGCTTTCACCTTGCTGCTGCGTCCCAGGGCGCCGCGGCCCTCTATGGCATGCCACATGTAGGCCAGCACCGGGTCCGCTGCGTTGTCTTTTCCCTTGGCCAGCAGGTCGGCGAGATCGGCTTGGGCTCGGCGCATGCCGTTCTCGGCCGCCCGAAGCAGCCATTGGCGGCCTTCGGCGTGTTTGGCGGCCAGCTCCTGCAGGCGTTTTTTCTTGGCCGCCGCCTTTTCTTTCTCCTTGGCCTTGCTGCGGGCCTTGAGCAGCCATCGGCCAAGCTCGTACTGGGCCAAGGGGTAGCCGGCCTCGGCAGATTTGCGGATCCACCCGGCGGCCTTTTTCTTGCCCTTTTTGCCGCCGCGGCCTTTGGCGTAGAGTCGGCCCAGCAGGTATTGCGAAGGTGCGTGTCCGGCCTCTGCCGCGGCTGCGTAGTGTTTCAGGGCGGTTTTTTGCTTCTTCTTCTTGGCCAGCGCCGCGGCGCCCTTCGCTGACAGCAATTCCGTCTCGTCCATTTGCACCAGCAGCAAAGCTTCTGCCGCCACCACTTCCAGCTCTTTCATGTGCTTGCCGGCCAGTTTGGCCCGGCGGGCCGCGAAGCGGGGATCCTGGGCCATCGCCCGGCTAAGCCAAAGATAGCCCTCGAGCAGATCCTGGCCGGCGCCGCGAAGGCCCAGCAGTCGGGCCTCGCCGTAGAGCGCCTGGGCCCAGGGATGGCCCAACTTGGCGGCCCGGCGCAAGGCTTCCAGGCTGCGCTTTGAATGGCATTCGAGGGCACCGTGAAGGCACAACCGGGCGGCGGCAAAGGCGGCCTCGGCGTGGCCCTGTTTGGCGGCGCGGCCGTACCACATGAGGGCGGCCACGGTGTCGCTCGGTCGTCCGGCGCCAAGCTCGAGGATACGTCCCTGGGTGTACTGGGCGGCAGCCTGGCCCTTTTCCGCCGGCAACAAACTGCCTTCGTAAGCTACCTTGGCGCGCTGATTGTAAATAGCGTACTTGGGCGTGAGCGCGACCGCGGCCAGACTCGTAACATCTTCCCCGCCGTCCTTGCCGTCTTTGCCATTCTTGCCGGCGTCCCTGGCACCGGGCCGGGTGCGAGCCGCGATTTCCTCGGCCAAGGTCTCGCCCCGCCCCAGATCGCCGAGCGTCATCTCCGACACCGCCAACTTGATATTGGCCTGAACCTCGCTCAGCTCGTGCCCAGGCAGGCTTTTTTCCGCAACCGTCAGCCAGGCGTAGCCACTGATGTAGTCACGCCGCAGGCCAAGGCCGCTGATGTAGAGCCGGCCCAGCGCCGCCTGGGCCTCAGGATTGCCCCTTTCGGCAGCCTTGCGGTACCACTTCGCGGCATCGCGAAACTCCTGCGGTACCCCGTGGCCGTTTTCGAAAAGTGCCGCCAGCGCCGTTTGTGCCCTGGCATTGCCCTTCTTGGCCGCTTTGCTCAGCCATTGATAGGCCTGCGAATGGTTCCTGGCCACGCCTGCGCCGCGTAAGTACATAGTTGCCAACAGGTGTTGGGCCCGGGCGTCGCCCTTCTTGGCCACTGGTTGCAGCTCCTTTCGCGCCCTTTCGAAGTCGGCGGCTTCGAAGGCAGCCAAGCCGTTGTAAATATCGGCCCGGGCTGGCNNCNCNAGGGNNAGCNNCAGGGTTNCNGCCAGAANNATACGTTTCATCGCGCCATTCATCGCTTTCCGGNGNTAATCTATCGGCCTTCGAGCGACATTGCCAATGTCNGGGATCACACGTTATTGCAGGGAGAGAGCCGTGCGACGTATCAAAATCAGCGTGGGCGAGGTCGAAATTCGGGCGAGCTTGCTGGAAACCCCAACCGCCGAGGCCATTTGGCAGGCGCTCCCCATAGAATCGACGGCCCAGACCTGGGGTGAGGAAGTTTATTTCTCGACCCCCGTCTCGCTGTCCCTGGAGGCCGACGCCCGCGAAGTCGTAACGGCGGGCGAGCTGGCCTTTTGGGTCGAGGGCGATGCCATCGCCATCGGTTTCGGCCGCACGCCGATCTCGCGTGAGGACGAAATCCGCCTTGCCGCACCGACCAACATCTGGGCTCNGGCAGAAGACGACGTGCGCGCCTTGGCCGCAGCCGAGGCCGGCGACCCGGTGCGGGTGGAGGCAATTTAGGTGATTGCGAGATCCTCGATCAGCGGCGCGAATTCGGCCAGCACCGCCTCGTAAATCGGGCGCTTGAAGGGCACGATCAATTGCGGCAGTTGGGCCGGTGGCAACCAGCGCCAACTGGCGAACTCGCCTTCCTCTCCTCCCAAGTCGATTTCCGCGTCGTCGCCGCTGAACTGCAACAGCAGCCATTTCTGGGTCTGGCCGCGAAAGGCGCCACCCCAGACCTTGCCGATCAAATGATCAGGCAGGTCGTAGCTATGCCAGCGCCGGCTCTCGGCCAGGATCTCGGCCCGCTTGATGCCGGTTTCCTCTCGCAGTTCGCGCTCTGCCGCCTGGGCCGGGGATTCGCCCGGGTCGATACCGCCTTGGGGCATCTGCCAGGCCGGCGTGGTCATGTTGCGGCGCTGGCCGACGAAGACCAGGCCTTGGAGGTTGACCACCATGATACCGACGCAAGGGCGGTAGGGAAGATCCGCTGCCGCCATCTTCAGTTTATGGCCTGCAAGCCCGATAGTGCCGCCAGTGGTGCCATCACGATGCCCTTCTTGTGCAGTTCCTTGTACCAATTGGCAATGCGCTCGAGGGTCACGGGATAGGGAAAGCCGATGCCCACGGCGGCGCCGCTGGTTAGCGCGATGCGTTCCAGCTCCAGCAGTCGGGCATCGATGGCCAGCCGTGAGGCGACGCTGTCGAGGAAGCGGTTGTTGATGGCGCGCGGCATGTCGATCTCCGCTGCCAGCCGGCCGGCGACGCTTTTTCGGCTGGCCCGGGCGTCGAGGTAAAGCAGGCCGCGCTGCTTGAGCGAGAGCAGCACCGGCCGCATGTGCGCCTCGGCGGCCGTGAACTTGCCGCCCATGGTGTTGGTCACGCCGATATAGCCGGTGAAGCGGCTCAGCAGCCATTCCAGTCGGCCCAGATTTTCCTCGGCGCTGGCCGTGGTCAGCAGAGTGTGAGGGCCGGGGTCGTTGCTCGGATAGTCGAAGGGCTCCATGGGCAACTCCAGCACCACCTCGTGGCCGGCGGCCCGGGCCTTTGCGATCCAGCCCTCCAGTTCCCGGGCGTAGGGCGCAAAGGCCAGGGTTACGGTGCCGGGCAGGCCCTGAATGGCCGATTCCGTGGCCGTTTGGCTGAGGCCCAGGCCGACGATAACGATGGCGATGCGCGGTGTCTTGGGAGGCGGCGGCGTGTAGGGGCGGGCATAGACCTGCCAAGCCTGGCGGCCGTCCGGCGCGATCACCGGCAGCGGCCCCTCCAGACCCTCGCTGATCAGCGCCGGATCGGTGGCCGCCAAGGCCACCGGCTCTTCCTCGGGCGGAGGCGGCGGCAGGGGTTTGGCGCCGCTTTTGCTTTCCGCATCCGATTGGGCTGGGGCGGGGTCCGGTTTCTCGGCGACGGCGTCTTTGGCTGCGCCCGACTGCGGTTTTTCGCCCGTGGGCGCCGCAGTTTTTTCTGCTGTTGCCGCCTGCTCGGACGCCGGTTCTGATTTGCTCGCTGTTGTCTCCGAAGTCTCCGAGGTCTCTGTAGTCGCCCTCGGGGCCGGGGCTCGCGCCTGCCGTGGGGGTGGCGGCATCTCGGTTACGGCCACGTCGAGTTGGATCGAATCCTGGTAGTCCGCCTCGTCGAACGAGAACCAGAGCCAGCCGATCAGGGCGCCGACAACGGACAGTAGCGAAAAGGAAACAATGGCCAGAGGATTGAGCCAGATCGGCCGGCCACCTTCGTCGTCGTCCTCGCCATCGTCGTCGTCGTCATCGTCATCGTCATCGTCATCGTCGAAGATACTGAGGTCGAAGTCGTCGAAGTCGTCGTCATCGTCTTCGTCTTTGTTTTCGTTTTCGTCGTCTTCATGGTCGACGTCGTCGCTGTCCTCGTCATCATCTTCGAAACCCTCGAATTCGTCGTCGTCGCCGCCGTTCTCGTCTTCGTCGAGATCGTCCGCGATCGCGGACTCGTCGTCGTCCACGTCGATTTCGTCGGGGTCGCTACGAGGTCTTCTTGCCACGGGTCGTTGCCGGCGGGCGCCGAACCGCTCGACGCCCTAATCCTAGTTTGTGAACCTTTTGCCGTAGAGGTTGAGGCCGTGCAAAAGATCGAGCGCCCGATCCAGCTGGTAGTCGACGACCTTCTTCTCTTTGCTGGTGTCCTTTGCTACCGGCTTTTGGCCTGCTACCGGCTTTTGGCCCTCGCCGTTCTCGTTCTTCAGGGCGTTGGGCAGACTGGCCTCGCTGCGATGCGGTCGGGTTTTGATGGGCTCGACCCGGGACTGCGGCACGATGATGTCGGGGGTGATGCCGGTACCCTGGATGGAGCGGCCGGCCGGCGTGTAGTAGCGCGAGGTTGTCAGCCTCATGGCGCCCCGGCCCTTGAGCGGGATGATGGTCTGCACCGAACCCTTGCCGAAGGACTTGATGCCCATGACGATGCCTCGGTTGTGGTCCTGCAGGGCGCCGGCCACGATCTCCGAGGCCGAGGCCGAACCGCTGTTGATCAACACCACCACCGGTTTGCCGTCGGCCAAGTCGCCGCTGCGCGAAGCGTAGCGCTGCACTTGGTCGGGATGACGGCCCCGCGTCGACACCACCTCGCCCTTGTCGAGGAAAGCGCTGGAGACGTTGATGGCCTGTTCCAAAAGGCCTCCCGGGTTGTTGCGCAGATCGAGCACCACACCGGTGAAATCCTTGCCGATTTCGGCGCGCAACTTTTTCATGCCGGCGCGCAAGCCGGTTTCGGTCTGCTCGGTGAACGAGGTAATGCGGATGTAGGCGACTTTGCCCTCGCGCCGCGTGCGCACCGAGCGGATCTTGATGATGGCACGGGTGATGGAGACGTCGAACGGAGCCTCCTGGCCGCCCCGCGAGATCGACAGCGTGATCGAGGTGTTGACAGGGCCGCGCATCTTCTCGACCGCCTGGGCCAGCGTCAATCCCATGACCTGTTCGCCGTCGATGTGGGTGACCAAGTCGCCGGACTTGATGCCGGCCCGGAAGGCCGGGGTGTCGTCGATCGGCGAGACCACCTTGACGAGGCCGTTCTCCATCGTCACCTCGATGCCCAGTCCGCCGAATTCGCCGCGCGTCTGCACTTGCATGTCGCGGTAGTTCTTGGCGTTGAGAAAACTCGAATGAGGATCGAGGGCGGACAGCATGCCGTTGATGGCCGCTTCGATGAGCTGTTCGTCGCTGACCTGTTCGACGTAGTCGGCGCGCACGCGCTCGAAGACGTCGCCGAACAGGTTAAGCTGGCGGTAGGTTTCCGAACTGGCGGCCTGGGCACCGGCCGGCAGAACCAATAGGGCGACGCCAGTGATACCGGCGATGGCAATTTTGCGTATCATCCGCTGACTTTCCTCTCGCTGGCCGCTAACCAAGGGAGCGGATTGATGGGCTCCCCGTTGCGACGCAACTCAACATAAAGATTTGTCTTCCCGCCGTCCCTTCGCCCCATGCGGCCGACCGGTTCTCCGGCCAACAGCCACTGGCCAACGACGCTGTCTATGCGGGACATCCCTGCGATCAAGGTATGATATCCCTCGCCGTGAGATATGATCAAGAGTTGGCCATAGGACCGAAAGGGTCCCGAATAAACCACCTTACCGTCATGAGGCGCAACCACCTGGGCAAAGGGGAGTGTTGCGATGGTAACACCCTTGACCGTACCGACCGCCTCTTTTTCCCCGAAATGACCCACCAGACGGCCGCGGGCGGGTAGCGGCAGGCGGCCTTCGACCTGGGAAAAACGCAACGCCGGAAAGGGTGTGGCGCCGCTGCCTTGCTTTTTCTCCTCGGCCTCCAGCCGGCGCACCAGGGCCCTCAGATCCTGGGCTCGCGCCGCCATGTCGGCCAGCCGGCGGCTTTGGCGACGGGTTTCATCGACGGTGCGCCGGTGGCGCTTGGCCACCCGGTGCAGCAGCCGGTCGAGAGCCCGGCGTTCCTTGCCCAGGCCTCCGGTAGCGTGGGAGAGGCGGGCTCGCTTGCCGGCCATTTCACGACGCAGACGGCGTAGCGCCTCGAGTTCGGTGCGCAAGGCCGCGGCACGGCGTTCGATATCAGGGATCAGGGCGGCCAGAACCACTGACAGGCGCACCGTATCGTTAGGCGTCATGGGACTGGCGATCAGCGCCTCGGGAGGCTGGCGGCGTAGCCGCACCAGCGTTCCCAGCATCTCGCCCAAGGTCGAACGGCGAGCCGCCAGGTCGGCGACCTTGGCGCCTTCCTGGGCCTTCAGTGCGCCGAGGCGCTGTTCCAGCGAAGAGATAACTGCTTCCTGGCGCTGCACGGCGGCAGCGGCACCGACCAGTCCCCGTTTCATGCTGCGCAGATCACGGCCCAGCCGCGAGGCTTCTTTTTCGAGATCTTGTTTGCGGTGGCGCCCGGCATCGATTTCTCGTTCGATGCGCTCCAGGCGCTGGTTGGTGGTTTCGGAAAGCGTCTGGGCAGAGGCGCCTGGCGGCACCAGTAAAAGCAGCAACGCGCAAAGAGTGGCGCGGCGCACGGCCCTACCCGACTCTTTCCAAGAGCGAGGTGCCCGTCATTTCGACCGGCTGGGCCAACCCCATCAGAGCCAGCGCGGTTGGTGCCACATCTGCCAGGCAGCCATCGCGCAGGCTTGCGACATGGGCCGGCGGGTTGACCAGGATGGCAGCGACCGGGCCGCTGGTGTGGGCGGTGTGGGCCTGATCGCCGTCACGCATCTGTTCGGCATTACCGTGATCGGCGCAGATCAGCAGCCGGCCGCCGGCTGCGGCAATGGCTTCGGCGAGTCGTCCCAGGCAAGCATCGATGCACTCGGCGGCAACCATGGTGGCTTCCAGATTGCCGGTATGGCCGACCATGTCGCCGTTGGCGTAGTTGGCGACGATGAGGTCAAAATCGTCTGCGATCGCCGCCACCAGGGCATCGGTGACGGCCGGGGCCGACATCTCCGGCTGGAGATCGTAGGTCGCCACTTTGGGTGACGGCTCGAGGATGCGTTCCTCGCCGGCATAGACCGTCTCGCGGCCGCCGTTGAGGAAAAAAGTGACGTGGGCGTATTTCTCGGTCTCGGCGATGCGCAGTTGCCTGAGGCCGGCCTCGGCCACTGCCTGGCCCAGGGTGTTGTTGATCTCCATTGGTGGCAGCAGAGTGGCGAGAAAGGGCTCAAGGCTAGCGGCATAATTGCTCATGCCGACCGCGGCGGCGAAAGACACCGTGGTTGGCCGGGCAAAGCCGTCGAAGGCCGGATCGACGAGCGCCGCCATGATCTCGCGCATGCGGTCGGCACGGAAATTGGCGGCCAGCAGGCCGTCACCGTCGCGCATGCCGGCAAAGCCGCCGATCAGCCGCGGTGTCACGAATTCATCGCTCTGGCCGGCCGCGTAAGCTGCGGCAATGGCTGAAGCGGCGTCTTCCGCCGTTTCTCCCTGGCCGGCCAGCAGCGCCGCATAGGCCTTTTCCAAGCGTTGCCAGCGCTGGTCGCGGTCCATGACGTAGTAGCGGCCGCAGAGGCTGGCCAGTGCCACTCCCGGAAGCCCGGCAATGGCGCTCTCGAATTTCGCCAGGTAGCCGGCAGCGCTTTGCGGCGGGGTATCGCGGCCATCGAGGAAGGCGTGCACCAGCACCCTCACGCCGGCCCGGCTCACCAAATCGGCCAGGGCCACCATGTGATCCTGGTGCGAATGCACGCCGCCCGGCGACAGCAGCCCCATCAGGTGGCAGGCGCCGCCCGTGGCCTGCAGCGCCGTGATGAGATCCACAAGCTTCGGATTGGCGGCCAACGAGCCGTCAGCCAGGGCGGCGTCGATACGTGGCAGGTCTTGCGCCACGACGCGGCCGGCGCCCAGGTTCATGTGACCAACCTCGGAATTGCCCATCTGGCCGTCGGGCAGGCCGACGGCACTGCCTGCGGTTTGCAACACGCCGTTCGGGCAACTCTCCAGCAGACCGTCCCAGACCGGCGTGCGGGCCAGCGCAATGGCGTTGTCCGCCGAGGGCGGACGCTGGCCCCAGCCGTCGAGAATACAAAGGACGACGGGGCGGCTCTGGTTGTTGTGGTCCTGAGCGCTCATGGTTGGCATAGGACTATAGTATTCAAAGGGTTAGCGGCAAGCGGGAGTGACAAGGGCAAACCCCCAGGCGTTCAGTTGGCAATGAAACCGAATTAAGATATCCGCCAACTTGGAGCTTAGTCCGGGAAACCCGGGCTGATACCATGGCCGCAGACCGAACGCCAAAACAACTTTGCCAGGGCCGGACAATACCATGTTGTCGAACGACATAAAAAAGGACGCGATGCGAACGTTCTCAGTGCTGATGGAGGGAGGGACCGCCATCGTTCCGACCCACGTCGGATACGCGTTTGTCGGCATTTCCGAGGAAGCCATTCACAACACGTTCGTCGCCAAGCGCCGGGCACCAGGCAAATTGCACGCGTTTACGGGTTGTAAGCCGTTGCACGACGCACTGCACGTCGTCGACGATCGGGCCAGCGCCGCGGTTGACGCGATCTGGCGTGAACATGGTCTGACCATCGGCTGCGTCGCCCCGGCGCGCCTCGATCATCCGATCATGAAAAAACTGCCCAAAACCGTCTTTCAGCAAAGCATCAAGGACGGCACGGTGGCAATGCTGCTGGGCGCCGGCCCGTTCCTCGACGAGCTCGGCCGTTTGAGCCTTGAAAATGAAATCGCGATAATCGGCTCTTCGGCCAACCTGACCCACCGCGGCGTGAAGTATCGCACCGAGGATATCGAGCCCGAAATCCTGGCCGCCGCTGATTTGGTTATCGACTACGGTCTCATGCGGTGGGTGTCGTACAACTTTTCCTCAACGATGATCGACTTCCGTGACTATTCGGTGGTCCGATACGGCGCTTGTTTCGACCTCATCCAGGACATTCTGCGGCGTCAGTTCGGCATCGTCATCGCAGACCACGCCGATGATGCGTCCGGGATTCCCAGCGCAAGTTGAGGTTCATACCTCGGCCTCACCGCGGCCGCCGGCTTGGCGATCGGCAAAGTCGAGGAAAAAACGTCCTTGTCCGGCGTATGGCCGCAACGTTTCGGAAACACCTGGTCCTCGATGAACAAGCCGGCAACGCCCGCTTTTTCGAATTCGCGTACTGCCCGCACGACGTTGGTCGGGTTGCCGAACCCGGTACCGCCATCGGCGAACACCGGCAGATCGACGGCGTCACAGACCCGGGCGCAATGGTTGGCGAGTTCGCGCAACGACAATTGCGAACTGTCGGGCTCGCCGAGCAACACGCCGCTGGCCGCGATGCGGGCGCTCAGCGAAACGTGCACGCCGGGCGTGGCCAGAATCTTGTCGGCCAGAATCAGCCCCTTCAAGCGGTCGTATGCCTCATTCACCATCCTCCGCTGCTTCGTGAAAATCGATTTCGTAAACCCAGGGGCGGGCCTCGCGGTCGCGCGCCTGGAAAGCGGCAATGTCATCTTCGTGGTTTAGCGCAACATCGATTTCATCCAGGCCGCGCAGCAGGACGTCGCGTCGATCGGGGTTCACCGAGAAAGCAACCGGCGGGCGGTCGCCGACCGGCGTTATGAGGCATGCCTCCAGATCGACCACGATCCGCACCGGGACATCGCTGTCCGCAACGAGGGCGACCAATCGGGCGTGCTTTTCGGGTTCGAGCGCAATCGGCAGCAAACCCTTGCGGAAGGCGTTGGCCTGAAAAATCTCGGCGTAACTTTCGGCGATGACACAGCGGATCCCGGCCCCGAGCAACGCCCAGACCGCATGTTCGCGCGACGAGCCGCAGCCGAAGTTCCGCCCCGTCAGCAGCACCTTGGCCTGGGTAAACTGCGGCCGGTCGAGAATGAATTGGTCACGCTCGCCACCCTCAGCGGATTCACGCCAGTCGAGGAACAAGCCCTCGCCGATGCGCGACATGTCGGTGCCGATCCGCTTGAATATGCCGGCCGGAATAATGGCATCGGTGTCGATGTTGTCGCGCAACAGCGGCGCCACGATACCCTCGACGGTGGCGAAGGGTTCCATGGCTTCAGTCCTCCAACCGACGCCAATCGGTGAGCCGTCCGCGGACAGCCGCCGCCGCCGCCGTCGCCGGGCTCACCAGGTGGCTTCGGGCGCCGCTTCCCTGGCGTCCCTCGAAGTTGCGATTAGACGTCGTGGCGCAGCGGCTGCCACTCGGCACCAGTTCGCCGCCGACGGCGCAACACAGGGAACAGCCGGCTTCATG